>DYJH01000049.1 GCA_020723255.1 Desulfonema limicola | reverse complement strand
CCGGCCTGATCCGGGCAGAACTGAGAGGAGTATTAAAAATGAATGAAGAAGAAAACTGAGCCGGAATGGTGGAATGAAAACCCATATTATTGTCTATTCAACCAATCAAATTTTATATTTTTATTGATATTTCTGTAAGATTTTATAAGTTGCAGTGTCAATATCAATATGTGCAATATTTTTTATCTAATCACGTTAGGATATACTAAGAGTGAAACTCCATCCGTATAGCGGGTGGCCTCAGGAAGTCCCCCGAAGGGAGGCATTAAAACAATCATACTACTCCCATCTCCTCTCGTGGGAGAGGGTCAGGGTGGGGGGAAATGAGAGGTTGATTATTCATTTCACCCCCACCCCACCCTACTAATAATCTTATGTTGCATCCTTTTCGCCATTTGTGATAATTAATTTAAAATATAAAAGAATCAGCTAACCTTCTTTTTACAACCGGCAGATGTCTGATGCGCCAAAGGAGTTTGGTAAGTTTAAATTGAGATATAAAAATGAAATACAACTCACTAAAAGATATCATAAATCACTTTAATCTGGATGTTAATGAAACAAATGCTTCAAACGTACGTTATGCTCTCGTTCAGCTCTTAGCTAAATTACAGCCTGAAAAAAGTGGAGACAGCTTTTCGACTGAAGAACAAAAACAAAGATACAATGATATCCAATGTGCAATAGAAGATTTGAATATACTTGGTTCTCAGCAAAATGCTTTTGTTTCAATAAACCAAGTTACTGATATCATAAAAGCTATTACTAATGCTATAACTCCGGGAAAAGAAAATGAGCAATTAAATATTAAACTTCAACTTAAGAATGAATTGCAAAGTAAAATAAACAGTTACTATAAACCTATTATAATCGGTTCAGGGACAATCGCCGGGGTTTGCATAGGATTTATTATCTTTTCTAAGAGATTAAGCGAACTTTCTTTTTTTACGCCTTTGCTTGGATTTCTACATTTTAACTCAATAATTTTATACATTCTCTTTATTTCATCAACCTGGTTTCTATTCACATGGTTTAAGGAAAAAAAAGATGAACAAAGAAAAGAGTGGCTTTTTTCAGAAGATGGTAAATTTGTTATATTAGCTGAAGTGGTCAAATCTTTTGGAAAGGAACTTGAGAATAAAGTTATTTTTAGTTTTAGAGACTTTGTCAGGGCTATCCAGGGTAAAAGGAAAAGAAGAAAGAACAACCTTATTAAAGTCTATTTATCAAACAGTTATGGAATATTATATGGCGCTTCGATAATTGATATCAGCATTGCTGAACAGATTGCGCGTCATCATTTATCCGAGCTTGAAAATCAAAATGTAATTAAAAAATATGACGTGAAATCAATCGAACTATTCTATGAAATAAGCAATAATTTAATCCATCAATTGCCTGATAGATCTTACTATAAATATTTCTATTAATATTGAAAATAAATACAACAGGAAGAGCAGTGCTCTTCCTGTTTAATTCGTTTTCTCAAAGACAAAAGATTTCTTAAACAAAGTATATCAGTATCCGGATACTCATAAAAGGTGCGCTTGCCCTGGATTATAAGATCAGCAACAATGGCTGTTCCCTTTCTGAAGCTTTATAGTTTTTGTTGATAAAGCTAATAAATTATGGTAGGACGCTGCAAAAAAATATACAGTTAAAATTTACATACAAAACTTATATGACTGCTGTGCAGCCGGAACTCAGAAGCTAAAGATTCTGCAGCGGAGAAAAATATGACTTCTGAAGGAGATATCATACTTATATATTTTGAAGGTAAACCGCTTTCATTCGCAAGGATTGAGGAAATCCTTCCGAATTCGAAACCGTCATGGTATCATGTCAAACTACTCATGCTCCAAGTGCCTGTCCACACCATAACATGGATACTAAGAGATTCTTATATAAACGGCGCTGAATTTACTATGAATGGAAAGAAAATAAGAATCGAACATGTTGTATGCCCCGACGATCAAAAAGCCCACCAAACCCATAACAGCATTTTAGAAGGTTCTGATAAAACAAAGACACTGGAAGGAGCTAAGATTATACCTTTTACAGATATCAGGAAGAAGTAAAAGAACTTTTATCAAATATTTTTAAAAGTTCGGAGGTCTTTTTTTCCATTTTTTCAGTATCCTGCCGGCTTTTTTCATGATCATATCCTAAAAGGTGAAGAATACCGTGTATCAATAGTTCAGCAAATCTTTTATCAAATCCGGCGCCGGAATCGTTTGCCTCTCTTTGGGCAGTTTCAACCGATATGACAACATCTCCAAGAAGATAATAGTCGTTTTCTGGAGAATTGCCATCACGGATAGGGAAAGCAATTACATTTGTAGGTCCTTTCCTGCATAAATATTTGCTGTTTAGATTTGCAATCCCATCATCATCTTCAATTAAAATAGACAGTTCAGCTTCAGGACAATCCAAGGCGTTTAAGATGGCTTGAGCCGTTTTTCGTATATTCGTCTTCTTGATCTTGATTCTGTTTTGGCTGTTGTTTATCAGTACTCCCATTTTTCACTTTTCCATTGCCTGAAACCATTGTATCAGAATATTCAATTCGATGGTGATGAATACCGTTTAAAATCATGTTGAAACTTTTTGCGATATTATGCAAATCTTTTAATGTCAATTCACAATTATCAAGCTGGCCGTCTGAGAAAACACTGTTCATTAAGTTTTGGACAAGCCCCTGAATCCTTGCCGGTGTGGGGTTTTCAAGAGTTCTCGAAGCTGATTCAATAACATCGGCAAGCATGACAAGGCCTGCTTCCTTTGTTTGAGGCTTTGGGCCGGGGTATCTGAAATCGTTAATATTTAGGATGTTATCACCCTTTAGTTGTTTTGCCTTGTCATAAAAAAAGCGGATAAGGCTTGTTCCGTGATGCTGGCTGATAGTATCAGCAATTTCTCTTCCCAAATTATATTTCTTCGCCATTTCTACGCCATCTTTAACATGAGCTACAAGAATAAGGCTGGACATAGATGGTGAAAGTTTATCATGCTTATTAACTCCGTTTGACTGGTTTTCAATGAAATACTGAGGTTTGTTTAATTTGCCTATGTCGTGATAATAACCACAAACTTTGGCCAGCAGAGGGTTGGCGCCTATTTCTGACGCAGCAGCTTCAACCATTGAGCCTATAATTACCGAATGATGATATGTCCCGGGCGCTTCAATCATAAGCCTTCTTAAAACTGGCTGATCAAGGCTTGCTATCTCCAGAAGTTTTATATCTGTAGAAAAGTTAAAAGTTACCTCTATTAAAGGGGTAAGCCCGGCTGTAACAACACCTGTTATCATGCCTCCTAAAAATGCAAAAAACCAATTCCAAAGCAAGGTTATCCAGGAAAGCTCACTATAATAAATTGTAATTAAGGTCGCTAGTACTATATTAAATATTCCGAGTCTTAACCCAGCTCTAATGAACACCTTGCGTTCCCTGCAGTTTTGCATCCAGTAGGCCGCCATTATTCCGCTTAACAGAAAGTATACCAGTATTTCAAAGCGGTTCTGAAATACCATGGCAGTGCAAACAGCGATAACAACGGCAAAAGCAACGGCTGTGTTCAAACCCATAAAGAGACATATTAACATTGCTCCCGAAGTAACTGGGATGCATAATTGTACAGATGTGGCTTTAATTGAAAAAAACTCATTTAGAGGAAGAGATCTGGACAGAGATGATGATATTACAGATAAAAGAAATGACATAATAACTACGCTGGCTAAAAACAGAAGTTTCTTATTATGGTAGCCGATTATATCCTTATCATTCTTTATGCTGATAATATATGTTATTATAAGCATGCATAACATAATCATGGATGCGCCGATACTGGCCGCCGATATCTGCTCATATCTGACCTGTTCCTTTAGAGCTTTCAATTTTATAAGCTGTATTTCTGAAACCTTTTCACCTTCACGTAAAAGCATTTCACCAGCTTTTACTTTGTATAGTACAGGACCCATTTCAGCTACAGCGCTTTTTATTCTTTCTTCAGTCTCATTCTTATTTAATGTTATATTCGGCTGAATCATCTGCATTACAAAAAATATAACCAAATTCCGCTTTCCCGAAGTCAACTCATTTAACAGGGGCTGCCCGATCAATTTTACTTTGCTTTTTGCCTCTTCAATGCTGTATAATGAATTCAATTCATAAGTTATAATTTCATCTTTTGTTTCTATATTTATTAATGTTATTCCCTTATCAATCTCTTTAAGCAAAGAATCCTTATCGGCAACTACGCCGTTAATTAAAATTTTTGACAAAATGTTTATGATAGCATTTGGAATGTCTTCAGATAATTTATTTTTTTCAAGCAGTTCAAAAACATTTTTAGGAACAGAAAACCCTATTTTACTTTCAAATTCTTTTTTTATTCTTATAGATTTGTTTGATAGAGCTGCCTGCTGAGTATTTGTTTCCAAAACAAATGAATCGAATTTCCCAGATAATAAGTCATTTCTTGTAGCTGTAAAAGAAGTTTGAATTCGTTGGATTAATTTAGTTAAAAGTGTCGAATCAAAATCATATACTACAGGGACATTACCTGCCGCCATTTTTCTGTTTTTTTCCGTAGCATCTTTGTCAACAACCAAGAAGTCTTCCGGCGCCTTTATATTTTTATCGGCAACGTCCCCTAAATTATATGTCCTAGTTATGGGCATAAATTCTATGTAAAGGGTAAGCACAAATATTAAAACAACACAAAACAGTATCCACCACCTGATATTTTTACTTGAGTTGAATGAATTAATTATAGATTCTTTTATTTTTTTAAGTTTCATAACTTTTTAATACGTCTTATTTATGATTTTATGAGTCGTTTGAGGTTTTTCGTTTTTTTTCCTCCAGATTTTCATATGCTTCAATAATATCTTGCACAAGTTTATGCCGCACAACATCAGATTTTGAAAAGAAAACAAATTTTATTCCGTTTATTTTTTGCAAAATATTTTTAGATTCTATAAGGCCGGATATCTTCCCATGCGGCAGGTCAATTTGTGTTATATCGCCCGTAATAACCGCTTTTGAGCTGAATCCAATACGAGTAAGAAACATCTTCATCTGCTCCGAAGTTGTATTCTGCGCCTCATCAAGTATTATAAAAGAGTCATTCAATGTTCTTCCCCGCATAAAGGCAAGCGGAGCAACTTCAATTACACCTTTTTGCATAAGATTAGAAACCTTTTCAAATCTCATCATATCGTGAAGTGCATCATAAAGCGGTCTCAGGTAAGGATCGACTTTTTCAGCAAGATCTCCGGGTAAAAAGCCCAGTGCTTCCCCGGCTTCAACCGCCGGTCGTGTAAGTATAATCCTGCTAACCAGACCCTTGGAAAGAGCGGAAACCCCCATTGCCATAGCAAGATAAGTCTTTCCTGTTCCTGCAGGCCCGATACCGAACACGATATCAAAATTTCGCATAGCATCAATATATTCCTTTTGCGCTAAGCTTTTTGGGGTTATTGAATGTTTTTTTGCAGTTATATATACAGTATCAAGAAAAATATCTTTAAGTTTTAAATTATCATCTTTTGAAAGAAGCTTTATGGCATAATCGAAATCATTCGGATAAACAGGATAATTTTCTTTAAGCAACCCGTAGAGTTGCGTTAATACATTCTTAGCAAGGTTGGATGTAAATTTATCCCCTTCAATAGAAACTGTGTTCCCTCTTGCATGTATTTTTATTGCAACTGCATTTGCCACTTTCTGAAGATTTGCGTTGTTTTCACCGAAAAGCTGTTTAGCCAGATTTATATCAGAAAAAGTTAGTTTAGTGAAATTATCATCGATATATGATGTCATAATTTTTTATGTTATCATGACTGTAAAAATTATTGCAAATAACAAATTCAAACTTTATAGGATTGTAAAAAGTTTTGAAACTTCTCTTTTACTATACCTTTAATAAATATTTATCCTGTAATATGAATTAATTTTACATACAAGATCAATTCCGGCAAGGAGTTCGGGGAGTTTTTACGGATACTTTAATTTCAATTTTTTTCCGCCGATTTGATAGTAGATAAAACTTGACGTAATTAAAAATATTTTATTATAATATATAAATTATTGTAATTAAAATAGAATACGTTTTATGCCTTATTAATTGCAGTAATTTATTGAAATATTTTAATTATAACGTTATAAAAATCATACTTATATTTTTCATCCAAATAAAGTTTTATTTTTTGCTTTCAAATTTTAGTTACGCATTAGCCCCAAACAGGAAAAAAATTGTACTTTAAAGTGTGAGCAGCGGGAGATGAAGTCTTTTCCCGCCGAATGAGAAGTCGCTTTTTGATTTAGTGCGAGAATAGAACTTGCATGCTTCGTAGTACCTCATACAGAATAGAAGTTTTTTTGCGAGTCCAAGAATTAACAAACGGCTAAAATTTTCACAAGGCCGGCAAAAGGGGGATTATGAATCTGTTTGATATCTTGGTGATTGTAATTCTGACTTACTGCCTTATTCGTGGTCTTTTCAGGGGTGTTTTAAAGGAAATTTCATCGCTAATCGGTGTGCTTGCAGGTTTTTACGCTGCTTATACCTATTATCAGGATGTCAGCAAATTTTTTGAAAAATGGATAACTAATCATAATTATTTAAACATGTTAAGTTTTATCTTGGTTTTTGTTTGTGTTTTCCTTGTAATTAGTATTATTGGAACCATTATTAAATATATTTTAAAGATAGTTTTTCTTGGGTGGGTGGATAGAATATTTGGAGTAATTTTTGGAATATTGAAAGGGATATTAATAAGTTCCATATTATTAATAGTATTTGTAGCTTTTCTATCGGGCAGCACAAGTATAATCAAATCGTCGAAAACATCACCTTATATTGTTATATTTTCAGATAAAATGGTTATGGTGACTCCAAAAGGCATAAAAAATGAGTACCAGACAAAAATAAAGGATGTTAAAAAAGCTTGGATAAAAAGCGGTCAACCGGAAAAGAGCAAAGTTTTATAAACTTGATCGGGCTTATTGAAACGTTAAGAGGGACTAACGGCTGTCCGTGGGATAAGAAACAAACCTCTAAGACAATGTCTGTCTATCTTCTGGAAGAAGTATATGAACTTGTTGATGCTGTTGAATCGGGAAATCCTGAGGAAATATGCGAAGAGCTGGGCGATGTATTGTTTCATATCTTCTTTATCGCTATGCTTTTTGAAGAAAAAGAAGAATTTGGAATTAATGATGTTGTAAAGCAAATTACAGAGAAAATGTTACGCCGCCATCCGCATGTATTTGGTCCTGAAACTGCTGAAAAGAAGCCTTTCTCAAGCAACCGCTGGCATAAAATTAAAATGAATGAAAAAAACAAAGCAAAAACCGGGGCAGTTTTAGATTCTGTTCCCAAAAAACTTCCCGCATTGATGCGTGCATACAGGATCTCTGAAAGAGCTGCACGAACCGGTTTTGACTGGGATAACATTAGCGATGTGATGCAAAAAGCTGAAGAGGAATGGCAAGAATTCCGATGCGCTCTTGATGAAAATACTGATGATAACGAAAAGTCAAATATATCTGTTGAATTCGGAGATATTCTTTTTACACTTGTTAATATTGCCAGATTTGCTGCAATCCATCCTGAAACTGCGCTTAAAGAATCAATAAAAAAATTTGAAACGCGCTTTAGAACTATGGAAAAGATAGCCGCCCAAAGCGGGCGTAATGTTGAATCTTTATCCCGAAACGAACTTGATACAATGTGGGAAAATATAAAAAGAAGTGAGGCATAACAAAGTTTAGTTAATGATTGCAATAATAGACTACGATGCAGGAAATCTTACCAGTGTGGCGCGTGCGATAAATCATCTGGGGTTTAAATGCCTGATTACAAACGACACAAAAGAAATAAAAAATGCTAACCGTATTATATTCCCTGGAGTAGGCGCCGCCGGTTCTGCTATGGAAAGCATAAAGCGACTTGACCTTGATAAAGCCATTAAGGATGCCCTTTTATCAGGAAAACCTATTCTTGGGATATGTCTTGGGACACAGATAATTATGGATTACAGCGAGGAAAACGACACAAAGTGCATAGGAATTATCGGCGGCAAAGTACTTTCTTTCAGGTTTGACAATAAAAGAGAAAACATATCATGGCTTAAGATACCTCACATGGGCTGGAACAGTGTCATGCTGCAAATTAAACACTTTGTTCTTTCTGGTTTAAAGGATAATGATGAATTCTATTTTGTTCATGGATATTATCCGGCTCCTGAAGACAATTCCCATATTATCGGAACAACGGTTCATGGAATTTCATTTGCATCAATTATAGGATATAATAATATTATAGCCACCCAGTTTCATCCGGAAAAAAGCGGGAAGCCCGGGCTTTCAATTCTTAAAAATTTCTGTGTGTGGGAACCATGTTAAGCAAACGCATTATTCCCTGCCTCGACGTGCGTGAAGGCAAAACGACAAAAGGAATAAAATTTAAAAACAATGTTGATATTGGTGATCCTGTTGAGATGGCCCGATATTATTATGAGTCTGGAGCGGATGAAATTGTCTTTTATGATATTACCGCCTCAAGCGAAAAGCGAAATATTATGATAGATGTTGTAAGACGTGTAGCTGAAACAATATTTATTCCTTTTTCCGTTGGTGGCGGAATACGCAATCATGAAGATATGCGCAATGTTCTTCTCGCAGGAGCTGAAAAAGTAAGCGTTAATTCAGCTGCTGTAAATAACCCTGATATTATATCAAAAGGAGCCGAAGCCTTTGGCAAACAATGCATAGTTCTGGGCATGGATGTAAAATATGTCGGAAAAAGTGAAAATATTCCTTCAGGCTATGAAATAGTCATAAACGGTGGAAGAACCCCTATGGGAATAGATGCTTTGAACTGGGCGATAGAAGCTGAAAAACTTGGAGCAGGAGAGATATGTTTGAATTCGATTGATGCAGACGGAACCTGTGAAGGCTACGAATTAATGCTCACATCTCTTATTTCGGAAAACGTTACAATTCCTGTGATTGCTTCAGGCGGGGCCGGCAAGCCGGAACATCTTTTTGATGTTCTGACAAAAGGGAAGGCTGATGCTGCATTAATTGCCTCTATGGTGCATTATGGGACATATACTGTTTCCGAAATTAAATCCTATCTTGATAAAAAAGGCGTAAAAGTTAGAAACAGCTGGTAATTAAGGCAAAAAAGATATGCTTATCTCATAAATTATGCTATAAATTTATCACCTTGTAAAAAATATCGACATATTACAATTTTTATTTCATCACAAGCATAGATTAATCATTTTATTTGCCTTCTTTATTAAATTGTATTTCAGGGTGTTATACTCTTACAATACTATATATATTCAGTGGCATATCATTTGCTAAAATATTTTCAATCAAATTGAAATACAAACAAGCTTTTGCCTTATTACAATTAGTTAAAGGAGATACAAATATGATATTTAAAAAAATTTTATTCCCGGTAGATCTTTCAGAAGCATCCTCAAAAATCGTTCCTTATGTAACAGAAATGGCAAAAAAATTTGATTCGGAAATACATATTCTGTTTGTCGCGCGCGCTTTTCAATATTTTACAAGCATATATGTGCCACATCCTTCGGTTGATCTGTTTGAAAATGCTGTTTCTGAAGGAGGCAGAAAAAGCATGGAGGAATTTGCGGAAAAATACTTCAAAGAAATTGAAAACATTAAAATCGCTATTGTAAATGGTGATGCAGCCGAAGAAATTATCAATTATATAAACGAAAAAGATATAGATTTTCTCATAATGGGCACTCATGGAAGAAAGGGCCTTGATAAGTTAATCTTCGGGTCTGTTGCCGAAAAAGTGACAAAGGCCACACCAATTCCAATGATGCTGGTAAACCCACACAAAATTAAAGAATGATGGACTCGTAAAAATGTCTTTCTTTCCATTATAGGAAATTAATTTCAATGAGTGTTGACAATCTGGATAAAATATTTCAGCCAAAATCAATCGCTGTAATAGGTGCAAGTGAAAAAAAAGAAAGCATTGGTTTTGCCATTATGAGGAATTTAATTAACGGGAAATACCCTGGTAATTTATTTCCTGTTAATCCTACATACAATACATTGTGGGGACTGAAATCGTATCCTGCTGTAAATAAAATTAATTCTGCTGTGGATCTTGCTGTTATATCTGTTCCCATAGATTTTGCTCCAAAAATAGTAAATGAATGCGTAAGTTCAGGTGTTGGCGGCGTTGTTATTATTTCGGCAGGCGGTAAAGAAATTGGCCCAAAAGGGATTGAGATTGAATACGCCATAAAAAAAGAGGCTGAATCTTCAGGTATTCGTATAATTGGGCCTAATTGTCTTGGGATAGTATGCACTAAATCAAATCTTAACGCCAGCTTTGCAGGCCAAATGCCTGTAATGGGAAAGATGGCGTTTATATCACAAAGCGGGGCAATATGCTCGTCGGTTCTGGATCTGTCAGTAAAGGAGCATATAGGATTCAGTTATTTTGTGAGTGTAGGCTCAATGCTCGATGTTGATTTCGGAGATATGATAGATTATATAGGCCAGGACCCCAGTATAGGCAGCATAGTTATGTATGTAGAAAATCTGACAAATATCAGATATTTCATGAGTGCTGCACGGGCTGTATCAAGAGTTAAACCGATTATCGCTTTAAAGTCAGGGCGGACAAAAGCCGGAGCTGCCGCAGCCGCATCTCATACCGGAGCGCTTGCAGGAGAAGATGATATTTATGATGCCGCATTTAAACGTGCAGGAATAGTGCGTGTTAAAACTTTTGAAGAACTGTTTGACTGTGCTGAGCTATTGGCGAAAAAACCGCATTCGTCAGGTCCAGGACTCGCGATAATTACAAATGCCGGTGGGCTGGGCGTTATGGCGGTTGACGCCCTTTCCGATTATGGGATGGAGCCTGTATCTTTATCACCGGAAACCATACGCAAACTCGATGAAGTACTTCCCAGCTACTGGAGCCGTTCAAACCCTATTGACATAATTGGAGATGCCGACCATAAAAGATACTTGGAATCGGTTAAAATTTGTGTACAAGCTCCTGAAATAAATGGCCTTCTCGTAATTCTGGTTCCACAGGCATTAAATGATCCCGCAAATATTGCAAAAATGCTTTCGGATTTTCTTAAAAACAGTTCATATCCGGTTTTCACTTCATGGCTTGGCGGGTCCAGCGTTGAAAAAGGCCGTCAAATTTTAAATGACGCAGGAATTCCGACTTTTGATACTCCCGAACGCGCGGTAAGGGCTTTCATGGATCTTTACAAGCATTCAAAAAACACGGAACTGCTTCAGGAAATTCCTCCAAGACTTCCGGGAAAGCTTAATTTCAACCGCGAAAAGGCATCATTAGTAATAAAAAAAGCGATAGAAAATGGAAATTTTTTTCTTAATGAGGTTGAAGCAAAGTCTTTGCTTCTTTCGTATGGTATTCCCGTTAACCAAACCGAATTAGCTTGTTCTGCGAATGAAGCTGTACAAAAAGCGAAAGAGATAGGATTACCGGTTGCCATGAAAATCTGTTCAAAGGACATTGTACATAAATCAATCGCAAACGGAATCCGGCTTGATTTAAACAGCATATCTGATGTTGAAAATTCTTATAGCAACATTTTGGACTCTTGCCGTTTATACAATCCTGAAGCTAAAATAGATGGTGTTACAATTCAGCCCATGCTTAAACGGCCTGATTTTGAGGTGATACTTGGCGTAAAAAAAGATAGGGAATTCGGACCAGTCATTCTTTTTGGAATGGGTGGCGTAATGACCGAAGTTTTAAAAGACAGAGCAATAGCTTTTCCTCCTCTTAATCGTCTTCTTGCAAGAAGGCTTATGGAAGAAACCAAGGTTTATCGCATTCTGAAAGGCCAAACAAATCATGACTCTAAAGACTTATACCTGCTTGAGGAGATACTTATACGCCTCGCTCAGCTTGCGGCAGATTTTCCCGAAATAGAAGAACTTGATATAAATCCCCTTATTTTTACAGAAAACTCGGCATGTGCCATTGATGCAAGGGTAATTGTGAAACAATCTGACAGTGCAGCGCCTATGCATCTTATTATTAGTCCGTATCCTAATCAGCATGAAACTCATATTACAATAGGCGGAAATATCAAATTGTTTGTAAGGCCTATCAGACCCGAAGATGCTATTCTTATAGAAGAGCTTTTTAAAACCCTTTCTCCGCAGACTATCTACTTCAGGTTTTTTGCGCCTGTAAAATATATATCTCCAAGTATGCTGGCAAGATTTACTCAGATTGACTACGACAGAGAAATAGCGCTTGTTGCTATCCTGGAATCGGAGACCGACGAAAAAATTATAGGTGTGGCTCGTGTTATCAGTCAGCGCAATCCGAAAGAGGCTGAATTTGCAGTTCTTGTAGGCGATAATTGGCATGGAAAAGGAATCGGGGCTGCACTTTTAAAACGCTGTCTTAATATTGCAAGGGATCATGGAATTGAAAAGGTATGGGGTACGGTTCTTGCTGAGAACACACAGATGCTGGCTATGGGTAAAAAATTGGGGTTTAAAATTGAAAGAGTACCTGATGGAAATGAATATCAATTGATAATAGATCTCAAAAAACCGTATAATGAGATATAATATTAATTTAAGGATCACATTCTTATAACTCCATCAATAATTATTATACAAGGAGATACTATGAAAACTGCAGCTAAAATACTTATTCCAGTTGACGGATCAAAGCAAGCGCTAACTGCTGTCCGCTATGTTGGCAGCGTTCTTAAACCCAAAAATGCAAGGGTGGTTTTATTCTATGTTGATTCTGAACTGCCCGAATCTTTCTGGGATTTGGAAAAAAATCCTGAGTTCCGTTCTAAATTAGCGCCTGTAAAGGCATGGGCAGCACAGCGGAAACAGCTTGTCACTGATTCAATGGAAAAGGCCAGAAAAATTCTTATTAATGCCGGATTCTCGCCTGAAGCCTTGTCAATTAAAATTCAGGGAAGAAAAGTCGGAATAGCAAGGGATATTTTGCAGGAGGCAAATAGCGGAGAATATAGGGCGGTTATAGTCGGGCGCACCGGAGTAAGTAATGTCAAGGGTATTGTATTGGGAAGCGTAGCAAATAAACTGATGGGAAATTTAACTGAAATGCCGCTTGTTATTGTCGGCGGAAAACCTAATACCGATAAATTTCTTTTAGCATTTGACGGATCAAAAAATTCTATGAAATGCGCATCGGTTGCAGGTACGATGCTTAATAACACCGATTCGGAGATAATGATATGTCATGTTATAAGATCTCTTGGCATTGAACAGCAAAGTTTAAGCGAAATTCCTATTTCTACACTGCAAAACGATTGGACAGAAGCAAACATAAAAAAAATAAAACCCGCTATGGAAGAAGCTAAGAAAAAGCTTATTTCCGCGGGTATTGATCCATCAAGAATATCAGAAGAAATTCTTACGGATAAAGCAAGCAGGGCCGGCAGCATCATAGCTGAGGCAAGAGAAGGCGGCTATGGAACAATTATTGTTGGAAGGCGCGGCCTTTCCGCAACTCAAGAATATTTTATAGGGAGAGTAAGCAGAAAAGTTATACATATGGCTAAAAAATTTGCCGTCTGGGTGGTAAATTAAAGTATTACAGTTTCTTGACAAAATTTGTATCCGGATATAAAAACAACTTATGGATATCAAAGAAAAGGTGGTCATATTCCTTGCGACTGGTTTATATGTCGGGAATATTCCAAAAGCTCCTGGTACGTTAGGCACTATCGAGGGGCTTTTATTTTGCTTTTTTTTATCCAGAATAGATCTGCTTTGGGCGGTGATTTTTACGGCCTTTTTTATTATTTTTTCAATATGGGTTGCAGATAAAGCCGAAAGGATATTGAAAACAAAGGATTCTAGTAGTATTATAATTGATGAAATAGCTGGAATTATGATAACCCTTATAGGACTTCCATTTAATATTATTTCATTAATTTTAGGATTTTTTGTTTTTAGATTCTTAGATATTCTAAAGCCTTTTCCAATTCGCTTAATTGAAAGAAGACTCTCAGGAGGAGTCGGAATAGTAATGGATGATGTTGCCGCCGGAATACTTGGCAACTGTATTTTGCGGGCAATAGCTTTTAAATCCGGTTTATATTGACAGGAAGAAAGTAAACTAAGCTGTAAGGTGGTTTAATAAATTGAAATCAAAAACTATTAATAAAGACAAACCCGTAAAGGAAGAAACAAAAAAGAAGAGCGCTCTGAGAGAAAATATAGAGGCGATCATTATTGCTGTAATTCTTGCCCTTTTCATAAGAACATTTATTGTACAGGCATTTAAGATTCCTTCGGGTTCTATGAAGGAAACATTAAAGATAGGAGACCATATTCTTGTAAATAAATTCTTATACGGAGTTAAAATTCCTTTTTTAAGAACAACTATTATTGATGTAACAAATCCTAAAAGACTTGATATTGTTGTTTTCAAGTTTCCTGAAGATCCCAAAAAAGATTTTATAAAAAGAGTTATCGGAGTTGAAGGGGATATAATTGAGATACACAATAAAAAAGTTTATATAAATAATGAACCTATTAAAGATACTTATGGGCAGTTTACAGATCCTTATGAATTTCCGGCTAATTATCAGCCAAGAGATAATTTCGGGCCTGTTAAAGTGCCGCCTCACTCAATTTTTGTAATGGGAGACAACAGGGATCACAGTTATGACAGCAGATGGTGGGGATTTGTTGATCTGAAGGCTGTGGAAGGTAAAGCAATGATTATATACTGGTCCTGGGATGGGGACAATTTTGGAGTAAGGTGGAACAGGATCGGTAAAATATTAAAATAAGGCAGGTGCAGTATGCAGTTTGAAAGGAAACACATACTTGATATGGACACCCTTTCAGCAGAGGAAATCACCTTTATTATTGATACTGCTGACCGGTTAAAAGAAATTTCAAAAAGACCGGTAAAAAAAGTACCGACATTAAGAGGCAAAACTGTGGTGCTTTTTTTTTATGAAGCAAGCACCCGCACACGTTCTTCTTTTGAAATAGCTGCAAAACGTTTAAGCGCAGACAGTATTTCCATAT
The DNA here is from genome assembly GCA_020723255.1 of Desulfonema limicola. Classification (GTDB taxonomy): domain Bacteria; phylum Desulfobacterota; class Desulfobacteria; order Desulfobacterales; family RPRI01; genus RPRI01. The sequence continues at coordinate 7,675 of DYJH01000049.1, read as the reverse complement.
CGAAAACCTCAAGCAGTATAGTTAAAGGAGAAACTTTGATAGATACTGCTAGAAATCTTGAGGCCATGAATCCGGATATAATTGTTATCCGGCACTCTTCGTCCGGAGCGCCGCATATGCTTGCAAAATTGCTTAAAACATCCATAATCAATGCGGGTGACGGAATGCATGCCCATCCCAGCCAGGCCCTTTTGGATATAATGACGGTTAGAGAAAAAAAAGGATATATAAAGGGGCTGCGAATTGCGATAATTGGAGATATATCTCACAGCAGAGTAGCAAGATCAGACATAATAGGGTTTACTAAGATGGGAGCTGAGGTGGTTATTGCAGGCCCTTTAACTATGATTCCAAAAGGAATCGAAACTCTTGGCGCACATGTTGAAGTAAGCTCAGATGATGCTGTAAAAAAAGCAGACGTAATAATTATGTTAAGGATACAAAAAGAACGCCAGGATACCTTTTTATATCCTTCTGATCGTGAATATTCGAAAGTTTTCGGCCTTAACCTGCAAAGGATGAAAAAAGCAAAAAAAGACGTTCTGGTTATGCATCCCGGGCCTATAAACAGAGGAGTTGAAATTTCATCCGAATTGGCTGACGGTCCATATTCAATAATACTTGACCAGGTTACAAATGGTGTTTCATTGCGTATGGCTTTATTGTACCTGATTTCCGGAGGTATTCGAAATGTTGACGCTGATTAAAGGTGGAAGAGTCATGGATCCCGGGAACATAGATGGTATTTTTGATATCCTTGTAGATAACGACAGGATAATTGAAATAACGCCTTTTGAAAGATCGGAAAGCAATGCTCATGAATTATTAAATAAAAACAATGCTATCAGGATAATTGATGCTTGCGGGAAAATAGTAGTTCCAGGATTGATTGACATGCATGTCCATTTGAGGGAACCGGGTCAGGAATACAAGGAGACAATTGAAACAGGAACTCTTGCTGCAGCATCAGGGGGTTTTACGGGTGTTTGCGCAATGCCCAATACAATTCCTGCAAATGATAACAGGCAAGTTACCGAATATATTCTTAACAGGGCAAGGGATGTAGGGAAAGTAAATGTATATCCTGTTGCAGCCATAAGTATCGGTCTTAATGGAAACAAGCTTTGTGAATATGGCGATTTAAAAGAAGCCGGGGCAGTAGCAGTTTCTGACGACGGGCATCCGGTATCAAACAGCCGCCTCATGAGAAGGGCTATGGAATATGCTAAGGAATTCGGTTTGCCCGTAATTTCACATTGCGAAGTTATCGAACTTTCGGCAGGCGGGTCAATGAATGAAGGCATCATTGCCACCAGAATGGGTCTTGCAGGAATACCGAATGTAGCTGAAAGCATAATGGTTGCAAGAGATATTGCTTTATGTGAACTGACAGGCGCACATCTTCACATAGCACATGTAAGCACCTCCCAATCCTTGAGTGTTATAAGGGATGCCAAAAAAAGAGGGCTTCCGGTTACCGCTGAAACTGCCCCGCATTATTTTACACTGACCGAAGATGCAGTTTGTGGGTACAATACCAATGCTAAGATGAATCCTCCGCTGCGATCTGCAGTTGACAGGGATGCTATAAGAGAAGGACTTGCCGATGGAACTATTGATGTTATTGCAACCGACCATGCTCCGCATTCTATCCTTGAAAAAGATGTTGAATTTGACATGGCTTCAAACGGAATTATAGGACTTGAAACTTCACTTTCACTTGGATTAAAGCTTGTTGAAGAAAAAATTATCAGCCTTTCTGTACTTATAAAAAAAATGTCTTCCAATCCTGCGCTTATATTGAATCTTAACAGTGGTATCAAAAAAGGAAATATTGCTGATATTACAATTATTGATACAAATATATCATACAAAGTTGATTCAGACTCTTTTTGCTCGCTCGGCCGGAACACACCATTTAATGACTGGGAAATGAGGGGGAGAGCATGTCTTACAATGGTTGGAGGAAAAATTGTTTTTGAAAACATGGCGGACTCGTAAAAAGCAGTTTTCTTGCTTTTTACGAAGGTATTAATAGATGGCTTCTTAAATGTACTGTTTTTTATGGGTAATAAATCGTTCAATATACTTGTTGTTGATGATGAAGAGAGCATGAGAGAGTTGCTTGATGTAATACTATCAAGGGAAGGATATAATATCACTTGCGCTGGAAGCGGAAGCAAAGCAATATCTTTGCTGGAAAAGAAAAATTATGATCTTCTTCTTTGCGATATCAGGTTGGGGGATATGACTGGCATAGATGTCCTCAAGGCAGCAAAAAGCAAAGAGCAGCATCCTGTTGTAATAATGATTTCTGCTTATGCTTCTACTGAAATAGCAATTGAAGCTATGAATAGCGGAGCATATGATTATGTTCCAAAACCATTCAATAATGAAGAGCTCAAGCAGACAATCGCAAATGCTCTTGAATTGAAAACCATCGAGCAGGAAAAGAAACACATTGATAATGAACTGAAAAAGCAGCTTCATTTCGGTAAAATTATCGGAAATAGTCCTGCCATGATGCATGTTTATAACCTTATAAGGCAGGTCGCAAACACTAAAACCAGTGTCCTTATTACAGGCGAAAGCGGAACCGGCAAGGAGCTTATAGCCAGAGCGATTCATGAAGAAAGTAATCGCCGAGATAAGCCTTTTGTGGTGATAAACTGTGCAGGTATTCCAGAAACATTAATGGAAAGTGAACTATTCGGACATAAGAAAGGGTCTTTTACAGGGGCGGCATACGACAAAAAAGGACTGTTTGAGCTTGCTGATAAGGGAACAGTTTTTCTTGATGAAATAGGTGATCTTAGCATACATCTTCAGGTAAAATTATTGAGGGTTCTCCAGGAAAGAGTATTTAAACCTGTTGGTGGTATCGAAGATATTGCTGTCGATATCCGGATAATATCTGCTACAAATAAAGATCTTACTAGCGAAGTAATTGAAGAACGATTCAGAGAGGATCTTTTTTACAGGTTAAATGTTGTAGAAATAAAATTGCCCCCTTTGAGAGATAGAAAAAGTGATCTTCGCGCTTTAGCCCAGCATTTTCTTGAAAAGTACTCAAATGAGATGGGGAAAAAAGTTACAAAATTATCTTCATATGCTATAGATTTATTAAATAAATATCCATTTCCGGGAAATGTTCGTGAGCTTGAAAACTTGATGGAGAGAAGCATTGCCATAAGTGATACAAATATTCTTCTTCCTGACAGCCTTTCAATTTCCATGCATAAGCGAAGGAGATTTGTGGAAGGGGTTAAAGGCAGAAGATTCGATTTAAACGAAGTTGAAAATGGCGTTTCTGTTGATGCAATTATTGATGATATTGAAAGAGCTTATGTAGCGAAGGCATTGGAATGCACAGGCGGTGATAAGCTAAAAGCTGCTGAATTGCTGGGAATAAACTTAAGATCGATGAGATATCGCCTCGAAAAACATCGCCTTGACAGCAAAAGTGTGAACTCTGAATGAAGCCTCATATAACGCTTTTTATGGCATCATATACTTCGTTAACAGTTATATTTTTCATGCATATAGTATTGCCGCATTCTTTTTTAAAGCAGGGGCTGCAATCCATCCCGCTTCTTATTACTTCATGACCGTTTCCATAAGGGCCTGTCCGCAAAGGAGCTGTAGGACCGAAAAGCGCTACAACCTTGCAACCCATTGCAGCTGCAATATGCATCGGCCCGGTATCAGTACATACAAGAACCGAGCATTTCGAATAAAGATAGGCAAGTTCTTTTAGGCTTGTCCGGCCTGCAAGATTTGTTATTCCATCTTTACTGTCAGTTTTATTTATTATATCCTCAATAACCGGGAAATCCTGTTTGCTTCCTGTAAATATTATGCTGCATTGCAAATCCCTATACAGCATTGAAGCAAGCTCTGAAAATTTATCCGCTTCCCAAAGCTTTGTTTTCCATTTAGCCATCGGATTAACGGCTATAATGTTTTTATCCTCTATATGTGATTCAAGTAGGTTGTCAGCAAGTTTTTTATCCTGTTCAAAAACAGGAATCTCACCTTTAAAGTTTTTGATGCCGCAGCCAAGATATGATGCGACTTTAAGATAGCGGTCAATTGCATGCTGCTCGTAGTCTACAGGAACCGGAGGCTCGTTTAAAAAAAAAGAAGCACCTTCTCTGCTTCCGCTCATACCAATTTTTCTTTTTCCCCTTGCAATTGCAGATAATATTCCGCTTCTGAAAAGACCCTGAAGATCAACGACAACATCATACGAAGATAATCTTATGTCTTTGAAGAATATAATTGCGTCGGAAGAAGCTTTTATAAACTTTAAAGGATTAAGGATATCTTTCTGCCATCTTTTTCTTCCTGAAATTATTACACGGTTAATAGCCAGATGCCCCAATATTACCTGGGAAGCTTCTTCTTCAACCAACCAGTCTATTGCAGAATCAGGCCAGCATTGTTTCATTACTTCCAGAAAAGGAAGTGCGTGTAAGACATCTCCTATCGAGCTTAATTTTATTATTAGAATTTTCTTAATATCTGTCATTTGGCTATATTGCCTTAAGCTGACCTGAACCGCTCCATCTCTTCCCAGACTTCTTCAGGCGTTATGGACAGCATGCATTTAAAATCAGTTGGGCACTCCTGCTTTAAGCAAGGGGCGCAGTAAATATCATGTTTTACTATTCCGGTTTTTGGGCCGCGCGGCCCTGTAGCTATGTGATCGGTTGAACCAAAAATTGCAAGGGTCGGAACTCCAAGTGCTGCCGCCACGTGCATGAGTCCGGAATCATTTGACAGAAAAAAATTGCATCGGCTGATAAGCGCTATTGCTTCTTCAAGAGAGGTTGTTCCGCAAAAATCTACCGGGCTGTGATTCATAAGACCGGTCACAATGGAACCGACATATTTTTCTTTTTTGCTGCCCATTATAATTGTTTTTGCGCCCCACCTTTCTGCCGCAATGTCTCCTATCTCAGCAAAACGCTCTGGAGGCCACCGCTTTGCGTTTCCGAAAATAGCTCCAGGGGCAAAACCAAGCAAAAAATCATTTTCAGTTATACCCTTTAATTTTAAAAGACTAGCCGCTTTTAAAAGATTATCTTTGGCTATATGAATAACCGGGGTCCTGCTTTCGGCCTTTAATCCTACAGCCTTTAAAATAGACAGGTAATATTCGACCTGGTGAATCTTAAATATTTCACCGGTTCTTTTTATTGCGTGGGTCAGCAATAAGCCGCGACCATCAGAATCGAAGCCGACCCTGTATTTTACTCCTCCCAAGTAGGCAATTATTGCTGCTTCAAACGCATTCTGGAAAAGAATCGCAAGATCAAATTGTTTCTCTTTTATTGATTCTATCAGACCGCGGATTTCGGCAAAATCTTTTATGAAGCTGTCATGTTTTTGAAAAACAAGAACTTCGCTTACAGCAGGATGATTTTCAAACAAAGGAGCCACCCATGGCCTTACAATAACTGTAATCCGGGCGGATGGAAAGTTTTCATATACCGCTTCAAGCGCCGGAAGAGTCATTACAGCATCGCCCACCCAGTTTGTTGCACGAATGAGTATGGTGTTGATATTAGACTTATCAAGCGGTTGAAGAAACATTATTACCCTTCTTCCTTAAAATTCGGCTAATGAGTTTATTATCTTCCATCAACATTTTCCCGAATCTGCCCTATAACTTTCTTAGCAGCTCCCTGATGTTTATCAACAAATGTTTTGGCATTTCCCCCCATTCTGCAATATAAATCCTGATCTTCAAGAAGTTTTTTTATGTTTTCAAAAAGCTCGGTTTGGTTATTAACTTGTCTGGCGCCTTCTTCTTTTATCATAAGCTCTGACATAAGAACAAAATTATGCATATATGGACCAAAAAGCACAGGACAACCAAAACATGCAGGCTCAAGCAGATTATGGCCGCCTAAAGGTACCAGACTTCCGCCTACAAAAGCGATTTTGCCTAGGCCATAAATCCTGCTCAATTCTCCTATGGTGTTTAAAATCAAAACCGCATAAGAAGCTTTATTATAGGATAAATCAGTTTTAAGAATACTTTTTAAACCCATTTCTTTTGCCATGCTAAGTATTTTATTCGACTCTTCTATATTTCTTGGAGCAAGAATAAGGCGTAGCCTCGGAAATAGAGTTAATAGCTGTAAAAAAACACTCAAGATTATTTTATCTTCTTCTCTATGGATGCTTCCGGCAACTATTATGTCATCTTCAGCAGAAAGAGACAGCTTCTTTAGCCATTCATCCCGTTCTTGCGCCTGCATTGGAACCCATTGTCTGTCAAATTTAATATTTCCTGTCGTTATAATTTTTTTTTGATCAATTCCTGTTTCAATAAGCCTTTTTGCGTCATGTTCCGACTGCATCATGCATAAAGTAAATTTATCAAAAACGGGTTTGATAAATAAAGAAAATCTCTTGTATGCCATGAAAGTACGTGGAGATATGCGGCCGTTTACAAGAAAACATTTTATATTTCTTTTTGCCAGATCATTTAAAAGAGCAGGCCAGATATCTGTTTCAACCAGCACAAAAAAATACGGATTGATATGGTTTCTTATCCTGTTAATGCTCCACCAGAAATCAAGAGGCATGGGTAGGATTTTGATTTTGTTATGAAGCTCTTTTCTTGCAATCTCAAGGCCTTTTATTGTGGTTACAGTAAAAACTATTTCTTTATCCGTATATTCAAGGCGGATTGCATCAATAAGCGGTATTGCCGATATTACCTCACCCACAGAAAGCGCATGAATCCAAATCCTTTGATTCTGCGGGTACTCTTTGGGAAGCGACATGCCAAGCCTTTCCGCTACCCTTTTATTTCCTGCGATGGCAAAAAAAAGAAGAAACGGAGCACAGCAAATAATTATAATTGTATATATAAATTGATATAATAAAATCATTGCATGGGGTTTTGCATTTTATGGAAAAAGTGTAATAGATGTAAATAAAAAACATATTTATTTTGGCATGGATAAGGCTTTGTTAGCTGGTTTTATGTTAGTGGGGCTACATTCAAAATGTCCTGTTGAGTTTGTGCTCTTTCCCAGTCCTCATTGAGTTCCTGTTGCTTTAAGATACAAAGAATCTGGACAAAGATCAATTTTGTCGAGCCAGATAAGCTCACCGAATGAACCGATTTTAACCTGTTCGAAAATATGTGGATCGCGCCATAATGTGAAAACACCTTTACCAACCAAATCAGAGAGGTCAACTACACCACATACACCGTCATCAAAAACCAGTTCTATGCGATAATTATTTAAAGCAGAGACGCTGGTAATTTTAACTAATATTTCATACCTCCTTTTTGCCTTCTATATCACATAACGGGGCATATTGAAAGACATAGAATGCAATTTGAAGCCAATATATAGGTTTTATATGCGTCTGGCCCTTTTTCTCCCGGCACAAATGTTTTCTTTTCTCGCACCATTGGTGCGAGTTTTTGGCCAGCAGCGTAAGTCTTGAAATAATTGCGCATGCACCATAGATTGGAGGCTGAACAGCCTGAAACACATGGGAATTCCTGCTGAAGATCGCTTAGTTTTGCCAACTCCGCTTTTGGCGGCAAAAGAGGAAGATCATTATAAGGTTGTCCAGGATTGTAGATTCCCACAATATTTTAATAAGCGTCGGCGATATAATATCCCGGCGCTTATTTGGGTTT
>DYJH01000048.1 GCA_020723255.1 Desulfonema limicola | reverse complement strand
AGTTAAGAAATATTTTTGGCAAGGCGTCAACGCTGGCAGCACATGACTACGACGATTTCATTCACAATATCCGCCCGGCGCTGCCGCGGGCTGTGGCGCAGACAAGGACCGGTTAGATTACTTATTTATCATCGCGTCGATTATAAAGTGCTGCTCTTTGGTGCAGAGCGTTTTTTTTTACATAAGTCCATAAGGTATCCAGTTCATTGGAGGAAACCTTGAGTTCTTTTTCAAGCATTGCATCAATTTTCCCGCTTTGTTCGGAAATAACCTTCAACCAATGTTGAACAGTATGGGGCTTAATACCTATGATCTTTGCCACTCTTTGCAAGGGCATACCTTTGACCAAATGTTTAAGAGCCTTCAGGATTTTATCTTCCGGGGACCGGAGGCCGTAAAGGTCATAAAAGATTCCCGCTGTTCTGTTGGAGAATGATTTGCCGCATTTTTTGCAAATAAATCGACGAGATAAGACGCATGCTTTTGTCCGGTAAGTCCCATAGGAGACTATATTGCCTTTGCCGATTATATTATGTAGCACACACTCAGGATTCTGGCAGGCCTCCTTCTTTAAGCAATACATTTGGGCCTTCGCCGGATCTTTGTCATCATTTTTTATATTATCAACACTTAGCGGCATATTATCAACACTTAGCGGCATATTATGACTTAAATAATTATAGTCCGGTAATTTTTCTTTAGGATAATTTTCCAACTTGATACTTTTATTATCCAATTTGTTAGCCATAGCATCTATAGAACAGTTCTGTTTTACCTTTGTAATCAGGCTTTTTGGAAACGTTTGGCTATCACGCTGTTCAATAGTACTTAATAAATTCCATAAAGGTTGCGTTGGCTCCATCAGGGCATCCAGTTTATTCTCATACAGTTTACAATAGATTTCAGATCCCGTACCGTTATAGTCTATAGCTAACCTCATGCCGAGCTTTTCAAAGAGTTTGTGTGCTTCTTCTATAGGTGAATAGGCGGAAACCAAATATCTTTCTTTTTGTTTGATTTTAGCAAAGTATCTTGCAATGCTTACGATATTCTGGTGTGATGCATTTATGTTGGCAGCGTATGAAGAATAACAAAAGAAGACTCCTTCACTTAAAGCAACGATGTCGCTGATTTTATCGTAAGCCAGATAACGTTCTAAGTCCTTCTGCATCTTGATTTTCTCATATACATCAAATCTTAGGGGCAGAAAGATAATGTGACCTACATAATGACCCCAGGAATCGAAGATTATATGGTTCAAATCAGGAAGTATCGTAACAGCCATCTCAACAACATCCTTCCTTAGGGGTTTTACGGTATGATAAACCTCCTGATGGTATGAAAGAATCATTTCAATTTGCTTATCTTTTGAAATTCTTTCGGCGCTTACTATAAATCTGTCGCCCAATTCTTCATGGAATCTGTAAAGTTCATTAGAATAAGATTGTGCTTCTATTGACGAGTATGCAAAACGCCTTTTCTGTAAAGAATACCAGATTGGCTGATCTGCGTTAAGAGCCACACAAACCTGCATCGGGATTCCGGTTGCTTCGGAAAGATCATGAAGGTTCTCTATACGAGCGCGACGACAATCTGTTTCCCAATTCCGTAATTGCCGGACACTGATCCCTATCAATTCCGAGATTTTTTCCTGGCTCAGTTTATAACATAGCCGATAGTCATGGATAAGAGATCCAAGTGATTTATAGAGCTTGCTGTCAGTAATATGAGTATCGGAAATCTTTGTTCCTCTTAAATGATCCATGAATTATTTAGACTCCCTCCGAGATTATAGGAAAACAGACTAAATTAACCGGTCATGCCTATATATCAAAAACGAAGATCCGGAGTGTTCAAACATTCTTTTTGACGGCTCGTTCTATCGGAAACTGTATACTCCATGCCGACTTCTTTCATTAATTTACTTAGCTGAGGTTTTTTTGTCAATAGCCAAAAATTATCGCAAATTTCGTAATTGATTTAAATGGATGAATTTTTAAAAGACATTATTGCTCAACAGTTATGTTTATAGACTTTATAGGCAAGTTGCTCTCTCCGGTATTAAACAGTCCTTTGGATGTTTCATGTCTTGCCTGACAGCACTTAGTAATTGATATGATCTTTGAGAGGGCTGTTTAATGCCGGAGAAAGGAATAGTTAAATATTACAAAGAAAGGAGGGGGAAACAAAAAAGGAGGGGGAATTATATCTTTTTAATAAAACATAATTTAAGGAGGAAAGATATGAGAAGGAGAAGATGGGGTGAAACAGGTTTATTTGTGTTTGTCTTTTTGATGGTGTTTGGTGTTATTTGTTCAAATACAGCGGCAGAGATGACCTCAAGTTTCCATGGTACATTCGAATCCAATTTTATTTTACGTGATGCAGATGGTCTTCAGCACGGTTTTTTTGACGAAGCTTATGGAGTTCAACAGAGAAATGTCTTAAAGTTCGATGTTGACATCAATCCAGGCATTGAATGGGGACCTTTCAGGGTGGAGAAAGTCCATTTAACTTACCGCGGCGCCTATGATTCGATATTTGACCTTGCTGCGCACAGATATGACATCAAGGAGAATTTAGGAGCCAGCAGATTTGATTATGGTTTAAGAGACATCAGATTTGAGAATGATTTAAGAGAAGCTTTTATAGATTTTGCCTATCAGGGCGATTCTGGCACCGGTTTCTTCAGGCCTGGAAGGCAGATTGTTTCCTGGGGCGAGGGCATGCTTGAAACCCTTAACGATGTTATCAACCCGCCGGATCAATCCTATGCTATGTTTTTTCAGAGTCCGGATGATGTTAAGACTCCTCTCTGGATGGGACGGATAAACTACAGCATACCGCGTATGCCCGGTTTTGGCCTCAATTTTGATTTGTTGTGGGTTCCGGATATCAGGCCGACTCAGTTTGCGCCTCTGGACAGTGTCGTGGGCAATCGAAGTGTCGGATTGCAGGCTCCTTATATGAGAATTTTGCCCTTTGTTGACTTTAAAGGTCTTAACGTCAGGCAAGATGTTCCAACCAGTGAAAATGAATATGGCGCAAAAGTAAGTGCCGACATAGGAAACAGATTTAAGGCTTCTCTGGTTTATTTCAGGGACGTGGTAAATGAACCCGCTGTATATGTACATCTTACGTCACAACCCACGGCTTTTCTTACCCATCCCAAACAGCATGTTTATGGCGGTTTTTTCGGTTATCAATTAATCGCATTTGGTACGGAAGCTATTATAAGAGGTGAGATAACGCACTATACAGCTTATCCTATCAGTCTGGTAAGCGCAGATAACATTCGGAAGATAGAGGACGGTCAGTTGGTTCTTCAGACATTTCTCTTAAAACCGATGACAAAGTTTACGTTGGCGGTTGACAAGGATTTGCGCATACCGTGGCTTTCTAAAGATCTGACAAAAGTATCAGTTGAATGGCTGCATAAGGTGATCAATGAGTGGAATAATCGTTTGGATAACAGGTGGTATATATCCGGAACCACAAAAACAAGGCAGGACCGTCGACACATAAGAGAGCAGGATGTGATATTGTGTAATATCCAGACCTATTGGCTGGCATCCAAGCTTAATCCCTCGTTTACGGCTGGGTACAATCCCGGAAAGCATGGGGAAGGCGGCACGGCTATGATTGCCCCTTCAATAAAATACTATATTCAACCAGGCATTTATTGCGATTTGAAACTGCAGGCATTTTTCGGAGATGCGAGAGCCAGTTGGGGTTTTGCGAATCTTATTAATTACGCAAGCGACGCAACATTTAAAATTGGGTATGAGTGGTAAATATTATAAATGATTTTTTGAGTATAGTGTAAGTTGTTGTGTAAGCGCTGTTAGGCAATACATGAAACAGCAAAGGTTTTTTGGATTCACTATAACCAAAGGAGAGAAAAAGTGAAAAGAATAATGATAAATATTTTTAAATATTTGGGATTGCCAGCTCTTGTTTTTCTCATAGGCGTTGGCGGTTACTTGCAGGCTGCAGAATTGCCAAAGGTTATCGATAAGACAAACTGTGATCAATACAAAGACCTTTTCATTCCGGCGATGTATCTTGCGGTTGAAAGGGGCGGCTGGATTATTAATCCGGGGACTATAAACTTTAAATATAAGCATGAGGATAAATTCGTTGCTGCAAGCGCGAAAAATGCCGGAAAATTCGATATAAGCCCTGAGGGTGATTTAGTCGAAAAAGCTACGGGAAAAATTCCATTATACAATATTTACGGTTATCCTTTTCCCGATATTGATGTTAAAGATCCCAAAGCCGGAGCTAAGATTATAGCGAACTTTAATTGGCAGGTATATCGTTTCATGGGTTCAACACTGCGCAGACCTCTGTTATGGATAAATCCATCAGGACTGGAACGCTATATAGATGGTGTTGATACCCGTCTTTATATGTCAGGCAGACCGCCGGGTCAGGAAATAAAAAGGAATCCCGATCTTGTTCTGACCTATCAATTTCAAAATGTTTTGCAACCGATGACCATGAAGGGAACCAATACAATGTCCTACATTTATATGGACAAAAGGGATAATACCAATTATGCTTATGTTCCTGCCATTCGCAGAATTCGGCAAACCGGTTCAACAACGAGGTCTGATCCCTATATGGGCTCTGATGCATGGAATGATATGAATTTCGGATGGGCCGGCAAAGACCGTTCCATGAAATGGAAGTACCTGGGAGAAAAGACGATACTTGCTCCTTTTACCAGCCCCAATATGATTCCTGTTGAGGAATTGCCGGATGGAAGGCTTGCTACAAAATATCCATACACCGGCATGGTATTCAAATTAGGGTATGAAGTTCCGGGATGGAAAGGTGATGCATGGGCGCCTGCGCCGGGTGTTATAACCTATGTTCCCAGAAAGGTATGGATTGTGGAACAGATACCCAAAGACCCGTATTATAACTGGGGAACACACCATATGTATGTTGACCAGGAAACTTATACTGTCTGGTATAAAGAGGTATATGAAAAATCCGGCGATTTCCGGACATGGTATATTACTTTCCTGCATTATAGCGAGAGCCAGAGCGGTAAAAGCAACACTGGGGATGCTGATGCTATGTTCTTTATAGATGAAAAAGTTCATCATGCTACGATTAGCTCTTCCGCTCCTTCTACCGTGGACCATATATATGTACCTGCTTCAAAACTGACCACTAACTATTTTGACGTGAATAATTTCTTGCTGTTGTCTAAATAATTTGATGATAAACTCCGGCCGGTCTTGTGCAAAGAGACCGGCCGGTAGTTCTTTTATTATTAATGAACCTTTGTGCCGCATAAATTGCGGAGCATCTTAAAGTCTTGCTCCCCTTGTGGGGGAGAAGCGCAACAGTCCCCTCTCCCCATGTGGGAGAGGGCCAGGGTGAGGGGTAAAGAGCTTTTTGGATGGTTTCCAATACTTTTTCACCCCCGCCCCAACACTCCCCCGTCGAGGGGGATGGAAACAAGGAAACTCCATAAAACTAATGATTATCAACAAGTTATATAATGTTTTAATAAACTGAAAAATAAATAGAAACATAGAAAAGTAAATAATTAACTGAATTTTAGCTTATGAAAGGAGTATATTATTATGGCAGAGAAATATGATGTTATTGTAGTGGGTGCGGGACATAACGGTTTGATAGTTGCATCGTACTTAGCCAAGGCAGGCGTTAAGGTATGTGTGGTCGAGCATCAGGAAGAAATAGGTGGCGGAACAATGACAAAAGAATTGACTGTTCCCGGTTTCAAGCACGATGTTTGCTCAGTTGCTCACTATATCATTTTTGCTAACCCTCTTTTTAAAAATGACGAACTTGGACTGATGTCAAAGCATGGTCTGAAGTACACGCGGACCGACAAATTAACAGGTATCATATTTGAAGATGATTCCTTTATTCAGATTCAACTGGATATTGATAAGACGTGCGAATCTATTGCGAAGATATCAGAACAAGATGCTGATACTTATAAGAAATTTGAAGCAATGACCGGCAAAATGGTGGATCTGATCGCAATGGGCATGTTTGGGCCATCATCCACAGCAGGGGTCGCGCATGCTATGATGGATCAAAGTGCAGAAGGCCGCGCCCTGTTGAGAGCTATGTCTGTAAGCGCCTGGGATTTGGTGGATGAGTGGTTTGTGCACGACAAAATCAAGACATCCCTTTCTAGATACGGGGCTGAGGCTATGATCAATCCTTTTGATAAAGGAACCGGCATGGGATTTTATATCATATTGCCTTTCATGCATAGATATGGAGGACATTTTCCGGTTGGAGGTTCAGGCGAACTTGCTAAAGCTCTTGGCAGATGTTTGGAATCCCATGGCGGAACAATCAAAGTTTCCAGTACGGTTAAACAGTTTAAAATTGCCGGCGGAGAAACCACAGGCGTTATATTGGCAAATGGAGAAGAAATCCTTGCAAGTAAAGCAGTGGTGGCCAATTTAAATATCAAGCAGATATTTCCGAATATGGTACCCGGATTCGAGCTTCCCGAAAATTTTTCCCGCGATGTCAAAAATATCCATCACAGCAGATATTCTCCGTTTGTTCTGCATATGGCCATTAAAGAAGAGCCGAAGTTTAAAATCGGACAGGGTATGGAAAAGTATGCGTTTGTGGAATGGGGGCATTCGAATTTTGAAGAATATTACATGGCATTGCACAAAATGGATCTCGGATATCCCATTACCGAATTTTCAAACGCCTGTCTTCCGACCGCATTTGATCCGACAAGAGCACCTGCAGGCAAGCATATCATTCACGACTATGCCCTTGTGCCTTTTGATTTAAAAGACGGCGGAGCGGCCAGATGGGATGAAATCGGTCAGGAAATGGCAGATGCCTATCTGAAAGATGCGCGGAAACATATCGTTAATATCGGAGATGACAACATTTTAGGAAGTTCTTTTATGACTCCGCTTGATATAGCAAGGCATAATCCTGCCATGCTTCATAGTGATATTTGCCACATTGGAACATATAACTGGCAGACAGGCGGAAACCGTCCATTGCCGGGATGGCATCAATATCGTATGCCTGTCAAAAAGCTTTATATGTGCGGTTCCAGCACACATCCAGGCGGCGGGGTAATAGGCGGCGGTCGTGCTGCTGTCCAGATTATTATGGAGGATCTGGGTATAGATTTTGAAAAAATAATAAGCAAATAATACAGGCTTTCAGATAATATTTTTGGCAAGAACAGAAGGGGCCCCCCTGAGTAAGGCATACGGTTGGTATGTTGTCGAAGGGGGGCGACCCTGATGAAGCTAGTCCAAAAACATTATCTGAAAGGATAGAGCAGGGAGAAACATTATGAAAGAATATGATGTGATTGTAGTTGGCGCCGGTCCTGCGGGCGCAGCTGCGGCTAAAACCGCAGCGGAAAGAGGGGCTAAAACTATTATGCTGGAAGAACACTTAAGCATCGGACTTCCTCAGCATTGCTCAGGAAGGTTACACGGCACTAAAAGTGGTCTTAGCACAAAGATTCTATCCGGCATGGATTCTCGCGTTGTATTGTCAGAGTTAAAAGCCAGACGATTCTATAGTCCCAGGGGAAGGATTTTAGATGTTTCGCTTGAGGGAAAGGGTGTATATCTTGTAGACCGTGGACTTTTCGATCATGAACTTGCCGCACAGGCAGCAAAAACAGGCGCCGATATTTTTCTGAATACCAAGGCGACCGGTCTCATAACAAGCGGGGATCAAGTTATAGGTGTAACAACAAACCGGAAGAGTGTGCCGGAGATTCACGGCAAAATCGTAATTGCCGCCGACGGTATTCAGTCACTAAGCGGAGGAATTCCGGTAAAGTCGGGCTTAGCGGAAAGACAGACAACAATTGATGCCGGTGCCAATATGCTGCTTTATAACGTTAAAGACGTTGAGAAAGAAGTGATAGAAACCCATGTGGGGCCTTTTGCGCTTCATGGATGGATATGGCTTCAGAGAAATGACATATCGACATGCCATGCAGGTTTCAAGAATATAGAGGCTTTTGAAAGGTGCAGGAATGCTGATGCCATAATCTCGAAAAAGTTAAAAGAAGCCGTTATTGCACGTATAACCGGATACGGCCAGGTTCTGAGCATATTCCCGAACCCGATAGTAAAGAAAGTAAAGGCAGGGCTTATTTTAGCCGGGGCTGCGGCTAACTATAACAGTTTTCTGTTGGGCTATATTTCGGGTACAAACGCCGGACAAGTGGCAACAGACGCAGTTAAGGCGCAGGATTTCAGTGAAGACAAACTTGCCGTATATGACGACATATGCAAGCCCTTAAGTGATCCAGGATGTTTACAGAATGGATTTAGCTTCGGTTCCTTCTATAATCTTTCAGAAGATGAGCAGGAAGATGTTTTCGATAAAATGACTAAGTCCGAATATGTAAACTTTGATACATATGACAATTTGTAGGTTAAATCATGGAAGGAATAACAGATGAATTAAAAGATAGTTATGATGTTGTAATTGTCGGCTCTGGTCCCGCTGGTGCCGGAGCAGCAAAGGCGCTCACCGGTTCCGGTTTAAAAACCGCAATCATTGAAAAAGCTCCTCTTCCAAGAGATAAGATGTGCAGCGGAATTTTGCTTCCAAGGGCGTTAAAGTTCATTTCCGATGATTACGGAGTTCTTCCTGAAAAAGTATTTTGCCAACCAAAAGAAGTTTTCGCCCATCGCATGTACATGAGCAGAGAAAGTAATTACATTGAAGTTCCGTGGGATTCATTTTTTGATAAAGACATGCCCAAGGTTGGGTTTAATACTTATAGGTCGGAAGTGGATCTATGGCTGTGCAAAAGAAGTGATGCTTCCCTTGTAGATAAGTGTTTGTTTATTGATTATACAACAGATAGTGATGATATTATCGTAGAAGTAAAACACTCCGGCAATTATCGAAAAATAAAGACAAAATATCTTGTGGGCGCGGACGGCACGAGATCAAGAGTAAGACGTTCCGTATCCCCTGAATTCGAGAAAGCTTTATCCTGGATACCGGCTTATGAGGAATGGTATAAGGGTGATAGCGATCTTGAACCCGGGTTTCAGTACATCTTTTTTGAGACAGACGGCTATGCGTTTCTTTTTCATAAAGATGGCGAAATCCAGGTGTGTTACATCGCATATCAGGGCAAGTCGTGTAAGAAATATCTATCGAAATTCAGGGATTTTCTAATTGAAAAGCATAATCTTAGAATTGACAAAACAACAATGACGCGCGGTATAATGAGAAGCAATATGCTCGCCTTAAAAAAATATCTTTTTGGCAAAGACAATGTGCTCATCGCAGGGGAGGCAAGCGGAATAATGGAGGCTATCGATCCTGCCCTGGCTTCCGGAAAAGCAGCAGGACAATCCGTACTGAAAAGCCTTGAAACCGGAAAGTCAGCGCTGGAATGCTACATGAATAATGAGTTGCTTCTTTTTGAAAAAGAAAATGCCGAAAAAACTGTTGAGCGAATCAGGTCTGATCTGGGCTTTTTTTGGTATGATAAAGTATAAACAATTTCTGGCTGTATAGTTATTAAATATTCATACTATATAAATCTCTTAAAAGAATAAGAGAATAAATATGAGCTATGTGATTACCAATGACTGTGATTGTTGCGGCGATTGTGCCGATGAGTGTGCAATCGGTTCAATAACAATAGGTGAAAACATTTACGTTATTGATGAGGAAATATGTGTCGAATGCGGAGACTGCTCATACATATGTGATAATGGCGCTATTAAGAAGAACCAAACCCATCACATATAACAGCCTGTCCAAAGATGTTGCAGGCTCTTTTCTTTGAGCGCTAAACATATTGGGAAGTATTTCAGGCAAGTAAACAAAGGAGATTAAGATATGACGGAAAAGTATGAAAACATAGTCATTGGTGCCGGCCTGGCAGGCACAATATGCTCGGGTTTTCTTGCAAAACATGGACAGAAGACTTTGCTTCTTGAGAGAGGTAATAAAATTGGCGGGCAGTACATGGATTATAAGTTCGACGGATATACGGTTGCAATGCACCTTCCAATGTTGATGACAACATGGAATGGAGGATTCTGGACAACAGCTGCAAGAGAACTGGAGGCTAATCTCAAGTTTTACTATAGCAAGGAACCGAAGTTTTATGTCAACGGCGCCGGCATGCCTCCAATCAGCGTTCCCCGTTGTTACACCGCTTCAGCCATGGTTGATTTTGCTCTTGGTTTGATGGGGTCACATGGAGAAAAACTTCCTTCTGATGCAAAGCAGGAGTTCACTAAAATAATGGGGGAAATATTGGGATATCCTTGGAAGCAGATGTGTATTGATTTGGATAATGTCGGGCTAAAGGATTGGGTTGAGTCAAGATCAACAAATCCGGTTGTCAGGGCTTTGTTTACCAATTTGGGAAGCAGTATGGGATTTATGGGGGATCCGAAACTCTCATACGAAACTTCTTCCGCAGCCAAGGTTTTCACTATGATCAGAGGCTGGCTGGCGGGTGAAGGAGTAACTGCTGTTGCAGTTCCAAATCCGGTGGACGGCATAATAAAACCCCTGGCTGATGCATTTAAAGCTTATGGAGGAGAAATACGCACAGGACACAGAGCCACAAACGTACTGATAGAGAAAGGCAGGGCTGCTGGTGTAGTTGTCAAAAATGATAAAGAAGAAAAAACCATCAGTGCTGATCGTATAATAGTTGCTTGTGTGTGGTCGGATATACCTAAACTATTTATAAAAATGCCTGTGGAATTAGAAGGCCTTTTCGATGAACCGTCAAAAATTAAAATGGGCAATGTGTGGACGTTTACCGGGCTTAAAAGACGCATCACGAATGAGCCAAGCTGTATTCTGGTGCAGGATCCCAAAACCGGCGCTAATCTAGGCGGAGCATATGCTGAATCGGTTGAACAGCCATGGAATGCGCCTGAAGGAAAACAATTGATTTGGATGTATCAGGTACTTGCCGGAGAAAAATTGGAGAAAGCAACAAAAGAGGAACTTATTGTCGAAATGAATGACATCCAGGAAGCCATATATCCCGGTTTCAAAGAAGCTATGGAAGTACAACATTCAGCATATAATAAACAATCGAGCGGACATTATCCATTAAGCTCGTTTAAAAAGATTCCTCAGAAATCCAATACTATAGAAGGGCTCTATTTTACAGGTGAAGGGACAACTCCGTCGTTTGGCTGCATATCTGATGGTGTTGCCAGCACTGGAATATCGACAGCCAAGAAAGTATTAGGATTAGATGTATTGTGCGGAATTTAATTTTAGGAGAATTATAATGACTAAAAATAATTTAAGTACTTCAGCGGATAAGAATTTGTCCTATCCAAAAGCGATAGGCTACATATCCATGGTTGATCCCAAGGAATCGGTTTGCCAGGATTGCAGAAGTTGCGAGCTGTATTGCGCAGCAGTGCATGAGGCAGCTTGCGGGCTGGAGCTGACCAGAATCTGGGAGTCCAGAGATCCGTTCCGCGGGGAGTACTTTGCTTATACCTGCAAGCAGTGCATAGCTCCGTCATGCGTTGCGGCCTGTCCTGAAGATGCAATGTATATTGATGAGAAAACCGGCGCCAGATGCATAGATGAAGAAAAATGCAACGGATGTCAAAAGTGTATCAGAGCCTGCCCTGTGGAACCGCCGAGAATTAATTATAACAGCGTGAAGAAAAAGGCTGTTAAATGCGATCTTTGCAAAGACAGAGCAGATGGCCCGGTATGTGTTCAGATGTGTCCTACAATGTGTCTTACATTAAAGAAATATAAATAGATTGAGGGGGTGATAAAATGAGTGAGCAATATGGATGGGCAGGACAGATACTAAGGGTTAATCTCAGCACAGGCGCCTTCTCTACAATAGATACGATGAAATATGTTCCAAAATATATAGGTGGCTATGGAATAGCGCTCAGGTTATTCTGGGAAGAAATGAAACCGGGAATCAAGGCATTTGACCCTGAAAATAAAGTTTTTATTATGAATGGAGTCGCTTCGGGAACCATGTCACCGTCTTCAGGAAGAGTTAATTTTCTGGGTATATCACCTCACAGCTATCCTGAACAGCCAACAAATACCTCAATTGGCGGGCATTTTCCTGCACGGCTTAAATGGAATGGTTATGACGGAATAATTCTTGAAGGAAAATCCGAAGAGCCCTGCTATCTTGTAATTGAAAACGGCAAACCCCGGTTGGAACCGGCAAAAGGTCTCTGGGGATTGGGGCTGATTGATTCACAGCAAATACTGCAAGACCGTTATGGTAAAAACCGCTGCGATATTTATGGAATAGGGCCTGCGGGTGAAAATCTTATCCGGTATGCAATTGTTGGATGCGGAGCGCATAATGCAACCGGTCAAGGTGGAATGGGCGCAGTATTAGGCTCAAAGAAACTTAAAGCAATAGTTCTTGTCGGAGGAAAACATCAGGTAAAAGTTAAAGATCCTGAAGCAGCAATTAAAGCAATATTGGAGTTTTATCCGAAAAAGAGAAAACGGCCAATGATTTACGCCAATCTGGGAGACAAACCTGATAACCCGTGGTGGCCGGAGTGGACTGGCGGAAAAGATATATTCGATAACCATGCCAAGGATTGGATGGGAAGCATCCATAATATGCCTTATCCGATATTTGCCAAATCCTGCGCCACCGGTTGCCTTGGCGGCTGCGGCTTTTTTGAGTTCAAAAATGTACCGGCTGTATCACGTCCGGGCCTTGCCTTAGGAATGACCGGCTGTGTTCATACCCGCTATGAGCAGTTCTTCGACAGGCTTGAGGGGGAGAAAAATTTTGAAAAAGGCTTTGAAGTCCATGTGCTTGCCCAGCAATTAGGATTTAATCATCATGAGATTAACTACGGCATAGTGCCCTGGCTGCATTATACGAAGCAATTGGGGATAGATACGGAATCTCTGATGGGTATGCCGACCGATGTCCGGGATCATGAATGGTGGATCAAGCTGTTAAACATGATTGTCTATAGAAAGGGCTTTGGAGATACGCTTGCCGAAGGTTTGAGAAGGACAGTGGAGATACTCGGCCCGGAAAAATACTGGTTTCCGGAATATCAAGGGCCCGAAGCTGCCCGTGAAGGAGATACTAATCCGGTAAAATACCCTGTAGCCGGCATCGGCGGTTGGGGTTATGTTTCCCGAGGGATTCTGGCTGACCATGGCATGGGTCCTGCCGGAGCACTTCCCGGAGCCTTGTGCTGGATGATTGACACCCGCGATTCCCATCATAATAAGTGGCCCGACTGGATTCACGACCAGTTCCTCGGCTATGTAATGAAAGAACCTGATAAATACGGCACTCCTTTTGTTATAAAATGGGCCAAGGATGCCACAATGCGGGGAATCTTAATCGACTGTTTGCCGGCCTGTTTCCAGTTTCCGCTAAGAAAGCATATGGGCTGGCAGTGGGATCATGAAGAAATCGGAGAAGGCACAAAATCCACAGGTTTTGAAGCGAGGCTTTTTTCTGCCGTCACAGGAGTGGAAGTTACCGAAGCCGAGTATTATAAGGCAGGAGAATCAATACATTGACCCGTGCCATACTGTGCAGGGATTACAACAGAACAGCCAAACTGGAATGGGATGAGATGGAAAGGGTTATGTATAAGAGATTAGATATGGAAAATTCAAGATCACTGTAGGAAACTGGTATGAAGCGTTGGGCTGGAACAGAGAGACCGGTTATCCGACCATGGAGCATCTCAAAGATATGAAACTTGAAGATCTTGCGCCAGAACTGGAGAAGATCGGAAAGTTAGGCTAAAGCAGAAAGAAGACATGACTATGACGAATAAAAAAACCTGTGTGATTGTTGGCGCTGGTATGGGCGGCTTGTCATGCGGCGCTATTTTAGCCAAGAATGGTCTCCGCACTCTGGTATTTGAGAGAAACAATGCTGTTGGCGGCGTTGCGCGTGCGATTGAGTTTAATGACTACTGGCTGGATGAAGGTGCACACTATGTGATTCACGTGCCGGGCAAAGTTCCGGATAGAGATAGAGTTGCTCAGCTTGTCGGGATAACCCACACATGCAACGTAATCAAGGGGCAATCTATTACATTGCTTTGGCAAGGCAAGGAGATGCCAATGGTAAAACTATGGCCATTGTCTCCGGATTACGACAGAGCAACTCTAAAAAGTATATATACAGGGTTGACGGACGAAGACATTGACGAAATAGAACGCTTCGTTGCATTGATGATGGATGATCTCGGAAAGGCCATTGCTGCGGTTCATTTTGAGACATATAATGACCTGTTGGACAACCTCCCCTATATTCCTATTGAGGACTTCATCAGGCAGAGAACAAGCAATGAAAAAGTCGTATCCTGGGTCCTCAATCTGGCAACTATCTGCATTTTGATTCCGGCAGAATCAGTTGCCACATGTTCAACATATCTCGTCCTTGTGCTTTTTGCAGGCCTCACTACAAATCAATTCTCGTATTGTTATCCAACTCATCCGCAGTATGGCGGTTTTGCTGCTATGTATGAACCCTATGCGAATGTCATAAGAGAAAACGGCGGAGAAGTACATACGCGCGCATTGGTAAAGAAAATTACTATCGAAGGAGGTAAGGCCGCAGGAGTTATTGTGGAGCGTGGCGGCGAAGATCAGTTCATTGCCTCCGATTTCGTTGTCTGTGACGTTCCGCCGCAAGTAGCTTATAGAATTGGCATGTTGGATATGGGAAGCTTCCCAAGCCCATATCGTGATGATTTTAACAAGCGAGTCAAAACGATTGAAGATGGCGCCAGAAGATATGATGTGCAAATTGTCAATGTGCATATTGGGTTAAAACGTAAGTTGGTTAGTACGGATGCTGAGGTTGTGATTCTCAACGACAATGGTGATGCTGTCGGAGGCATACAGATATACTCGAATCTTAATCCCGCCTCGGCACCTAAAGGAAAGCAATTGCTTTACATATATACGTTTTTTTACAAAGCACCGAGAGAGTTCAGAGTTGTTGAAAGATATGCGGTAGATACCGTGCTTCCTATTTTGAGAAACTGGATTGATGGTTTTGACGAGAATGTCGAATGGATGATGGCAGGCTTTTCTCCTGTTGTTTATGCAGAATACAATCAGCAAATGTTCTCGAACCATGCGAAGTTTGAAAATGTGACAGCAGTAAATAACTTCTATTTTGCCGGAATGTTTACCGGAAGGGTGACGGCGGATGGCGCATTGCGAACCGGAGCTGAAGTGGCTGAGCGCATTCTTGGACGTAAACTTCTTTAGAATAAAACAACTCTTAAGGAGTTGATTATGATAATCGATGCCGATAAGTGCACATGCTGTATGAAATGTGTAAAACAATGCCCGGAGGGTGCCATTATCGGGTGGGAACTTAAGCAGCCGCCTGTTATAGATGTCTCTCGTTGCAACGGGTGCAATGTATGCCGTACGGTATGCGACTTTCAAGCGATTGACGTGTCGATTTACATAACGGAAGCAGGGCCTCGATATAGCGATAAGTTGCTTTAGTTCCATTGTAAAAATACTTAGGCAAGATAGTAAAACAGAATAGAGGAGAAATAAAATGGCTCAGAAGAAATGTATTATTATTGGTGCAGGTGCAGGAGGTTTGGGTTGCAGCGCAGCTTTACTGAAACATGGATATAAAACTACTATTTTTGAAAGAGAAAGTTTAATTGGAGGTGCTGCCAGAACCTTAGATGTTTACGGGTTTTCACTTGATGAAGGCGTTCATTATCTTGTAGATATAAAGGGTAAAGAACGCCATGTTGATGAAGTGGGAAATGTATTTGGCATAAAGCATGATATTGCTGTTTTGAAAGGTCCTAATCTTATTGTCGTCTATAAAGGTGAAGAAATAGACATGCTCAAACTTTTCCCGATTTCTCAGATATACGACAGGGCCATGTTAAAGAAGGTATTCAATTATCTGAGTGATTCCGACATTGATGATGTTGAAGCCTTTGCCAAATTAATGATACAGGAACTGCAAAAGACTATTGCCGAATTAAACTTAAAATCGTTTGATGACATACTTTTGAGGTTGCCCTATTATCCTCTTAACGACTGGATTACTGAAAGAACAAAAAACAAAAATGTTTTAAGATATGTTCTCGATATAGCGCAAGTAAACATTTTGATTCCCACTGAGTCTGTAGCGTCATGTTCGGCATATGCGGTACTTGCTCTTTTTATGGGTCTTTCAACAGGCATGTTTAAATACTGCTATCCGGTTCATGAAAAATATGGCGGATTAGGAGCATTGCTGGAACCTTATGCGGATTATATAAGGGATAACGGCGGTGAGATATGCACAAATGTAACTGTAAAGAAGATAAAAGTGGAACATGGTATGGCAAAAGGTGTAATCATAGACCGTGCCGGCAAGGAAGAATTTGTCGAAGCTGATGTTGTGGTATGTAATGTGCCTCCTCAGTTAGCCGTCAAGATGGGAATTCTAGACGTCAATTGTTTCCCGGATCCGGAAAAAGAAGATTTATTAAAAAAAATAAATACCATCCGGGAAGGCGCAAAAAGGTATGATGTTCAGACTTTGAATATACATATCGGTCTTAAAAAGCAGATAACGGAGATTGATTCATATATTGTATTTGCAGGTGATAATGGTGTAATAGGCGGACTGCAATTATATTCGGTATATAGCCCGAAATCAGCGCCTCCCGGCAAACAACTGCTTTACCTTACCAGTTTTCTTTATAAACAACCGAGAAATTATAAGATTGCCGAAAAATATGTGCATGATCTTTTACTTCCTGCTGTAAGAAATTGGCTGAAAGACTTCGATGATAATGTGGAATGGATCATGACAAGCTTTTCGCCGATTCCATATGCGGAATTAAACCAGCAAATGTTTTCAAGCACCGCAACGTTTGATATAAAAACAGGAATTGATAATCTGTATTTTGCCGGGATGTACACCGGTCTGGTTGGTGTCGATGGAGCGCTGGTCACAGGGGTAAAGGCTGCTGAGCTGATTCTTGACCAAAAAATATTATAATTAATTAAAGATTTGGAGACAAAATATGAGTGCTGAAGAAAGCAAGAAAATTGTATTGAAATATTTTGAATGCATGAATAACGGGGATGCCGCCGGAGCATCCGACCAGTTGGCGGAAGATGCCACATGGTGGGTAATAGGCAGTATTCCGGGGATATCAGGCACAAAGAACAAGAAAGAAATAACCGATGTATTTAAGTTTCTGCTTGCTTCTCTTGGCGGAAAAACAAACTTTATTATCGATCATGTGATTGCAGAAGGAAACTATGTAGCTCTTGAAGCCAGAGCCGACTCGAAGACTCCGAAGGGGAGAGTTTATCAAAACCGTTACCATTTCAAGTTTGAAGTAAGGGATGGAAAGATATTAAGAGCAAGAGCATATAACGATACCGCTTTAATAAAAGAAGTAATGGCGGAAGCAAAGGAGAGCTAATAACAATGAGTGAACAATTCAAATATTTATTTACACCTCTTAAAATCGGGCCTGTGATCGTAAAAAACCGGATATATTTTGGTCCCCACGGAACCATGTTTGCCGATAAGAATCATATACTTGATGAGAGATATATTGAGTATCTGAGGGCAAGAGCAAAAGGTGGGGTAGGCTTGATTATATCGGGTATGATGAATGTTATGTTTAACTGCCGGCATCTTCTGGGAATTCAGGAAATATATGATGAAAGAACAATTCCCATGCTAAAGAAGATGGCTGATGCCGTTCATGAGCATGGCACAAAGATATTTGTACAGCTTGCCCATAAGGGAAGAGAAACAGATATTGAGATTACCCGTCAGCCATCCTGGTCATCTTCGCCAATACATTCTTCAACCTTTCGCAATATTCCCAAGGAAATGGAGATAGAAGATATTAAGGAAGTAGTCAATGCTTTCGCCAGATCGGCAGGATTCGCCAAAGAAGCAGGTCTTGACGGAGTTGAAATTCATGGAGCTTCGGGATATCTGGTGGCGCAATTCATGTCGCCTTTTGCAAACAAGAGAACCGACGAATACGGGGGCAGCTTGGAAAACCGTATGCGGTTTCCACTGGAGATAATAGACGCTATACGCGATAAGGTGGGGGATGATTTTGCTTTAGGAATCAGAATACCCGGTGATGACTTACTGCCCGGAGGAAATACCGGCGAAGATATGCAGGAAATTGCAAGGACGCTGGAAGATACCGGCAAGGTGGATTTTGTCCATGTAGGCGGGCCGTTTTATGAAGCTGTTTTTGCTCTTGGACTCGGCATGCAGGTACCGTTAGGCGTTTATTCTCCTTATGCTGCATCATTCAAAGATGCTGTTAATCTTCCAATATTAAATGATTTTCGAATTAATGATCCTGTACAGGCAGAAAAGGTTTTAGCCGACGGTCAGGGCGATATGGTTGGAATGATCCGTGCGCTTATTGCCGATCCTGAGCTGCCTAATAAAGCTATGCAGGGGAAGATGGATGAGATACGCTATTGCATAGCCTGCGGTCAGGGTTGTTTTGGCCGGGTTTTTGGCAAATCAAAACCGATGGGTTGTCTTCAGAACGCAGTTGTAGGATACGAAAAGGAAATAGGAACTTTAGAACCTGCGAAAACAAAAAAGAAGGTATTAATAGTTGGTGGTGGGCCTGCGGGAATGGAGACCGCCAGAGTAGCAAGAATGAGAGGGCACGATGTAGTACTTTATGAAAAAGAAAAGATATTGGGAGGCCAGGTAAATATTGCAGTTAAAGCTCCGTACAGATCTGAATTCGGAGGCATTACCAGATATCTTAGCAAGCAGATGGAAATACTGGGGGTAAAAGTAAATCTTGGAACAGAGGTAACACCTGAGCTTATAGACAAGGAAAAGCCTGATGCGGTAGTTATAGCAACAGGTTCCGTTCCTTCAAGGCCGCCGATTCCCGGTGCGGATCAGGAAAATGTCGTAAGCGTCTGGGATGTTTTACAGGAAAAAGTTGAATTAGGGGAAAATGTCCTGGTTGTGGATGGAGGAGAAGGGCATTGGCAGTGTTGCAGTACGGCTGAATTTATAGCTGATAAGGGCAAAAAAGTAGAAGTTATGACCTCTTCTTTGTTTATAGGAGTTGAGCTTGCAACAACAGGTGACCTGCTTCCTTTCTATATGAGAGCATATGCAAAAGGAGTTGTTTTAACACCCAGCACTATATTAAGAAGTATTTCGGGAAAGACAGTAACTGTATTACATGTTTATTCCGGCAAGGAAAGAAAAATTGAAAATATAGACACGGTTGTGCTTGCTACTTTTAATAAGGCAAACAATGCGCTTTATCGCAGTATAAAGGGTAAGGTAAAAGAACTCTATGCAACAGGTGATTGCTTGGCTCCCCGCAGGGCAATTGATGCGATTTACGACGGATATAATCTGGGAAGGAAGATATAAATATTCCATTCAACAAAGGAGGTTCCTATGTCAAAAGAAAGCCCATACCAATGCAGAATTTTGCGTGTAGATTTAAGCACGGGCAAGATTAATAAGGAATTATTCGATTCACAGGAACTCAGGAAATACATTGGAGGCAACGGGGTCGGAATTAAAATATTATATGATGAAGTGCCTCCGGAAGTTGGTCCTTACGATCCCGGAAACAGATTAATTTTCGCAGCCGGACCTTGCAACGGAACCAAGGTTCCAGGTTCCGGTATCGTCACGGTTGTGACTAAGGGAACCTTGACAAATATGCTTTGTTCTACCCAGGCAAACGGATTTTTCGGCGCCCGAATGCGTTTTGCAGGCTTCGAAGTCATCATCATTCAGGGCGCATCATCAGAATGGAAATATCTTTGGATTCATGATGGAGAAGCAGAGCTTAGGTCTGCCGATCATCTGCTCGGATTGGATACGTGGGAAACAGAGGATCGGCTCAAGAATGAACTGGGTCAAACCAGGTCAAGTGTTGCTTGCATAGGTTCCTCAGGTGAAAACCTCGTCCGGTTCAGCGGTATTTTCTGTGATCATGGCCATGTTGCTTCAACCAATGGATGCGGCACAGTGATGGGCTCTAAAAAACTTAAGGCTATCGCAGTCTTCGGTCAGAAGTCAAGTGTGGAGGTATGGGATATTGATCGGCTTAGCGCAGCTCGAAGTGATTTCCTAAAGGATGCGGAACAATCATGGATAGGAAGCACCGTCAAGGATTTTGGCACTCTGGGAACTTTTCCTGCTATGGATAGCATGGGCACTGTGCCGGTCAAGAATATGACCACAAATGTCAGTCCTGAGCTTCCCGCATTTTACGGCCAGAATATCCGCGCTAAATTTAAGCGCAAACCTCGCCCATGCTGGGCCTGCCCATGGGCGCACTGTTCCGAAATTACAGTTACAGAGGGGCCGCTTGCAGGTTATGAGGGAGAGGAGCCTGAATATGAGGATATGGCTGCATGGGGTGTCAATGTAGGAATTCATGATCCGGGCATGGCCATTAAACTATCCAACCTGAATGACCGTATGGGAATGGATGTAAAGGAATGCGGATTTGTCGTTTCTATGGCCATTGAGTGTTATGAAAAAGGTGTTATCGGTTTAAAAGAGACCGGTGGATTGGAGCTAAAGTGGGGAAACGCCGAGGCCATCGGCCAACTAATTGAGGAAATAGCGTACCGACGCGGATTTGGGGACATATTAGCCGAAGGCGTAATGCGGGCTTCGGAGCGTATCGGAGGGGATGCACGTAACTTTGCGGTATATATTGGCCGGGGATTTGCACCTCATGTTGTCGATCTGCGCGGAATGTGGTCTGTAATGTTTGCGCCCATACATTATCCGATACCGGGTCCATTGAGGCAGGCGCTCAGCAGGATCAGGAACTCGGTATTGCAGATCCAATCGGATTTCATGATGTAGAAAGAATTCCACCTGCCATGGCAAAGGCTGCCGGTCGCTGGCTGATCTATGATGCAATCGGGGTATGCAACTTATTCCTTTATGGGCGGATAGGACCTATTATAGAGATTTTAAACGATGTGACCGGCTGGGATTTCACATTGCAGGAACTCCTTGATACAGGTCATAGGATTGCAACACTGGCCAGGGCATTTAATATTCGTCACGGGCTTGATCCTGAAAAAGACAATACGGTATCTCCACGTCTCGGATCGGCCCCTGTTGACGGTCCTGCTCAAGGCAAATCAGTTGAACCTGTTCACAGGAAGATGGCACAAGTGTATTATAAAGAAATGGGCTGGGATGAAAAAACCAGCAAACCGCTGCCCGAAACGCTCAAACGATTAGGTTTAGACAAGGTAGCAAAGGATTTATGGGAATAGAAGTTAAGGAGATTTAACCATGAACAAACAATATAAATATCTGTTTGCTCCTTAATTTGAATGAAAAAAGATGAGGAGGTAGGTCATGAGTACGGAACAAAATAAAAAAATTGTGTCCAAGCTACTTGAAAATGCTTCTTTGGGGAAGATACCCGAATTGGCAAGCATGCTCTCGGAAGACGTCACATTTTGGGCAATCGGACATTTGCCTCCGCCATTCACGGGTACAAAGAACAAGGAGAAAGTGGTCGAAATGTTCACGAATCTCGGAGCAGTTTTTCCTGACGGCATGAAGGTAATCGTGGACCACATGATCGCAGAAGGAGATTATGTGGCAGTTGAGGCTCATGCGGACTGTAAGCTCGCTAATGGAAAGAATTACGAAAACAGGTATCACCTTAAGTTTGAACTGAAGGATGGAAAGGTCCTAAACTGGAGACATTATGATGACACCCTTTACTTCAAAGAGGCTGTTTTAGATGGAAAATAGATTCAAAGGGAGATATAACATGAGTAAAAAGTTACAAGATAAAGTAGTTTTGGTTACAGGTGCAAGTTCGGGAATTGGTCGTGCTACTGCATTGGCATTTGCAAAAAAAGGTGCAAAGGTTGTTATAGCGGCCAGGCGGGTTAAAGACAGTGAAGAGACAATACAGAAAATCAAGGATGCCGGTGGAGAAGGAACCTTTATCAAAGCTGATGTTTCTCAGAAAAGCGAGGTGGAGAACCTCATTCAAAAAGCGGTTGAGAAATATGGCCGAATCGACTGTGCCTTCAATAACGCTGGCACTAGCGGGGAGAGGGCTCCTCTTGCAGAATGCACTGAGGAAAACTGGGATATGGTAATAAATATAAGTCTTAAAGGTATCTGGTTGTGTATGAAATATGAGATCCAGCAGATGCAAAAACAAGGCGGCGGGGTTATTGTTAACATGTCATCTGATCAGGGGCTTGTGGCTGTGCCGAACCTGTCGCCATATATAGCCGCCAAACACGGAATAATAGGCCTCACAAAATCAGCGGCGTTGGAGTATGCCAAAGCCGGTATTCGGGTAAATGTTGTCTGTCCGGGTCTTATTATGACGGAAAAGCTTGAAAAAGCTATGCAGGCCAAAGGCGCTGAAGTGCTTGGCCCCGTGGCGCTCATCCCGATGGGACGAATAGGGAAATCGGAAGAAGTCGCCGATGCAGTGCTCTGGCTTTGTTCAGACGCGTCTTCCTATGTAACAGGCCATTCTTTGGTGATAGACGGCGGATATCTTGTTATGTAGTTTTGTTAATTTGTTAATTAAATTGATATTTGATAAAAAAGGATCAATTATCATGGCATTTATTCAAAAAACAATGCATCATAATTGATGCCTTCATAAAAAATCAAAAATCTACTGAGACTTTTTTCGTAATCTAAAAAACTTGGTAACGTTCAAAAGTGTTTACATGGTGACATTTTAACTGACCGGATTTCAATGTCGAAGTAGCCTTTTATTCCAAGCTTCTCTTTCCAGTATTGTTCCCATTTGTCTCGGGAGTATTGCCTGATCATGATCATTTTAGAAATGTTAGTAACCGATTGGTAACGTTCAAAAGTGTTTACATGGCGAATAATTTATCAATTTATCGTGA
>DYJH01000047.1 GCA_020723255.1 Desulfonema limicola | reverse complement strand
AGTGATAAATTGCTTTTTTTATTTCTATAGTAGATTTCTAACGCAAAACATGATAGGAAATTATCATATTTAAAAGGTTGTTTAGTAAATTCCATACTGTGTAAACTTCCTGGAATGAGATATTGGATGGACAGTAAAAAATCTATTGCTCAAAGAAGTAAATTTTTTTAGAATTGTGACAAAACTGAAATCGGTACAAGCAATATTGGTTCTCTACAATTCCTCAAAAAAATAATGCAGGGTCATGGATAATACATAAAATAATTTAAATTAGGGAGTAAATTATGAAAATCGCTATTACCGGAGCTACCGGGCAACTTGGGCAACTTGTTGTAAACGGCCTTTTAGAAAAGGGCACTTCTATTAAAGTTATCGCTGTAGTTAGGGATGAGAAAAAGGCCCTCCCGCTTGCTAAACACGGCGCCGAAATACGGGTTGCCGGCTATGGTGATCCAGCCGCCTTAAAAGCTGCATTTTCCGGAGTTGATAAACTGCTGCTTATATCATCAAGTGAGCTTGGGCAACGAATTGAGCAGCACAAAAATGTGATCAATGCCGCTAAAGCAGCCGGAGTGAAACACATTGTATACACCAGCGCTCCAAGGGCAACAACAACCACACTCATTGTCGCACCGGAGCATAAGGCAACCGAAGAAAATATTCTGCAATCTGGCATGGAATACACAATCTTACGAAATAACTGGTACACGGAGAATTATAAAAATATAGTCGAGACAGCACGTAAAACAGGCGCTATTGTTGCGGCCGTTGGTGCAGGACGGGTAGCTAGCGCAACTCGCGTTGATTTTGCTGCGGGCGCAGTTGCAGTACTTCTGGGTACAGGCCACGAGGGAAAAATTTACGAATTAGGTGGGGATTATGCATGGGATTACAATGAGCTAGCAGAAACTATTGGGGAAATCATTGAGAAGCCGGTTGCATACAAGTCTGTTGATGCCGGAACTCTCATAGGTATCCTGAAGGGTGCGGGTTTAGAAGAAGGGATAGCAGGCTTTATTGCTGCACTCGACGGAAACTTTGCAGAGGGTGCTCTGTCGGAGGTCACAGGCGAGCTCTCTAAACTAATTGGAAGGCCCACTACTTCGCTCAGGAAAGGTCTTATGGACGCCATCTCTTTGTAGGTTTTATTTAAGTTTCTTTTGTGTCTCATTCGTTTTAATATTTTTTGAATCGAGAGTAAAATTTATATTAAATACCTAATAAATGTTTACAACTGATGTTACCCGCCGCTCCTTCGTCAGTCTGGACAATGCAGTTGAAGCTGGTATTGGGTGTCGCAGACGACAACTAGTAATCAAAAAACGGTGCTGAGCAGCGAAGGGATGGAGTTCAGATGAGCGTTACATTACGACGGGGTATTCTCGAAGACGCTAAACCCTGTGGCGAGATCTGCTACAGGGCGTTCACGGCCATCGCGGAGCAGCATAACTTTCCTCCTGAGTTGCCCTCTCCCGAAATTGCCACCATGCTGTTGTCGGAGCGACTGGCGCACCCCAGCTTTTACGGAGTTGTTGCTGAGCTCGACGGTCGGATCGTCGGCAGTAACTTTGTTGACGAGCGGTCAATCATTGCCGGCATTGGCCCGATCACGGTCGATCCAGCCGTACAAAATCGCGCGGTCGGACGCGAGTTGATGAAGCATGCCCTGGGGCGGGTTATACAGCGGCGCTTCTTAGGGGTCCGGTTAGTCCAAGCGGCCTATCATAACCGCTCCCTTTCCCTCTACGCCAAGCTTGGGTTCGTGGCCCGCGAACCGCTGTCCACAATGCAGGGGGCACCTCTTGCCGTGCAAATTCCCGGATACACCGTTCGCCCAGCCACTGAGGGCGATATAGACGCCTGCAATCAGGTGTGTTTGAACGTCCATGGCCATGACCGTGGGGGCGAGTTGCTCGATGCGATCAAGGGGGAGACCGCCACTGTCGTTGAGCATGGGGGCCGCATCACCGGCTATGCCACAGCGGTCGAGTTCATTGGCCATGCCGTTGGCGAGACAAATGAGGAGCTGAAAGCTCTCATTGGGGCGGCAACGGCATTCCCATGTCCCGGTTTCCTCCTGCCAACCCGCAATGGGAAACTGTTCCTGTGGTGTTTAGAGCACGGGCTGCGCGTCGTCCAGCCGATGACGCTCATGAGCATCGGTCTCTACAATGAGCCGGCAGGTGCGTTTCTGGCCTCGATCCTTTACTAATGAGTCGTCTTAGCCACGCACCGATTATCTACAATCAAGAACTTGTAGGTGAAGACAGTGATTCCGGCGGTTTGGTGATCTTGAAAAATCTTAATGCTGTTTTGTTATTTAATCCTTCCTGAAACAATGCATACGGAAATTTTAGCAAGTGTACTTCTTTTCAAAGGATAATCCTTATTGACTGTAATCTATAACCCGGACATTTTAATGAAAGCAGTAGATTTCTAACGCAAATCATGATAACAAAATACAATATTGGTTACAATGTAACCCGCTTGCATATGCCTCAGGCTCCAGCAGGTTTCGTGCCAAGGATCTACGCTACATCAGGCTCTTAAAAACGCAACGGAGTAGTAATTTAATGATAAATATTTTCTACACCACATTTCAAGTTTCAGGTGTGACAACATGTGTGTTTATTCCTCCCTTAGTCGCTTTTGTTATATCCTTTTTTACATCAATGGGCGGAGTGTCGGGTGCATTTTTACTGTTACCTTTTCAGATGAGTGTATTAAATTATACAGCGCCGTCTGTAAGCAGCACAAACCAGTTATTCAATATTATTGCTATTCCCAGCGGTGTATGGCGATATGTAAAAGAAAAACGCATGGTCTGGCCTCTGACATGTGCTGTGATAATCGGCACTTTGCCGGGGTTGTTAATCGGCGCGTGGGTTCGTCTAAAATATCTTCCAGACCCGAATAATTTCAAATTTTTCGCAGGGGTTGTATTGCTGTATATAGGCATCAAATTGCTTGTGGATATATTAAAACAGAAATCATTTGTTGAAAAAAATGAATCATCGCTGAAGCAGACAGGTTTTGTTATCACCGAAACCCGTTTTTCTCTGAAACAGGCTGAATTTAAATTCAATGGAGAAAAATACTCTTTTTCTGTTCCGGGTGTTTTTTCGCTTTGTTTTATTGTGGGTATCATAGGAGGAATTTACGGCATAGGCGGCGGATCAATTATTGCCCCTTTTTTTGTAGTATTTTTTCATCTTCCTGTTTATGCGGTTGCAGGTGCAGCTTTGATGGGGACTTTTGTAACTTCCATTGCAGGCGTTATTATATATCAGGTTCTGGCTTCTGCCTATTCAAATATGTCTGTTGCTCCTGATTGGTATTTAGGACTTCTTTTCGGTATAGGCGGATTTTTCGGTATGTATCTTGGCGCAAGTTGTCAGAAGTATGTTCCTGTAAATGTAATCAAATTTATATTGTGCTTTTGTGTTCTTTTTGTAGCTGGTAAATATTTATATGATTTTATAAGATAATAGTAATAGAAAGAGGCTAACCAAACTCATAAACTCGATCTATCAATTCCTCTTCTTTCCATTGTCAGCCGGTTATACGGAGCATTACTCCATTTCAATATGCTATCAATAACATCAAGATTTTTTAAAATCATTTGTTTGCAGGTGAAATCGAGGCAAAGATTCAATACAAAATTCGGGCTGGAATATGGTATTATATTATTAAAGTTGATTATGGGCTCTTTGGGGCAGTAATAGATATGAAGTAGTAACGGAATAAGTAATGGTGACGTCTATAATTTAACTAGTTATAATTGATTGAAATTGCATAATGTTCCTCCCTGAAAACCCCTCTTTAAAACCCAAATGTGTTTGTCAAAATAAAAAAGCCATTTTCCTGTTGTTAGATTTAACTTAATAGAGTATGTAAATGATCAATGAAAAATTGGCACATTCACCAACCTGATAAAAAACTTGTCGCTGAAATCTCAAGGGCAGTAAAATGCAGACCCGTTATTGCATCTATACTTGTAAACCGCGGGATTTTCTCTGCCAAAGACGCTCATGACTTTCTGAATATTTCTATCGATAATCTGAGACCTCCATTTTTCATAAAAGACATGGAGATAGCAGTAAACCGGATTTATGATGCAATTTTGCAGAATGAAAAAATACTTATATTCGGTGATTACGATGTAGACGGCATCACTTCAACAGCGCTTCTTATGGAATTTTTCCTTCACACCGGAGCTGATGTTTCATACTATATTCCGGACAGAATAAAAGAAGGATATGGCTTGCAAAAAAAGCATATTACCGATATTGCCGTATCCCAGGGCATAAATCTTATTGTTACAGTTGACTGCGGCTCAAGCAGCCATGAGGCTGTTAAAGCCGCTAAGAAAACAAATATTGATATAATAATAACGGATCATCATATAGTTTCTGAAAATCTTCCGGAAGCTTTAGCGGTTATAAGTCCAAAGCGTCCCGACTGCAGTTCAGGCCTTTCCAATCTTGCCGGAGTAGGGGTTGCTTTTTATCTTGTAATTTGTCTTAGAAAACATCTTCGTGAAATGCATTTTTGGGATAACTACCCCGAACCTAATCTTAAAAACCTGTGCGATCTGATTGCTCTTGGAACTGTTGCAGATATGGCGCCGCTTTTGGAAGAAAACCGGATTCTTACAAAAATCGGACTTGATCTGATCAACTCGGGCAATAGGATAGGCATAGGAGCTCTTTTAAAAGCAGGCAATTGCAGAAACCAGCTTGATTCTGAAGATATCGCCTTCAGGCTTGCCCCCAGGATAAATGCAATGGGAAGAGTAGATAACGCAAGAGATGCTGTTGAACTTCTTCTGACAGACAATCCTCATACAGCAGATAACATTGCCAGGCAAATGAATCTGTTTAATACTAAAAGACAAAATATAGAAAAAAAGATACTTGACAATATTATAGAATATATAAATAAAAATCCGGACATTCTTCAATGCAAATCGATTGTTCTTTCCCACCATAGCTGGCACGAAGGAATTCTTGGCATAGTAGCTTCAAGAATTGTCGAAAAATTTAACCGTCCGGTTGTGCTTTTTGCACAAAAAGATAACATCGCCAAAGGCTCTGGAAGAAGTACTCCTTATTTCAATTTATACGAAGGTCTTGCGGCATGTTCAGATATTCTGGAAGCATTTGGCGGTCATCCAATGGCAGCAGGTGTAACAATAAAAATTCAAAACATAGACTTATTTAAAAAAAAATTTGAAAATGCCGTTTTAACAAATTCAAATTATAATGATTTTTTTCCTGATATATATATAGACCATGAGCTTGATTTTGATGAGATCAGCCCGGATTTTGTTGATGAAATCGAATCATTGAAACCTTTTGGGGCAGGCAATCCGGAACCAATTTTTCTTGCCCGAAATATTAGTGTTTTATCTTCTGAAGTTGTTGGAGAAAATCACAGACGCATGTTATTAAGCAATTCATCAGGTAAAAAAGAAAATATTTACAATGCGATACAATTTAATTTTGATAAAAATTTGATTGATAAAAATTTTATCGAGCAAATTTTATTCAGGCTCAGATGGAATCGATGGAACGGGAATAAGACTATTCAAATTGTTGTTGAAAATATATAAATTTTCCTTGCAATCCTTTCTGTACGCCATTAATATAAAAACAAGGATGTAAAGATTATTAACAAAATAAGGGTGAATGCTAATGGCTAAGGTATTCCGGCCAAGTACCAGGGAATTAAATATTTTATCAAAAATCGAATCTTCAAAAGAGTATGCTCGAAGGCAAGCAATAAACACCATTAAAGAGTGCTATGAGCCTCTTTCCAATGCTATTACAACAAAGCTTTTAGAAGATAATCTAATAGAAACAACCAATAAAAATAGTTCTGAAGAACAAATTCGCATGTGTCTTGAGAAATTAACCCGGTCAGAGGATTTTGACATCGATTTTGCGATAGCTCCTTATAGAAATCTGGTTTCTCATCCAAATGTAGTATCGCTTTATTTGACTTCTTTTGTGATTGAACAACTTATAAAACATAAAGATATTGTCGAAATTTTTGGCTCTGATGAAGATTTGTATGCTTGCATTAATAGACAGGTTATGAAATTTTTATCGGCATAATGAGCCTTCTCTTTCATCCAAGGATAGTAAACGGCCCTTTCGGTGATCCGGGGTTATTTGTCTCTTTTCTCTTTGATAAGCGGGCCATATTATTCGATCTCGGAGATATTTATTCCCTTTCATCCAGAGATATTCTTAAAATCAGCCATGTTTTTGTATCGCACACCCACATGGATCATTTTTCAGGTTTTGACCGGCTGCTGCGCCTTTTTCTGGGACGGAACAAAGATATTTGCCTTTATGGTCCGGAAGGATTTCTAAATAATATCGAAGGTAAACTCAAAGGTTATTCATGGAATCTTGTCCAGAATTACAAATATTCCTTAATTCTGCATGCAACAGAGGTTCACTCTGATCAAAAACTATCAAGAACATTCCGCTGTATTAATAAATTCGCTCCTGACCATGAAATAATAATAACTGGTTTTAACGGCATCCTGCATGAAGAACCGGCTTTTAAGGTTTCAGCCCTGATACTCGACCACGGAATACCCTGCATGGGCTTTTCAATTAAAGAGCAATTTCACGTTAACATAATAAAAGAAAATGTTGAATCTCTCGGGCTTGAAATTGGACCCTGGCTTAGAAACTTGAAAGATGCGCTGCTCAAACAGCAAAAACCGGATTCGGAATTTGAGATTTGTTCAGTTGAAAACAAAGTAGTAAAAAAGAAATTTATTCTTGGCGAGCTTTCTGAAAAGATAGCTTTGATTACTCAGGGCCAAAAAATAACTTATATCGGAGATGCAGCTTTCAATAAATCTAATATAGATAAAATAACTGAATTTGCTAAAGATTCTGACCATCTTTATATAGAGGCTGGCTTCCTTCACAAGGACTGCGCGCTTGCAGAAAAAAAACTCCATCTCACAGCCAAACAAGCAGGCTATCTGGCAGCGATGGCCAAAGCCAAGCTATTTGATATATTTCATTTTTCTCCAAGAAATATTGGACTTGAAAGCCTATTGTACCATGAAGCAAGACAGGAATATGAAAAGCATATGTCAGGAATAGCAAATAAGCTTACAAGTTAAAAAGTTCATAAGCAAAAATATATCCTGAGTAATTTTAACGCTTTGAGAATTGATATCTTGCTCTTGCGCCTCTTTGTCCGTATTTCTTTCTTTCTTTTATTCTTGGGTCTCTTCTTACAAAACCTGCTTTTTTCAAAACCTGCCGTAAATCAGGATTTGATAGGATTAGAGCTCTTGTTATGCCCAGCCTTACAGCGCCTGACTGTCCGGAAATTCCACCACCCAAAACACGTACTTTAACATCAAATGTTCCAAGCGTATTGGTTATTACAAAAGGCTTGATTAAATCAATTCTTGCCGATTCAACCTTAAAATATTTTTCAATAGGCTGGTCGTTAATTATAACCTGTCCGGTTCCCGGCTTTAACCAAGCTTTGGCAATAGCGCTTTTTCGTCTTCCGGTAGCATAAAATGCGGTCTGTTTTTCCATTTATTTCCTCAATAAAAAAATATTATCAAACTTTAATTATCTCAGGGTTCTGGGCATCATGAGGGTGTTTATTGCCGGCATAAACTTTAAGTTTTTTATAAAGTTTATCTCCCAGCTTATTTTTTGGCAACATGCCTTTTACAGCAAACCGGATAACATCTTCAGGCTTTTTTTCAAGAAGTTTTTTTGCATTAATTTCTTTAAGCCCGCCAATATATCCGCTATGCCTGTAATAGCGCTTTTGCTCCAGCTTTCTTCCGGTAAGCAAAACTTTATCCGCGTTAATTACAACAACGCTTTCACCCGTATCTACATGAGGAGTAAACAAAGGATTGTTTTTGCCTCTAAGGCGCGAAGCTACATTTGATGCTAGTCTTCCCAGTACAGCGCCGTTTGCATCAATTAAAACCCATTTATCCTTGATATCTGTATTCTTTGCACTATATGTATATTTTTTCAAAGCAGCAACTCCTGTATTTTTAGAATCTTATACTTTTAATTAAATTAACTGATTGTGTCAAGAAAAAATTATTGGTGAATTAATGATATTTGAAATAGTATTCATTATATTCATATCTCAATATAATGCATAAGAAGATGGACAACGGTGGCAAATTACTTCTTGATAATGTGTTTGTTGTTTGATAGATATTATAAATATATAGCCTTAAATCCTGATTAAGATAGGATTTAATGTAAGCAACAGTAGCCCACTTATCTTAGCGAAGAACTATATTAAGCAATTCGCCTTCGAAAGCAACGGGGAATGCACTCGCTGTTGCATTTCAAATAGGAAAACGCAAAAGATATTATGGCGATAGAATATTCTCAAACCGGTAATAAAAAACAAATGGGAGCAAAATGGGCTGCCGCACTTATATGGCTCATGTTTATAGGAATAGCTAATTCCGGATACCTTACCTACCATCATCACTATATTAATATAATACAACCGGCCGCTAAAAGTTTCTGTGCAATAAATGAGACTTTTGATTGTGACAGGGTTGCAAGAAGTGATCAATCTCGTTTCATGGGCATACCCGTGGCAACATTAGGTCTTTTTGCGCATCTATTTGTATTGTTGTTCCTGTTAAACGCCTATGCTTTTCGAATTAAGGCATTAAAGGCCGCATATACATATATATCTCTTATGCTTTTTCTTATGGTATTGTTCTGTATATATGAAGCAATTATATCGTTTGTAGTGCTTAAAGCTATATGCATTATGTGTTCAGTATTATATGTTATAGACGCAGTTGTCCTGTTTTTATGTATATACATCCTTAAAAAAAATAATGTGTTGATTTTAAGAGAATTTTTTGGAAAGACCTCTCCATTATTATCCAGGAGAGTTTTAAAAACCTGGATTCCAGCTATGCTTCTTTCACTCTTTGTTGCCGGTTTTGCTTCATTTGCATTTGACTTCGGTCTGCAAAATAAATTCAACCAGATAAGGAATATCCAAATTATGAAGCATATGATAAACGAAGATACGGCACAGTACCCCAATAATGAATAATAACTAACAGCAAAAGTATTTTCAATGGGAGCTTTTTCTTAAATGCTGTTATAAAACAAATCGTTTTTCTTACATATTGCCTTTTAATACGTCTTTTAATGCTTTTCCCAGTTCATAGGCATCAAAAGGCTTTTGCATCATGCCTTTGAAGCCATATGCACTAAAATTTGACAAAACCTCATCATCAGAATAACCACTAAACACGATAGCTTTAACCTGGGGATCAATTTCCAGTAATCTTTTTATCGTTTCCTTTCCACCCATACCACCGGGAATGGTAACGTCAAGGATAACGGCATCGTAAGGTTTTTTAGATTTAACTGCCTCTCTATACATCTCTACCGCTTCAACCCCGTCTTTTGCATACTCTGACTCATAACCAAGCATATATAACATTTCTTTAACCATTTCTTTTAGCAGCATATCATCATCCATTACAAGGATTTTACCCCGGCCCATCAGAAGTACCGCTTCTTCTTTTTCGGATATATTGTTTACGGAAGCAGGCAGATAAATATCAACTGTTGTACCTG
The DNA here is from genome assembly GCA_020723255.1 of Desulfonema limicola. GTDB lineage: Bacteria > Desulfobacterota > Desulfobacteria > Desulfobacterales > RPRI01 > RPRI01. The sequence goes on along the minus strand of DYJH01000047.1, from coordinate 13,638 downwards.
CGCCGGAAACAGAATCCACAGATATATGACCGTTATGTTTTTTTATAATAGAATAGGCTGTTGCAAGTCCAAGACCGCTTCCGGCTTGCCTTGTTGTAAAATAAGGATCAAAAATCTTTATAAGATCTTTTTCGGCTATGCCCACCCCCTCATCTTTTATAGATATAAGTATATATTTACCAGTCGTTACAGGTATATTATTCATATTTTCCGGCATCATATTGCAAGCTGTAATCCGGATCGTTCCTCCATCCGGCATTGCCTGGTTTGAATTGATTAAAACATTGCTGATAGCCTGATTTATCTGTCCCATATCAGCCTCAACCGGCCACAGATCTTCTGCTATATAAAATTCGCATCCGGATTTTGAACCATGTATTGCAAAGAGTGAAGATTCTTTGATTAGATTTTGAATTGAAGCGGTTTCCTTTATCGGTGTTCCGCCTTTGGCAAAGGTCAGCAACTGCCTGGCTAGTTCCTTAGATCTCTCCGAAGCGGTTTCCGCTGCGCTTAGCAGATCATATATTTTATTGCCTGTCTTAATCTTCATCTTCGCAAGGGAAATATTTCCTGAAATTGATGTAAGGATGTTATTAAAGTTATGGGCTATGCCTCCTGCAAGAATCCCCAACGATTCAAGCTTCTGGACATTTAAAAGTTCATCCTCCATTTTTTTTAGATCTGTTACGTCTCTTCCGTAAAGGTTGGCATATCCGGCATCGGCATTCGGAGCAACAGAGAACATATACATCCGCTTTCCGTGTTCGAAATTAATCAATCGCACTGATCCTGTTTTCAGAGTTTCTGATACGGTATCCCGAATTTTTGCAGGAAGGCTCTTTCCAACTTGAAGATTCCATTCCGATAGTTGTTTTATACCGGCCCTGTTGACAAAAAGGAGGGTTCCATCCCGGTGGATGCGCAGAATCGGATCAGGGCTCTCGAATGATAACCTTGCCAGTATTTCTATCTGCTCTTCTGCCCGTTTGAGTTTGGTTATGTCACGACCTACAGAATGAATTTCCAACAGATTTCCGTTTATATCAAAAGATCCCTTATCAACAAACTGTATCCAATGTATATTACCATCATAAGAAATCGCTCTGTTTTCAAAAGTTACTATCGGGTTTTCTAGTGATAAACTCATCATTTTTTCTTTTATTTCTTTGAGATCTTCTTCAATGGGTAAAGGAAACCACTCCTTCCCTATTAATTCATCTTTTGTTTTTCCGAAAAACCGGCAATACTCTTCATTGACAAATATGAAGGTTCCGTCAGGTCTGAAACGGCAAACCAGCTCGGTTTGATTTTCTATTAAGGATCTGTAGTTTTCTTCGCTTATTCTAAGCGCTTCTTCCGCCTGTTTGCGTTTGGTGATGTCAGTTTGCTGTATAACCGCATTTGTGATTTTTCCGCTTGAATCTATCACCGGGGAAATGGTAACATCAAGAATAACAAATGCTTCTCTTTGAAGCACAGGATGTTTCAACAGGGATGTTTTGTATGTAATATCAAACCTGACCGTTCTGCCTTCAGCAAATACTGATTTTACGAGGGGGAGTAAACCTTGTTCTTCAACAATACTGTCATAAAGCACATTATACTTGCCTACAACTTCTTCTGATTTGATGTTCAGCAAGTTGCAGCAAGCCTGGTTGATTCTGATCAATGTGCCGTTCTCATCTGAAATCCACATTGGGTTGGGGCTTTCTTCAATAATTTTGTTAAGAAAAATGCCGGATTGTTTGAGCGCCTCCTCTATCTGTTTGCGATCGGTAATGTTACTGATAAAGTGGACAGCGCCGGTATAGCGGCCATCAACATCCAGGATGGGATCAACGGTAACCTGAAACCAACCTCCTCCTATCCTAAGTTCCATGGTCTCACGCTTAAGAGTTTTTTGCGCCCGGAGCAAGGGACATTCGGATATTGGATGTGTTGTGACGTGTAAGATTTCCCAACAGTATTTGCCGATAAAATCCCGGCAAGGTTGATTGAAGATTCGTTCCGATGCTTTGTTCGTTCGCAATATCCTCTGATCCTGATCCAGAATCCAAATTGAATCGTTTGCTGCATCAAAGGTAGTCTGCCACTCGCGCGCTGCATGGATTGCTTCTTCTTCCACCCGCATACGTTCTTTAAAGATTGAAGCAACCCTTATGATGCCGGCTACCATCATGATTGATATTACTAGTGCTAAAAGTTCGGCATTAAAGTCAGGATGGATCATAATATTTCCGGAAAGCAGCCGGATGAGAGGGATGCACCGTGTTATAGCCATAAGCATCAGGGCCACCGAGATAAAGCTCCAGGCTAACTTTTTTCCGGTAACAGGAATAAGCCTGAAAGCCATGAATGCAGCAACAAATTGCAGGAGAATAGATAGAGTCAAAATGATTATAATAATCATAGATGTGTCCTCTTCTCAATTTCCGTTACTTTATTATATAGGCATATCTCTTAAATAGATACGTTTAAAGACAATAAAGCTTTGCAAAAACCATGAGGCATTTATATAAAAATCGAATTATTACAGAGCTACTTATCGAATGCTTTTTTACTTGTCAAATGGAATATGCGATATGCCCATCTGACAGATTAAGATTTTGCCCTTGTCTTTGGATAGTGTTAATGTTTATAATATTAAATATTAACAAGATTAAGGTGTAACATGAAACATATACTGCAGCAGATGATTGTTGGAACATCTCTTGATTCAATATACAGAAAGTTGCAAACAGTATTCAGGCGAAAGCCACATGCCTCTGATATATCTGAAGCTGAGGATAAAAGTCGCTTGTATGATATTCAGACTCTCGATATAATGAAACGTGTCCTGCAAGAGGATTCCAATTGTATTGACGTAGGCTGCCATCAAGGAAGCATTCTGAGAGAGATATTGCGTTTTGCGCCAAAGGGAACTCATTTTGCCTTTGAGCCTATACATGAGATGTACAAAGATTTGCGAGAAACATACGGTAGCTTTACCAACCTTCATATTTATGATTTTGCCTTGAGTGATATAGTGGAAACAACTTCTTTTCAACACGTTGTGAGCAATCCTGGTTATAGCGGCTTTCGGAGGAGAAGGTATGATCATCCACATGAGCAAATCCAGGAAATAATGGTCAAGACAAACCTTCTTGACAACCTAATACCCAAGCACATACCAATCCACTTCATTAAAGTTGATGTAGAGGGTGCTGAACTTCAAGTGTTCAAAGGGGCTATTGAGACAATTAAGAACAATCGCCCAATAATCGTTTTTGAGCATGGACTTGGCGCTGCTGATTTCTATGGCACCAAGCCCGAGACTTTGTATGATTTGCTGACTGTTCAGTGTGATTTAAGACTATTCATTATGGCAGAGTGGCTGGAGAGTCCCGATAAGAATTCTCTGACTAAAGAAAACTTTTGCAACCATTTTTTAAGCGGCAGTAATTACTATTTCATGGCCGCACCCTGACTTTGTCAGAGTCTTTTGTTGATTATCGTATTACCGAAATATTTTCAGCAGCAGGCGCCTCCGCTGCAACCGATTTCAGAATTTTCCGACTTTTCGTATGCAGGTGCGCAGTTAAATTGTCCGTAATGAACCGCTCTGTCGCCCTTAACATCGAAATATGAACTAAATCTTGTATGTTGCAACATGGCTGCGGTATTGCCGCACACAAGCATAGGCTTACCGGCTATGAATCTGTGATGATCGTCAAGGTCGAAGAAATGCGGATGTCCTGGAATTGTCCCTTTATATATTGCCACCTGGCCGTAATCTTCACAAATGTCTTCAAGATCGTATAGTTTAAAAGCTCTTACGGTAATGGAATAAAAATCAATCATGCCGATTTTTTCTTCTATTTTGAAAGAGCCTAAACTAAGCCGCTTTTTTGACATAATACGGTAATCAGGGATGCCGATGCCACTCAGAAGACGTCTGAAGTCTTCAATATATATAGCACCTGCAAGGCATTCTCCGTGAAGAACCGGATCTTCCATAAAATGCTTGGGAACTCTTCGCCCGGCAAATACATCAGAAAAATATAACTCTCCGCCCGGCTTCAAAACGCGAAAAATTTCTTTAAATATTTCCTGTTTGTATGGAGAAAGATTTATAACGCAGTTTGAGACCACAATATCAACGGATTCATCTTCCAGTCCCACTGATTTCAGGTCTTCGATATAGCCATTCTTGAAAGCTACGTTTGCCTTTCGGAAGCCATATTTTTTCATCATTGAATCGATATGGCCTTTGCCGACATCAATCTGTTCATCGGTCATATCAACACCGGTTACAAAACCATTTTCTCCTACAAGCTTCGACAGTATATAAACGTCTCTCCCGGTACCGCAGCCAAGATCAAGCACCTTGCAGTTATCTAACAGCAAAGGAATCGGAGACCCGCAGCCATAAAACCTATCAACTATTTCATTGTCGATCTCTTTCAAAATCAGCCGGATTTCTGAGGGCATGGAACTGTCATCACAGCAACAGGCATTGGTTTTAAGATCATGCGATCCTCCGAGAATACGACCGTAATAATCTTTCAGATTCTCGTGTTTACTTAATAAATTATCCATTATTCAAACCTTTTTGATTTTATTGTGACTCATTAACACATAAGTTATATTATTGAGTTATCATGGAATATTATAAAATAAAACAAAAAAGGCGGTGTCAAGTTGGCCCTGCCTTAAAAAAAGATCATATAGCTCATAGCTTCTTGCATCGTGCTTACGATCTTGAAATATTAACTTACAAGCTTGTTGGTTTTATCCCATTCAACCTGTTTTTAAGTCCTGAAAGGCGTTCGCGGGGCTTATCATTTTTTAATGCTATATTCAAAGCTTTTTTTGAACCGATCAGTATTACAATCTTTGTTCCCCTTGTTATTGCCGTATAAAGCAGATTTCTTTGAAGAAGCATATAATGTTCGGTAACAAGTGGAATAATTACTACCGGGTATTCAGATCCCTGGGATTTATGGACGGATATGGCGTATGCAGGTGATAGCTCATCCAGTTCCTCGAAATCGTAGCTAACCGCCCTGTCATAGTAATGAACCAGCAGTTCTTTCTTTTTTTCATCTATTGAGTCAATAAATCCTATATCTCCGTTGAATACTTCCTTTTGGTAGTTATTTCTAAGATGCATCACCTTATCACCTTCCTTGAACCTGCTTCCTGCAGCCTCAATAAAGGCAGAATTAGGATTCAAGATTTTTTGCAGCACCTGGTTTAAATATATGGTTCCTGCAACTCCTTTATGCATTGGAGCCAAAACCTGAATATCTTCCACCGGATTGCATCCACAAAACCGGGGGATTGTTTTTTCGCATAATTCAAGTATGAGAGAAGCTATGCGCTCGGATTTATTCTGTTCAATAAAATAGAATTCGGAAATACTGCCGGGATCATCCGGCTCTTTAAATACCGGGAATTCTCCATGTCTGACCCTGTGGGCATTTATTATGATAGGGCTCTCGTCTGCCTGTCTGTAAATCTTGCTTAAATAGAAAACCGGTATCTTTTCACAAGTTATAAGGTCGGAAAGAACGTTTCCTGGACCTACAGAAGGAAGCTGAAAAATATCTCCTACAAGTATAAGAACGGAACTCAAGGAAACTGCCCTGATAAGACTGTACATCAAAAGAGTATCTACCATTGATGCTTCGTCTATTATAACAGCATCGGCTTCGATTGGGTTGTCCTGGTCTTTGTCAAAAAATCTGTCGATTGCATTATATCCGAGGAGCCTGTGTATGGTCTGAGCTTTTCTGCCGGTAACTTCGGCAAGGCGTCTTGCGGCTCTTCCTGTCGGGGCGGCAAGCTCTATTTTATTGCCGAATGACTCAAATATTGCAGCAACCGATCTTATGAGAGTCGTTTTGCCGGTTCCCGGCCCTCCGGTTATTATGGCTACACGATGAGAAAATACTCCCTTAATGACATTAATCTGTTCCTGTGAAAGTTTTATCGCAAGTTTTTTCTGGATCTTTTGAGTAATATCATCCGAATGCAGAGAGATACCGGCTAGCGGGACTGACAGATAGGAAAGAAGCCGGTCAGCTATTCCTTTTTCTGCAAGATATAATTCTTTTAGATATACTTCACAATTTTCAAAATGTTCAGAATTCTTTTCGATGAATATTTCTCCTGATTCGGACAGATAATCCATCCCGTCTAATACAGAATCATATTCGATCTCAAAAATATCTTTGCATTTTTCAATAATCTTATTTCCATACAAAAAAACATGTCCGTCATTTGTGCCCTGCTCAAGCAAATGAAGTATGCATGCTCTTATCCTTTCGGGTTTATCATGCGAAAGGCCAAGCTTTCTCGCTATTACATCTGCAATATAAAAACCGGCTCCTGGAATATCGTTTGCAACGCGATAAGGGTTATCAGTTAAAATTTTTACTGCATTCTCTCCGTATAGTTTTAAAATTTTTCCGGAAAATGAGGTTTTTACACCCATATCCTGCAAAAAATTCATGAGGCTTCTAACCAAATGATGGTTTTGCCAAGCTTCTGTTATAGATGCGGCTTTTGCTTTTCCTATGCCGGATACTTCAAACAGCCTTTCCGGATGCTTTTCTATGATTTCAAGAGTCAAAGGGCCAAAACAATCAACCATTTTTGAAGCAGCAGATGGTCCTATCCCTTTAATAATCCCTGATCCTAAATATTTTTTTATTCCTTCAACTGTTGCGGGAAGAGTTACCTCAAAGGTTTTTATTCTAAGCTGCTCTCCGTATTTAGGGTGGGTTTCCCAGCTTCCGGCAATCTTGAGCGTTTCACCAGGGCTGACTGCCGCCATAAAACCCACGACTGTCACAGGATTATCTATGCCGGGCGTTCGGATCTTAGCAACCGTATAGTGAGTTTCTTCATTAAAATATGAAATATTCTCAAGATAGCCTTCAATTATGGTCAAATGGTAATCATCGGTTAGCATATATTTTACCTTAAGAACTTATGTACTTACCAGCTTATGAGCTATTTCTTCCAATTCTCATTATCCATCCTGCGGCATCGAGAAGATCATCGGCAACATAGTCCGGAGTCAGTTTTTTTTCTTTCAGAGAATCCATTGTACGCATGTAGTTTCTGGTTTTAATAAGTATGGCGTACCCGCATCCGGCTCTTTTAGCGCATTCGATATCCTTTGCTCTGTCGCCAATCATGACAGATTTTTCGATATTTATCTCATATTTTTTCAGAGCTTGAAAAATGAGTCCGGGCTTGGGTTTCCGGCATTCACAGTCTTCTTCGGGCAAGTGGGGGCAACAGAAGATATCTTTGATTTCGCCGCCTTCTTTCTGTATGGCATTTTTCATCATTGCATGAATAAATTCAAGATTATCAAGTGTTGACAGGTTGCGGTTTATCATTGACTGGTTTGTGATAACTATAACAGGATGTTGATTATTTGAAAGAAGCTTTATAGCTTCAATGCTTCCGGGGAGAAACTCAAATTCGGACCAGTTTTTTATATAATCCGGAGAGTCTTTATTGATAACTCCGTCTCTGTCCAGAAAAACATATGTTTTGTCAATGTTGTAAGCCATTCACTTATACTTTCACACCCCATACCCTGACCCTCTTCCACAAGGGAAGAGGAAAGTATTTTATTGCCTCTCCGCCAAGGGGCTAAGTTAATTATTCGGCAACGGTAAATACATCAGTATATCCGTCTTTTGCAAGAATATCTATATATCTTGAGGTATCATTAAGATTTGAGCATAACCCTACACGTACTCTGTAAAAAATTCTATCTCCATCGTTAAAAACGATTATATGTGCATTCTTGTACCTCTGGTCAAGCTTGGCTTTTAATCTTTCAGCGTTGCTTTTGTCGCAAAAAGATCCCACCTGGAATGTAAAATTACCCGAGTAAAAATCAGCGTAAGGAACTCTGTCGGTTTCGGACTGGACTTCCTGGCCGATGGCGACTATCTCGACAGAAGCTGTTCCAGGGCCTACTATGCCTATTCTTTTTGCCGCTTCATAGGAAAGATCTATTATTCTTCCATTAACAAATGGACCCCTGTCATTGATTCTGACATCTACTTCTTTATCATTATCAAGATTCAAAACTTTTACAAAAGTGCCGAGAGGAAGGGTTTTATGAGCGGCAGTCATATCGTACATATTATATGATTCGCCGTTTGAAGTCTTTTTGCCATGAAAATCTTCACCATACCATGATGCTATTCCGTGTTCATGATAACCTTTTGAATCCGGGATAGGCTGGTACCATTTCCCGAAAACCTGGTATGGTTTAGTATAAAGTGGTGGTGGAGAATATTTGGATGAGACGGAGACCGGCTGTCTGGCGCCGGAACAGCTGCATAGCAGAAAAAGACCAAATATCAATAAAGGGATTAGGGGCGTATTGCAATACGCCCCTATGCTCATGTGATTATATTTATTAAAGGTCGCCATTCTTTATTGCTATTTTCAGAACGTCCAACATTTTCTCGGCAAAATGAAACTTGATTGCTTTTTGCACTTTTTTGGGCACTTCAAAAAGATCTTTTTCGTTCCATTTAGGTAAAATAATTGTCTTTATTCCTACATTGTAAGCCGCAAGAACCTTCTCCTTTATTCCTCCGACCGGAAGTACCTGGCCTCTTAAAGTAATCTCCCCGGTCATAGCAAGGTTTTTTTCTATGGGTTTATTTTTTAGAAGCGAATATAAAGCTGTAAGCATTGTCACACCTGCCGAAGGGCCATCTTTTGGTATTGCACCTGCTGGAACATGGATGTGAATCTCAAAATTTTCAAAAAACTCTTCATCGATATCCAATAGCTTGGCATTAGATCTTATAAAACTTAATGCCGCTGTTGCAGATTCTTTCATAACATCCCCAAGTTGACCTGTCAGGATCAGCCCCTTTTTCCCTTTCATGGCGGTGGCTTCGACAAAAAGTATTTCACCACCAGCCTGAGTCCAGGCAAGGCCTGTCGCAACACCCGGTGTGGATGTTCTTGCAAGAACCTCGGGATACAGACGTTCCGGTCCAAGGTATTTTGAAATATTTTGCACCTTGATTTCAATGTGTTTTGCAGCTCCTTCTGCTATACTGGTTGCAACCCCCCTGCATATTGTTGCTATTTCTCTTTCAAGATTTCTTAAACCTGCTTCACGGGTATAACCGGAGATAATTTTTTTAACTGCTCCGGCAGAAAATACTATCTGCACGGGTTTAAGACCGTGCGCTTCCCTTTGGCGGGGAATAAGGTAACGATTTGTTATTTTGATTTTTTCTTCTTCCGTATATCCTAAGAGCTCAAGTACTTCCATCCTGTCTCTTAAAGCAGGCGGTATTGTGTGAAGAACGTTTGCGGTTGTTATAAACATTACTTTAGAAAGGTCAAACGGAACGTCTAAATAATGATCGGAAAACGAAAAATTCTGTTCGGGATCCAAGACTTCAAGAAGCGCTGATGAAGGATCGCCACGAAAATCGCTTCCAACCTTGTCTATTTCATCGAGCATGAAAACAGGATTATTTGCTCCGGCAGTTCTTATTCCCTGGATAATACGTCCTGGAAGAGCTCCGACATATGTACGCCTGTGTCCCCTGATCTCAGCCTCATCATGAACACCTCCTAAAGATATGCGTATGAACTTACGGCCAAGAGATCTTGCTATGGATTTGCCCAAAGATGTTTTGCCTGTTCCAGGCGGGCCTGCAAAACAAAGGATAGGCCCTTTCGATTCGGGTTTTAATTTTCGTACGGCAAGAAACTCGATGATACGTTTTTTTGCCTTCTCAAGTCCGAAATGGTCTTCATCCAAAACTTTTCTTGCTTTTTTTATGTCAAGATTATCTTTTGTGCTTTCGTTCCAGGGAAGAGTTGTAAGCCAGTCAATATAAGTTGAAGCAACAGTGTATTCTGCGGATGAAGGATGCATGCGTGAAAGCCTGTTTAATTCACGTTCGGCTTCTTTAAGCGCTTCAGGAGGCAAATTCTTATCCTTTATCTTTGCTCTGTACTCATCAATTTCAACACTGGTATCATCTTTTTCTCCGAGTTCTTCCCTTATGGCTTTAAGCTGCTGCCTTAAATAATATTCTCTCTGGCCTTTTTCCATATCGCCTTTAACCTGAGATTGTATTTTATTTCCAAGCTCAAGGATTTCAAGATGATGGTTGGTTTGCTTAGTAACCTCTTTTAATCTCTTTCGCACATCTTCGGTCTCGATTATTTTCTGTTTTTCCTCCAAAGTTGTGTTAATTATCGAAGCAACCATATCAGCAAGCATTCCGGGTTCCTGAATTGTTTTTGCCATGCTTGCCGTATCTTTTGGGAGACCGGGCGTCAGCTCAACGATTCTTGAAAAAAGGCTCAAAATATTTGAAACAAGCGCTTCTGTTTCCTTGTTTTTTACATCTTTATCCTTTACATATTCGACCCTTGCCCTGAGATAAGGCTTTCCTTCTACAAATTCTAAAACCCTGAACCTTCCAAGCCCCTGGACAAGAAGCTGGGTGCTGTTATCGTAAGACTTTGCCATCCGTAGTATTATAGCGCTTGTTCCAATAGTATAAAGGTCTTCTTTTGGATTATATGGCTCACTGCCGGGCTTTTTAGATGCAATAAACCCGATAATTCGATCCGCAGACATAGCTTCGTCAACAAGCTGAACGGATTCCACCTGCATTACTACAAGCGGCAAAGCCATTTTTGGGAAAAGCAAATTATCAAACAATGGGAGGATAGGGAGAATTTCAGGAAGTTTCTCTGTTTTTAAATCCGACTGCGTTTGCTGCTGATCCATTAGTACCTCCAAACGACGTTATGAGATCTGTGATGAACAGGAATAAATCAACGTTCAAAAGCTGGTTGAAATTTTATGATTATCCGTCGGCAATTGAAATTTTATGTGTTTTATCGGTTGATAATTTTGCAAGCGTTATCTGTAAAAAACCATTAGTATATGAAGCTGTAACATTTTCAGTATCTATCGGAACCGGGAAATAAAGTACCCGTTCAAAAGTACCGTACTGTATTTCTGCAAGCCTGTAAGTTGCATTTTCAACACGCGGAAGCTCATTACGACTTCCTTTTATCCTGATTGCCATGCTGCTTATTTCAACTTCAAGTTTTTCTTTATCAATTCCGGCTATCTCGGCTGTAATAACAACATTTTTGATAGTTTCATAAATATCCATCGGAGGTTTCCATGAGCGTTCATAAAAAGAAAACATCGGGCTTACCGATCTGAAAATATCTTCAATGGATTTCTTATACCCTGAATTTAAAGTTCCAAAATTATTGCCAAATTTAATTTTGATATAATCCATGTCCTGCTCCTGATTTATAAAGCTTGTGTTTTGCCTTGGCAGCATTCAGACTGAGTGAAAACCCATTAATGCCTGTCTGATTACTGGTAATTATTAGCATTTTATAATTATTATGGCAATAACTTTGTATTCGCTAAACCACCCCAATCTCCATTCAATAAAAGATAAAGGCCAATGGATCATCTCTTGACAAGAATAAATTTATGATTAATTTCTCTACAAATGAGCAAACCACTTATTATAATTAATGTTATTTAATAGTCTTATATCAAGATAATAAGAGGAGGTGTTATTATGACAAAAATTGTTAGATGGGATCCGTTTATAAACATGACAAATCTTCAGAACCGTATAAATCGAATATTTGACGATGTTGCGCGTTCCAGAGATGTTGAAGATGATATAAACATTTACACATGGAAATCGGCTGTTGATATATATGATGATAAAGATTCAATGGTTATAACAGTAGAGCTTCCTGGAGCAGAAAAAAAAGACATTTCTGTTGAGATAAAGGATAATATAATCAGTATAAAAGGTGAAAGAGTTAGCGACAAGGAAGTCAAAGAAGAAAACTATTATCGCAAGGAAAGGGATTACGGATCATTTCACAGAGCTTTCACTCTACCTTCTGCTGTTAGTTCTGACAAGGTAATGGCCAAATTTAAAGACGGACTATTAAAGATCGAGATTCCTAAACCTGAGAAAGATAAACCAAAGCTAGTCTCTGTAAACGTTGAGTAAGATTCATTGTTTTGTTAAGGATTGGGAGAGTCTGCCTAAGGCAGACTCTCCTTTTTTTATTATTGTGTCCGTTTGGAACAAACGCCACCCACATTACAATACAATTGCAGTTTCCTGCCAAATACCATATTAATCAATTATGAATGAATCATCACATAAAGCCAGATTTATCCTTGCTTCCCAGTACTTTTTATATTTCGGTGTGATGGGCGCGTTTTTACCTTATTTTAATTTATATTGTTATAAACTCGGTTTCACAAGTTTTCAGATAGGCTCCTTATCCGCTTCCAGATCTATAGTAATGATCATATCTCCTCTTGTTATGGGAGCACTAGCAGACCGCTTTCAGACAAGAAAAGCAATATATCTTTCATGCCATTTTTTTAGCGTTGCAATATGGTGTTTTTATTTTTTCACTTCAAATTTCTGGGCAATGCTCATAATTACGGTTTGCTATACCGTATTTTATTCTCCGATAATATCCTTTCTAGAAGCTTTTACGATAGATATTCTTGGAATAAGAAAAAAGAGCTACGGCAGCATCAGAGTTTGGGGTACTATCGCTTTTATTGTTACAGTATTTATGTTGGGAAAAGTTCTTGATATATATCCGATAAAAATAATTCTTCTTTTTATACTTATTGGTTCTGGGATACAGGCTGCTTTTGCATATAAAATTCCTGAAGTTAAATCTTCAAACAATAAGCCTTTCTCCCATGAAGCTATATCGCTTCTAAAAAAAAAGGAAGTAATTATTTTTCTGGCAAGCGCTTTTTTAATGCTTGTAAGCCATGGAATGTATTATGGATTTTTTTCCATACATCTTGAAACTTTAGGATATGACCGTACATTTACGGGTGTTGCCTGGGGTCTGGCTTCAACGGCTGAAGTGCTTGTTATGGTAAATTCAAGCAGAATTTTTAGGCGTTTTTCAATAAATACAGTTATTATTTTTGCTTTTACTATGGCTGTGTTACGGTGGCTAACACTTTCTTTGGCAATATCTCCGGCTATTATTCTGATATCACAGGCTTTTCATGCGTTTACTTACGCAGCATTTCATATATCAAGCATCCTTTATATTGATTCAATGACATCGGATGAAACCAAAACCCTCGGTCAGGCAGTAAATAATGCCGTTACTTATGGGCTGGGGCTGATGGTTGGTTTTTTTCTAAGCGGATGGCTTTATGAAAAGGCTGGCTCGCAGGTTGTATTTGCTTTAAGCAGTTTGATTGCTCTTGTGGGAGGAATAATTTTTATATTATTTACGAATGGACTAGTAAATAAGGTTCTTGACAAAAAAAACTTCATATAATACAGCAAGCGGAAGTTTTATGAAAAATTATTGTATTTTTAGTAGTAAATATTGTTTTATATTCAGGATTACAACTAACATAAATCAGCAAATTTAACAGGAGGTTATTTTTATGGCAGATTATCATATCAATATTTATTTGAATGATGAAAGATTGAAAAAAATTGAATCCGTTCAATTGGCCGATCAGATTAAAGAAATTGACGGCAAAAAAGCAATTCAGGTGCCTTTCACCGACAAAGAGCATAAGAAACTTGT
>DYJH01000046.1:21797-23490 GCA_020723255.1 Desulfonema limicola | reverse complement strand
TATCTATGGTTTTACTTTCTTCAGGTTTTTGAGTTTCTTTTTGTTGTTCCTCTATAATTAAATCTGCTCCCTTGTAGTAGTATAAACGCAGCGTATCGCCAGGTTCTAAAAAATGGGGGTTTTTAATATACGGGTTTTCTTTCCAGAGTTCAGGCCATACCCATGGAGAATTGAAATATTTTTTTGAAATATCCCATAGAGTATCTCCCTTTTGTATGGTGTAGTACACTCCGATTTCATGTTCCAGGGCTTTTTGGTTTTCTGCAGCATAAAGGGAAGCGGGAATAATGATCATTAAGGTTAATGCGGAGGTTAATATGCAAATAACTATAAAAAAATATTTGTGCTTTAACATATTGCGCATAAATCACCTCTATCTAAATTATTAATGTTTTTAGCTGACATTATTGGCAATTATTAATTTGAAAACACTTGTTTGTCAAGTATAAACAAAACAAAAAAGCTCCTGTGCCTTATTTTCACAGGAGCTTTTTTGTTTTATAAAGTGACTGTTATGAAATTACATCATGCCGCCCATGCCGCCCATGCCGCCCATGCCGCCCATTCCGCCCGGCATTCCGCCCGGCATTCCTTCACCCTTGGGTTCGGGTTTGTCGGCAATCATGGCTTCTGTCGTGAGCATAAGAGAAGCAACGCTTCCTGCATTCTGAAGCGCAAATCGCACTACTTTTGTGGGATCTATAACTCCAGCTGCAATAAGATCTTCAAACGTATCCGTTTCGGCGTTATAACCGAAAGCGCCTTCACCTTTCTTTACCTGATCAATTACAACAGATCCTTCGGCGCCTGAATTATTTGCAATCTGCCTCAAAGGTTCTTCAACTGCGCGCATAACCACCTTAACGCCGAGCTTCTGATCTGCTTTGATTTTTATCTTATCAAGAGCATCGAGGCAGCGAACCAGAGCAACCCCGCCTCCGGGAACGATGCCTTCTTCAACTGCTGCGCGGGTTGCATTAAGTGCGTCTTCAACGCGGGCTTTTTTCTCCTTCATCTCTGTTTCTGTTGCAGCCCCAACATTAATAACGGCAACACCGCCGATCAGCTTGGCCAGCCTCTCCTGAAGTTTTTCACGATCATAATCGGATGTGGTTTCATCAATTTGAGCTCGGATTTGTTTTACCCGGCCTTCCAGAGCAGAACGCGAGCCGGCGCCGTCAACTATTGTAGTATTATCCTTATCTATTACAATTCTTTTTGCTTTGCCAAGGTCTTCAAGACTTATATTCTCTAATTTAACTCCGATATCTTCAGATACAACTTGCCCGCCGGTAAGGATAGCAATATCTTCAAGCATAGCTTTTCTTCTGTCGCCGAAGCCCGGCGCTTTTACGGCAGCTACCCGCAGGGGTCCACGCAATTTATTTACCACAAGTGTTGCCAGCGCTTCTCCGTCAACATCTTCCGCAATTATAAGAAGCGGTTTGCCCATCTTTGCTATTTTCTCAAGAATGGGAAGAAGATCTTTCATATTGCTTATTTTTTTCTCGTTGATGAGAATATATGTTTCATCAAGTGATATGGTCATTTTTTCCGGATCGGTAACAAAGTAAGGAGAAAGATATCCGCGGTCAAATTGCATTCCTTCGACTATATCAAGGGTTGTATCCATGCTTTTGGCTTCTTCAACGGTAATTACACCCTCTTTGCCTACTTTATTCATAGCTTCAGC
>DYJH01000046.1:0-21787 GCA_020723255.1 Desulfonema limicola | reverse complement strand
TCAGCAATGATATTGCCTATGGTTTCATCGTTATTGGCAGATATTGTGCCGACCTGCGCAATTTCACGCTGATCCTTTGTCGGCTTACTCATTCTATGAAGCTCTTTAACCGCCACTTCTATTGCCTTATCGATGCCGCGCTTTATGGCCATCGGATTATTTCCGGCTGCAACAAGCTTCTGCCCTTCCTCGTAAATAGCTCTTGCCAGCACGGTAGCAGTTGTCGTTCCGTCACCGGCCATATCGCTTGTTTTGCTTGCAACCTCCTTAACCATCTGGGCGCCCATGTTTTCGAACTTGTCTTCAAGTTCTATTTCCTTGGCTACAGTAACGCCGTCTTTTGTGACTGTAGGCGCACCCCATGATTTATCGATAACGACATTTCTTCCTTTTGGACCAAGAGTTACAACCACCGCATCTGCAAGAGTTTTTACGCCCTTTAACATTGCTTCGCGGGCTTTAATATTGTATTTAATAATTTTAGCACCCATATTGTTCTATCCTCCGTTTATGTTTATTAAGAATTAAATTATTCAATTACTCCCAGCACATCGTCTTCTCGCATAATAAGATATTCTTCACCTTCAATTTTTACCTCGGTGCCGGAATATTTGCCGAACAGGATTCTGTCTCCTTTTTTGATTTCAAGAGGGATCTTTTTGCCGTCTTCACCGATTTTTCCGTTGCCAACCGCAATAACTTTGCCCTCAGCCGGTTTTTCCTTGGCTGTGTCTGGGATAATAATTCCTCCTTTGGTGGTTGTAAGTTCTTCAACACGCTGTACCAAAATTCTATCATGTAATGGTTTAAGCTTCATGGTTTCAGTTCTCCTTTTTGTTTAACGAATTATAACTATTTAATATAATGTTTTTTTAAGACTATAATCATACTTTTCTCTTTGTAAAGGGGAGTTTAGAAATTTCTCCTCAAATTATTTATAAATTAATAAAAAGAGATACAGACTATTCTGGTGTTTTGTTAGTGCAACTATCGGATTTTTTTAAATCGGATGTATTTTCTGCCTTTTGGGGAGGAGTGGAAGATCCTTGTGATTTGCCTGAATAGTCAGTTGCATACCAACCACTGCCTTTAAGCTGGAAGGTGGAATGTGATATAAGTTTATGAAGTTTTCCGGAACAGGAATTGCAAGTCTTTAGAGGCTTATCCGAAAACCTCTGTATAGCTTCTTCAATTTTGCCGCATTTTGCGCATTGATATTCATAAATGGGCATAACAATTTTCCTCCTTGCCTATTTTGTGTTCAAAATATAGGATTTTATAAATGACATCTATTTTGTGTTTAATATAGTCAGCATTGTAGCGTTGTCAAGAAAATGAACATATTTTACTATAGATTTATAAAATTTTTTTTTAACCGTAATAGCCATCGCAATCCATGCTGTTTGTAGAAGGGAAATATAAATTAATCTTTTGATTCATCATGCAACTCATCAAGTGGAATGCGCCATTTGTCATAAAATTTAAAAACATTTGGAAGTCCGTTAAGTTTGACGGATTTTAGTATTTCATGAGTATTGTAATGCACTCTTGCTTCTTCTGCCATCTTTTCTTCATAGGATGCGCTGAAATTTTGAAGAAACTCGCTGAACCTGACAATATGGACAAGCTCGTGCGTGATTATATACAGCAAAAAAGGATATAGTTTTATTTTCTTTGATTTCTTTATAACCGATAGAATAGAATTATCCTGAAGGCAGATTTTATAAAAGTCATAAGTTAATGAACTTAGAGATGAATTTATTGGCTGTGCTTTATATTTTATTATCTGAGCAAATGGACCGTCAACTATTTCTTCGGTTGAAAGATTAGAAAGCGTTTTAATATCGTAGCGTTTCCTGAGCCATTGACTGGCGGATAGTTTGTAATAATCGCATACAAGCTCTTCTGATATTTCGGCAGCCTTATTTACAGTTTTAATCTGTCTTGTGTTAAATTGCAGCAGGTTTTCAATATTGTCCATAATTGTGTTAATAATACTTTATACCATCAAATAAAATAAATATTTTAATAAAAGGTGTCAAATCTTGAATGATGGACTCGTAAGAAGTCCATCAACAGGCCGAGGGCGGGTGAGCCCCAGCCTGGGGTGAGGGTGGAACCACTTGAATTTACTTCAAGTGGCGGGAGATGGGAATCCCTTTCCCGCTGAGTAAAAAGTCGTTTTTTGACTTTTTACGATTTCATCTTGAATGAATAATAAAAAAATTATGGACAAAGACAAAATAATAATGTTAGTAAGCTCTGGTTGAATTAAAAAGAGTATCAGCGATTTTAGTAAAAAAAATTATACAGGAGGTGGTCTGTTGGGTAGCGTAATTAAAAAGCGGAGAAAAAAAATGAGAAGGCACAAACACAAAAAGCTTTTGGCTCGTACTCGGCATCAGAGAAGAAAAGGTAAATAACAGCTACCTGCAGTCTCTTAATTTATGTATAAAAAGCGCCTGCTTTTTTTATGCAGGCGCTTTTGTTTGGTAATTTCGTAAAAAATCATTTTTTGATTTTTTACGATTTCGTTTTGTTTGGTGGTTGAAGATTCCCCCCGCTGCTTGCGGAGCAGAGTTATAAAATTATTTTTGATATCCCTTAAGGTATTTAAATAACTCAGATTCTGTTGAAAGAACAAGAGAGCTGTCTTTGTTTAAGGATTCATTATAAACTTCAAGGGTTTTTACAAATGAATAAAATGATGGGTCAGCACTGAAGGCTTTTGCATATATTTTTGTTGCTTCTGCATCTGCCCTTCCTTTGATTTCCTGTGCTTTTTTATATGCTTCTGATGTAATTTGTTTTAAATCGCGTTCTTTTTCCCCGATAATTTTTTGAGCTTCGCCATGACCTTCCGAGCGGAATTTTTCAGCTATTTGTTTTCTTTCCGCAATCATTCTACCATAAACAGATTCTCTAACCTCCCTGACGTAATTAATACGTTTGATCTTAACATCAACAAGCTCTATGCCGAATTGAGCAAGTTTTGGTTGCGCCTGTTCGAGAATATTTTTCATAATTATTTCTCTTCCGGTAACAATTGCATATGATGGCCGGGATTCTTTTTGCATATTTTCCATGCCGGGTTCTAATGTATCAAGTTCTCTGTTGCTCCTGCGGACAGTTTCTATAAGCTTATAGGATGTTATGAAATTTCTTACGGCAGGATCTATAATATCGTCAAGTCTGCCAAGAGCGCTATTTATATTATTTACGGTTTGGAAAAATTTTACCGGATCTACTATTTTCCAGCGGGCAAAAGTATCAACCCAGAGATATGTTTTGTCGAGAGTCGGTATCTGGCCAGGGTTGCCGTCCCATTGCAAAAGGTTTTTAGGAAAATAATTTGTATCCTGCAAGAGTGGAATCTTAAAATAAATTCCAGGTTCTTTTATAGGAGATCTGATAACTTTTCCGAACTGTGTTAGAATTACCTGCTCTGTTTCGTCAACTATAAATGAGGAACCAAATGCAATTATTATTGCGAATATGCAACCTATCAGTATGGTATCTCTATTTTTCATTTTTTACGGCACCTGTTTGTTTTTCAAGATTCAGAAACGGCAAAAGATTCTTCTGGTTGGCGTCTATTATGTATTTGTTTCCGAGTTTTGGAAGAAGTTCCTGCAACATTTCTAGATACATCCTTCTTTTGGTAACATCTTTTGCGTTTACATATTCATTGTAAAGCGAAACAAATCTTGAAGCATCGCCCTTTGCACGGTTTACTCTGTCCAAGGCATATCCCTCAGCAGCCTTAATTGTTCTTTCAGCTTCACCTTTTGCTTCAGGCAATGCTTTATTGTATTCCTCTTTCGCCTGATAGATCAGCTTCTCCTTCTCCTGAACCGCCTGGTTGACTTCATTAAATGACGGCTGAACAGCCTCCGGCACATTTGTTTTTTCCATTTCGATTGTAACAATGCTTATTCCTGCTTCAGATTTATCCAGTTCAGCCTGAAGGACGCGCTTTGCTTCATCTGCTATTTCTCCGCGCTTGCTTATGACTTCATTTATACTTCTGTCTCCTATTACAAGCCGCATCGCAGCTTCGGACATATCTGATAGAAGAAAATCAACGTCTCTGATTTTAAATAAGAAGTTATATGGATCATTAATTCTGTAATGTACAATCCAGGGGACAAGAGCTACGTTAAGATCTCCTGTAAGCATCAAAGATATATTTTCAATGTCACTTTGAGATGACAGGCGCTGCTTTTCCCCGGATCTTAAAGAACTGAAGCCGAACTCACGTTTATAAACGCGCCTTACTTTTACTTTGGTTACTTTCTCTATACCGGCCGGCAGTTTGAAATTAAGCCCCGGTTGGGTTATTTTCACGTATTTCCCAAACCTCTGAACAATCCCTACTTCATCTACACCTATGGTATAAAAAATTGACGAAGCGACAAACAGAACAAAGATAACAAGAATAACTATCGGCAGCCCGGTAATTTTAAATTTTGAGAACTTTTTGAAAAAGTTCTCCACTTGCGGCGGAACTACTTTTTTGCTATCCTGCTGGCTCTTAAGTTTTTCCCAATCCCAACTCATTATTATGATTCCTTAGTAGTTGTTCAGGTATTGCTTTTCTTGTATAAAGGGGACATATCTCTTAAGGTTGCAACAACATTTTTTAACACATTTATAAATCGATCAATTTCATCTTCGGTGGTTGCTTTGCCAAAAGTTATAACAAGCGTTCCCTGTGCATCGGCGTAGTCCAAATCAATGGAGAGAAGAACGTGCGAGGCTCTGAGAGAACCAGAAGCACATGCAGACCGTGTGGAGACAATTATCTTTTCTTCATCAAGCATAAGGACGATGCTTTCACCTTCTATGTATTTTACAGACAGAGAAACAAGATTGGGAAGCGAGAGTTCAGGGTGCCCGTTTATAATAATATCATCAATTTTTTCCTTTAACCCTGTTATTAGTCTGTTTTTGAGCTTTTTCATATGGCTCAGACGGGATTGCATTTCTTGATGAGCAAATTCGGCTGCTACCCCCATGCCTATTATTCCTATTAGATTCTCAGTCCCTGCCCGTCTGCCATTTTCCTGGCCGCCCCCGTCAATCAGAGGCCAGAGGTTGACCCCTTTTCGTATATATAGACCTCCGACTCCGGAAGGGCCGTTGAATTGATTGGCAGAAAAACTTATAAGGTCTATTCCTAACTCCTGAACGTCAACAGGCATTATTCCGACAGAGGTCACACAATCAGAATGAAAAAGCACATTTTTTTCTCTTGCAATACAGCATAACTCCTTTATTGGCTGAATCGTGCCTATCTCATTATTCCCATGCATGATTGATATTAATATAGTCTGATCGGTTATCGCCTTATGCACATTTGCCGGATCCACAAGACCGTTTTTATCCACCTCGACCGAGGTCACCCTGTAACCTGATTTTGTTAATCTTCGGAGAGATTTTAAGACGGAATTATGCTCAATATTTGATGTTATGATGTGTTTCCCTTTTTTGGCATTAGCAAAGGCTACGCCTTTTATGGCATGATTAATTGACTCCGTTCCGGATGAAGTAAAAACTATGTCATCAGGCGATGGACTGTTTATTAAAAGCGCAACTCTTTCACGGGCCTTTTCAAGAATATTTCTGGCTTCATCCCCAAGACTATGGGCGCTTGAAGGGTTGCCGTAGTCTTTTTTTATTGCCTCAATCATTGCATCCCGGACTTCCGGTAAAAGAGGATTGGCTGATATGTAATCAAGATTTGTTACCTTCATTTATTAAAACTCCTTCCAAAATTTTAGTGAGTATCGCTAATTTCTCTTCCGCAATTTGAGCAAAACTCAAGGCCCTGATCCACGTCGCCACTGCAATATGGACACTTGCATAAGTCGCCTTCAGTATGTGTGTGAACATCTTCCATAGGCAGCTTAACTCTGACTTTCCCGGCCTTTTTGTCTTCATAGTTTCTTATGGCTAGTTGAAGCGCATCTGCTCCAAGATTTGAACAGTGAAGCTTGTTTTTCGGAAGGCCTTTAAGAGCCTCGGCCACTGATTTATTGGTTATCTTTTTGGCTTCTTCTATGGTTTTTCCCTTGGCCATTTCCGTCAGCATACTGGAAACGGCTATGGCAGCTCCGCAGCCGAAAGTCTGAAAACTTATATCTTGTATAATGCCATCCTTGACTTTGATGTATATATTCATCATGTCACCACAGACAGGATTGCCTATTTCTCCAACTCCATCCGGATCCTTCATCTCTCCCACATTTCTGGGCTTTTTAAAATGATCCATAACTACTTCTGAGTACATATATCACCTCTCCTTGTGTTTATTTTATTAAAAAATATATACGATATGCTGGAAAGTCAATAGCTTTATTGTTTATACATATGGGGCAGAAAAACGGTTAGTTTGGCCCATTCCCCCTGTACGCTGTTCATTTCTACATTTCCGCCATGAAGCTCAATGATACGTTTAACAATGGCCAGTCCCAGTCCTGACCCACCATGTCTTATCGATCTGGATTTTTCCACTCTGTAAAACTGTTCAAATACCTTGTCTTTTTCATTTTCGGCAATTCCGGGACCTGTATTGGTAACTTCTATAACAATACTGTCTGTAGTTTGCTTTCCTTCCACATTGACCTGTCCCCCGTCAATATTGTACTTTATTGCATTATCCAGGATATTTGAAAAGGCGCGATTAAGCTTGTCAGTATCTCCGCTTATTATAAGTTTGTCGGGAAGTTTGATATCCATTTTGATGTTTTGCGCTTCGGCCAGAAAGCGGTAATCAGCCGCAAGAGATGTCAATAAATCTGTTAAATGGACAGTTTCAGGCTTGATATTGTCCAGCATCTCCAGAGATGACAGATTTAAAAGATTTTTCACAAGCCGTTCCAGTCTTAAGACCTGATTGTTTAACCGTGAAAGATTTTCCTGCAGAAAAGCAGGCAGATTTTCACTGTTTGCCGAATAAATTTCGTCTATTGCCAGCCTCATCGTGGAAAGCGGAGTTTTCATCTCATGAGAAGTGTCGAACAGGAAATTTCTTTGTTTAACAAAGGAATATTGCAGCATATCCAGCATCCGGTTAATTGTGACTGCAAGCTCATTGAATTCACCACTTCCGGCTCCAACCGGTATTCTCTGGCCAAGATTTTTATCACTAATGTTATGAATTAAATTTCTCATGGTTCCTATCGGTTTTAATATCTTTCCGGCAACAAAATAGCTGATTACGATCAAAACCATGCTCGAAAAGATAAGCCCTGCTACAAGGCCTAAAGCCAGTTCCCAGATTTCATCTTTGAGCTTAAACATAGAACGGGCAATCTGAACTGTAAATCCACGGCCAGCATATGTAATTGCAAAGGATCTTATTCTAAAAGTTGCTTCATTGTTTTTGGGTTGTCCAAGATAAATTTGTTGAGGCGGTATTACAATGCTTGCAATGTCTTTCGAGCCTGGTTCTACCGAAGGAAGATTTACAAGTTTTGCGAGATTTGACTGATACAGTATTATTCCGGAATCTCTTTCATATATTTTCAGCCAATAAGGATAACTTCCGTAGCCTGCCGAGTCCACAGGGGGCAAAGCCGATTCAAGTTGCCCCAAACCAATCATCCTGACCGCCCTGTATGCTTCTTGTTTCAATTCCTTATCCAAAATAGCAAAGGGTTGTTCTATAAGTTCACAAAACACAACAACAGAAAACAATAAGCTTGTGATAAAACCGGCGCAGGCAATGAACAGCATTATTCTTTTTTTAACCGTCATTCCTGTAATTCCTTAATGATATATCCAACGCCTCGGACAGACTGAATAATCTTTCCGTGTCCCAAATCCCCTATCTTATGCCGCAGGTTTTTTATATGAACATCCATAAAATTGGACATGCTGAAAGGATCAAAGGCATCACCCCACACATGTTCGGCAAGATTGAACCGTGATACCACCCTGTTTTTATTGTATAGAAGAAATTCAAGAATGGAAAATTCCCTGGGAGTCAGTTCAATTGGATTTCCATCTTTGGTTACATTGCGGCTCACGGTGTCAAGCTTAAGGTCATAAACCTGCAATACAGAGTCACTCTGTCCGCCGTATCGCCTGAACAGTGCACGGGCACGCGCCATCAGCTCATCTGAAGAAAACGGTTTTGGCAGATAGTCGTCAGCTCCAAGATCGAGCCCCCTGATTTTATCATCCACGTCACCTTTTGCCGTTAGCATAAGAACCGGAGTTTTGATTCCTGCTTTACGAATCTTTTGTAATACAGTAAGACCATCTACTCCGGGCATCATGATATCCAAAATAATTAAATCGAAAGGAGCATCGAACAGTTTGTCATATGCTTCTTCACTATCCATTGCTGTTTCAACGGCATACCGCTGACTTTCAAAAACTTGCTGTAACTGTTTTAGCAATGAACATTCATCATCGACAATCAGTATTTTCATGAGTTTGCGCCTTGCGAAGTATTCCATTTCATAATTTCGGTGTCATATCGACCGAAGGGAGATATCTTTTACCGGCTCTTATATCCATTAAGATTTCTCACTTCGTTCGAAATGACAATACGTATCAGAATTTATGAACCTCTGTATTAAGCTTTGTTGCACTCTTTTTTAAATTTGATCTGCCGCAGCAAGATTTAATCCATGACTTTTGCGCTTTGCCGGCATTATACAGTATGCTTGTATCATAAAAGCCTTTGATTGTCATTAAAACAAATGATTTGAACCGCAACAGCGAGCGCATTCCCCGCTGCTTGCAGCGGGGAGCTTCAATATAAAATAATATGAAAGCTTGAAGCCGCTAAACATTGTCTTAAACGTTGACTTTAAAAGTTCTTGCCGATATATATTTTTTGAAAAGTATTAGAATTTGTTAACTTTAAACCGATAAGTTAATATTATTAAGATACACGGGATAATTTTATGAGATTAAACAGAAAAAATGGCAGCGTTCTCAATAGCCTAACAGTAATTTGTTCTTTAAAAAAATTTATATTTCTTCTTTTATGTGTGTTAGCTGTCTTTTTTGCTGCATCAAATCTATGTGCTGAAGACCAGATCTCTCAGTCTGTGGTGAAAGTAATTGCTACTCAAAGGTTGCCTGACATCATAAGACCCTGGGCTAAACAGACTCAGCGTGAAATTTCAGGGTCGGGTGTAATTATTGAGGGTGGTAGAATACTAACCAATGCCCATGTTGTGGCTTTTTCCCAACAGATATATATTCAACCCTATCAATCGGCAGATAAGTTTGAGGCAATAGTAATAGCGAAATCTCCTGAAATAGATCTTGCTTTGCTGAAAATAAATAACGAGGAGTTGATTAAAAACAATCCTCCTCTGTCTTTTGAAGAAAAGTTGCCGAAAACAAAAGATCCGGTTTCTGTATATGGGTATCCGATGGGTGGTTCTGAACAATCGGTTACAGAAGGGATTGTTTCAAGAATAGAGTATCAAGCAGCTTTTTATGGTGTTCCCAGCCTGTTTATTCAGATCGATGCGGCGCTGAACCCGGGAAACAGCGGTGGAGCCGCAGTAGCCGGAGGAAAACTAATCGGGCTTGTTTGCAGCAAGATTATGACAGCGGAAAGCATCGGGTTTCTTATTCCTGTTGAGGAGATTAAAATGTTTTTAATTGATGCTGCTGACGGAAAGTATGAAGGCCAGCCCATGATCAATGGAATTAAGGCTCAAACGCTTGAAAACGATGCATTGCGAAGCTGGCTTGAAATCCCGGACCAGACAACAGGAATGATGATTCAGGATGTGAAAAACATAGATCCTGCTTTTCCGCTTAAGCCATTAGATATAATAAGTTATATCAGCGATTATCCAATTGATAACGAAGGACGCATCCGGCTTAATGAAGACCTAAGACTTCCTGCTACTTATCTTGTTCCAAGAGTCGCAAAAAAAGGAAAAGTTCCTCTTACTGTTATCCGGAACGGAAAGCAGCTAAAGATAGATGCACCGGTTAGTGTTGAAACTCAAAAACTGATAAGGTTTAAAGGTTTAAACTATCCGAGGTATTTCATTTATGGTCCGCTGGTCTTTATTGAAGTGGATCAGTATTATGTTCAGCAGTTATTAAAAACGGATAAAATGGCTCTTTTACTGGCTGCTATCGGATGCCCTATTGTTACACGTATGTCGGATAATATTTTTTATAAGAATGAAGAGCTTGTTGCTGTATTCTCACCCATGTTTTCACACAGAATCACAAAAGGCTATGATACAAGAGGGCCATTTGGAGTAGTTAGTCATGTAAACGATGTGCCGATTAAAAACCTGGTTCATCTTGTTGAGACGCTAAGGGGCAACCGGAAAGAATTTGTTGTTTTCAGATTTGCTAATTTAAGAAGTGAATGCCTTGTATTCAGGCGCGCTGAGATTGAGGCCGCCACGGAAGAGATTTTAAATGAAAATGGGATACGGCATCAGTTTTCCGAGGATCTTAAGGATGTATGGAACAAAAAATAGTTACAGGAGTTGTTTAACACAATGACCACCGTTTTTAGCGGGCTTGAACATTTTATAAATTCGCCTCCCTCTTTTGTTCAGGGCAAGCGCCTCGGCCTTTTATGCAATCCGGCTTCAGTTGACAGTAATTTTAATCATGCCAGGCAATTGATACACGAGAAGTTTCCCGGAAAGCTTACAGCTTTGTATTCTCCTCAGCATGGTTTTTTTTCTGAGAAACAGGATAATATGATTGAGTCTGAAAACATGGTTGATCATGTGCTCGGCATTCAGGTATTCAGTTTATATGGTGAAACACGAATACCCACAAAGGAGATGTTCGAGCTCATAGATGTTCTTCTGATAGACCTTCAGGATGTCGGCACACGCGTTTATACTTTTATATATACAATGTCATACTGTCTTGAAGCTGCTAAGAGATTCGGCAAGAAAGTAGTTATTCTGGATCGGCCCAATCCTATTGGCGGCATTGCGGTTGAAGGCAATCTTCTTTCTTCAGAATATCTATCATTTGTGGGGCGTTATCCCATACCAATGCGACACGGCCTCACGATTGGAGAACTTGCGAAGCTTTTTAATATGCATTTTGAAATAGACTGTGACCTTGAAGTGATTCTAATGAAGGGCTGGAGAAGAGATATGCTTTTTCAGGATACTTCTCTCCTATGGATTCCTCCATCTCCCAATCTTCCGAATCCTGTTTCTGCAATAGTTTATCCTGGCCAGGTTATATGGGAAGGCACAAATGTCTCTGAAGGACGCGGTACAACGCAGCCGTTTGAAATTTTTGGAGCTCCATTTATAGAATGTGACAGAATAATTTCTCTATTAGGAGGAAACAGGCTGCCAGGCGCCATACTGAGGCCGGTTGCTTTTGAACCTACCTCAAATAAATGGCAGGGTGAGCTTTGCAGAGGGTTTCAGATTCATGTTACAGATCCGATTAAATATAAACCCTATTATTCAACTTTGAAATTACTTCAAGCAGTTTTTCAAAGCTGTAAAAATCATTTTAAATGGAAATTGCCTCCGTATGAATATGAATTTGAAAAATATCCTGTAGATCTTATAACCGGATATTCTGCAATCCGCAGTGCAGTTGAAAACAATGATAATATCGAAGATATTGAAGAATCGTGGAGAGCTGAAATTGAGGAATATCTTAATATAAGCAGTAAATATCATCTTTATGGTTGATTTTAGTTTGCCGGCGGGGGTACTGATTATGGAGAAAAATAATATCTTATGGAAAAGGATGATATTTAAGGGCAATAAAGTCTGGCAGGCCTTTTCTTCCGATGAAAAACCGGTAATCAAAAATGGAAAGGTTCTGATTAAATACAATACAAAACAGGATTATGAATACTGGGTTAATGAAAATAAAGTTCAGACTATTGCTTCCAAAAAGTCTGATACGCCGGAAGATAGTAAAAAAGCAAAGGATAGGAATTCTTTTGTAAAGAAAAAATCTGATAAAGATTTTACCGAAGAGGAAAATATGCCTACCGACGCCGTTTGTATCTATACCGATGGCGCATCATCCGGAAATCCCGGGCCATCAGGCATAGGGGTGTTTTTCCGTTTTGGTGAACATGAAAAGGAATTATCACGGTATATTGGGATTGCCACCAACAATATTGCAGAACTGGAAGCAATACAGGCAGCTCTTATGGAACTTAAAACAACAAGAAAGCCGGTAAGAATTTTTACCGACAGTTCATATTCTTATGGTGTTCTTTCCTTAAACTGGAAACCCAGAAAAAATATTGAATTAATAAACTCGATAAAAATGAAAATGAGAAGCTTTGATGATATTAAACTCATCAAAATCAAAGGGCACTCAGGCTATAAAGAGAATGAGCGTGCCGATTATCTTGCAAGTATGGCCGTAAAAAGCGGGTCGAAATTAGGAGGTTTCAATGTCTGAAAATATTGCCAATCAGGAAGCTCAGGCTCTTGCATACAGGAAACGATACCGGGGAGTTATAGGCGTTTCTCCCAAAATACCGATAAAAGATTCAAAAATTTTGAGTCTTGTTTATACTCCAGGAGTTGCAGCATCCTGTCTGGAAATAGCCAAAGATCCTGTTCAGTCATATTTGTTGTCCTGCCGCGGGAATACGGTAGGAATTTTAACGGATGGTTCCGGG
This sequence comes from Desulfonema limicola, assembly GCA_020723255.1. Lineage (GTDB taxonomy): Bacteria > Desulfobacterota > Desulfobacteria > Desulfobacterales > RPRI01 > RPRI01. The sequence continues at coordinate 9,159 of DYJH01000046.1, read as the reverse complement.
TTGTTCCGGCTTGGTCATGCAGGACCTGAAGCGGCGCTTCCTGTTATGGAGGGTAAATCGGTTATATTCAAAACATTTGCCGGTGTTGATGCCCTTCCCATATGCATCAGGACAAAAGATCCTTATGAGTTTATTGATACTGCGCTTGCTCTCACGCCAACTTTCGGAGCATTTTGTTTAGAAGACATTGCCAGTCCGCAGAGTTTTACTATTACCGATCATCTCGAAAGAGGCGCCGATATACCGGTATTTAATAATCATGGGCTTGGAGTTGCAATTCCTGTGCTTGCTGCTCTTATAAATTCCACGAAAGTTGTGGATAAAGATTTTATTAACTCGAGGGTTGTAATAAACGGCGCAGGTATGGCCGGCCTTGCCAGCGCTGAGCTTTTAGTGAAGGCAGGCATTAAACAGGTAATAATATGTGACAGGGATGGCGCTCTTTATAAATACCGGCTGAAAGGAATGAGCTGGGCAAAATGGGAAATAGTTAAAAATACAAATCCTGATAATTTCACGGGAACTCTTGATCAGGCTCTTAAAGGCGCCGATGTTTTTATCGGGCTTTCGTCCGGAAACGTTCTTAACGGAGATATGATAAAATCTATGGCAAGGGATCCGATAGTTTTTGCGCTTTCAACTCCTCATCCTGAAATTATGCCGGATCAAGCGCGTCTTGCAGGCGCAAAAGTTATGGTATTTAACAGGACGGATTTTCCGAATCAATCTGACGTTGCAATGATTTTTCCTGGCTTTTTCAGGGGTATTCTTGAAACAAGGGCAAGCAATATTAATTCTACCATGGCTCTTTCTGCGGCTCAGGCTCTTGCCGATTGTGTAAGTCCTGATGAGCTTAACCCTGAGCATGTTATGCCAAAAATATTCGACTTTAGAGTTGCGCCAAAAATTGCAGAAGCGGTTGCAAAGGCAGCGATAGAGACGGGGGAAGCCAAAGGAGATGTGGATCCGGCTATGATTTCCGATATGACCCGCAGATATGTTTATGAAGGGCAGTGGCCTATCCCGGCGCAAGATCCGGAAAAAAAGTCGATTGATGAAGAGTCTCTTGAGCTTCACAGGCGCTACCGTGGCGTTCTTCAGATAAGAAGTAAAATTGCGATCAAGGATAATTATATTCTCAGCCAGTTTTATATGCCTCCTTTGGCAGAAGTTCCGGCGCGATTGATAAGGGAAAACCCCGAGCTGATATATGATTACACCGCCAAAGGAAATCTTGTGGCCATTGTTACAGACGGCAGCGCTGTGCTTGGCCTTGGGAATATTGGCCCGCAGGCTGCAATGCCTGTAATGGAAGGCAAAGCAATATTATTCCAGACTTTTGCCGGGGTCGAGGCCTTTCCGATCTGTTTATGTACACAGGTTGCGGATGAAATTGTCGAGATAGTTAAGAGAATGAGTCCGACTTTCGGAGGAATAAATCTTGAAGATATTTCAGCTCCTCGTTGCTTTTATATAGAAAGACGCCTTAAAGAAGAAATGGATATTCCGGTATTTCATGATGACCAGCATGGAACTGCAATTATTGTTACGGCTGCCATCCTTAATTCACTTAAGATATCAGGAAAAAAAGCTGAGGATGTGAAGGTAATAATAAACGGCGCCGGCGCTGCAGCCATTGCGGTTTGCAAACTTTTAATAGAGATAGGAATAAAACAGATTATACTTTGCGATAAAAATGGAGCTATATATAAAGGGCGTTCCCAGGGTATGAACTGGATGAAAGATGAAATGTCCGGGCAAACAAACCCTGAAAAACTTAAAGGAGATCTTGCAAATATCATCAAAGGAGCTGATGTTTTCATAGGTCTTTCTGTTGCAGGGGCTCTGACAAAAGAGATGTTGTTAACTATGGCGAAAGATCCTATCATTTTTGCGCTTGCCAATCCTATACCGGAGATATATCCTGATGAGGCCAAAGAGGCCGGGGCATTGATTGTTGCCACAGGAAGGTCGGATTTTCCAAATCAGGTTAATAATTCCCTGATTTTTCCGGGGGTATTCAGGGGAGCGCTTGATGTCCGCGCAAGCATAATAAACGAGGAGATGAAGATAGCGGCTGCAAGAACAATAGCCGGCCTTGTTTCGGATAAAAAACTTAATCCGGAATATATTATTCCAAAAGGAATGGATTTTAATGTTCCTCCAGCAGTTGCCGCAGCAGTCGCACGCGCTGCTATGGAATCAGGTGTTGCAAAGATTAAAGTTGATCCTGAAAAAATTGCGCAAAGGACACGTATATTAATTTATGAAGGGGAGTCGGGATATCATATAGAGAATGATTAATTTTTTTTTGGCGGAAGATTATCCAGATCGAGAAGCAGGGAAATATCCCCGTTTTCCATAATGCCTATTCCGGAAAAAAGTTTTACCCCTGATAAAAGTTCTCCTACCGGCATTACCATAAGAGGACGGTTTCCATATAAATTATCAACCAAAAGGCGCATGGATAATTCATCGCCGTCAGAGTTTGACTTATCTGATCGGTTATTCTCGGCATATTTCAGGTTTAATACAGTATAAGAATTTTTTTTGTTATCAACAACTCCGATAATTTCTTTGATGTCATAATAAGGTTTGAGGTCTTCTTCCGAAGATATTTCTATATTGCTTATTGATTCGACATATAAGGTCGGGATCGCCAGAGTGTATTTCCCTATTGAAAACACTATTGCATAAATAATCGAAAGCGACAGCGGCAATTTTATTGTAAACTCTGTTCCTTTTCCGCTTTCCGAGGATATGGACAAAGAACCTCCTAAATAATCGACCGACTGTGCTACAACATTCATGCCGATGCCTCTTCCTGACAAATCTGTTGTTTTTGCAGTCGATGAAAATTCCGGATTCAATATGATATTATAGAGTTCTTCATCAGACATTCTGCCTATATCTTCATCGGCCATTGATTGCTTTTCTTTAAGATATTCAATAATTGAAGATTTATTTATACCGCATCCGTCATCTCTGATTTTGATGAGTAAATTCTCTTTTTCACTTCTTGCTTCTATCGTAATTTTGCCGTTTGGACCTTTTCCTGAATGGGTTCGCTCATCTTCTGTTTCAATGCCATGAGCGATGCAATTTCTGAAAATATGTATCAACGGCTCGCGAAGCCGCTCAATAAGTGTAATATCTGCTTGTATTTCGCCGCCTACTATTTCAACATCTACGCTTTTGTTATATTCTTTTGCAATATTTCTTATGTTTTTTAGAAAAAGATCCGCAAAATCGCCAATATTCATCAGCCGTAACCGGGTCAGCTTAAAATAAAGAACTTTCATCAAAGCGGTGTAGTGATCAATCCAGTTTTTAAGACCAGATGACATCTGGTCGTTTGAAAAAGCAGGGATTTTTTTTGAAAGAAGCTGTATTTCCTGGGTTAATCCGAGAAGTTCTTCTATAAAGGAATATTTTATTTTTACATGATCTATAATTACAGTCGGAGATTGATAGGAATTCGGAATTTGAGCCGCCTTAGGGGGAGAACTTGCACCTGAAACTTCGGCAGGGTTTTTTTTAAATTTGGATAAGTGAATGCTATACAATTTCTGGTCTTCAAATGATTCAATCCATCCTTTTTTTGAAATAAGATACCCTAAAAAATCAGTGCCGTCGAATAGTGTTTGAACGGCAGCAGGAGAGCTTTTTATTGAGCCCTGTTGAAATTTCAGGCACCAGTCTTCCATTAAATGGCATAAATCTGAAATTTTATTTAGACTAAGAGCTTTTGCCATACCTTTAATAGAATGAATTTTGCCGTGAATCTCTGTCCACAAAGAAAGGTTTGTTAAATCCTTTTCGACCTGCATCAACATGTCTTCAAGTTCTTTGAGGTACTTGTTTGATTCCTGTACAAATATTTTTTCATACTTGCTGATATCCATAGGGGAGCTCTTGTAATTTTTTCCATATGTGGTCAGGTGTTATTAAATTTATATTTTTGTTTTCATAGCGGTATGAATTCAATTCGTTAGATTTGCCATCTATCCATATCATGCCCGTTATTTCATCCGGAATAACAGCAATCTTTTTATTATGCCATTTTACAATGATTATGCGTTGGTTTTGAGTTGGTTCGTTATCGATATTTTCGGTATGCCCCGAATAATCAAAAAGAAGTCCGATATTTATTACATCGAAAAGTTCTCCCCTGTAAAATATCAGGCCGGTATAGCATTTAGGGGTAAGACATACGGGTGTAATTTTATAGTCATCAATGATTCTGTAAACATATTCAGATTCTATTCCCATGTGTATATCTTTGGCTTTGAAAACAAAAATTTTCATGGCTGTTCATCTTCTTCATTTTCCGGCTTTTCCGGTTGTTGTTTCTGCGGCTCCGGTAAACTGAAATGTTGTTGCGTTTTCAGCATCTTTTCAGACAATTTATCAAGTAAATTTATAGCGGCTGCCATTCTTTTAACTTCATTAATCTGATTAGCTGCTGCGATAGTGGTTTTTTGGGTAGATTCATAATTGCGGGATGCAGAGACCGAAAGCTTCTGAAAATGTTCTGAAAAAGTTCTCAGTTCCTGAGCTTGTCTTACCGTAGCTTCTTCAATGGTTTTTATTTCAGAAAATATGTCTCTTACCCCAAGAAGCATATCACTGAATGTCTGCACAATACCGTGTATAATTTTTTTCCCTCTATCAATTTCCATCTGATTTTTTGTCAGGAATTCTTTAAGCATCCGATTATCTTCTATAATATCTTCAACCAGCTTAGCTATGGCTTTTGATGACTGCTTTGAACTTTCAGCCATATTTCTTATTTCTTCGGCGACTATTGCAAAGCCTTTGCCGGATTCACCGGCTCTTGTTGCTTCTATAGAAGCGTTCAAAGACAGAAGATCGGTTTTCTGAGAGATTGCTTCAATTACATTTGTCACTATTTTTATTTTTTCCACTTTTTCGGGCAGCCTTGAAATGGGCTGTGCCGATTCACTCATATGTTTTAACACAAGCTCAAGATGGCTGATTATTTCGCGGGCATTTGTTTCACCTTTTTGAGTTTTTTGAATTGCTTTATCTGCCTTTGAAATAGTTTGAGATGATTGTTGAACCAGCTTATCCATCACCTTAATGGAGTTATTAAGTTTAAGAGTAGTATAATTTACAATTTCTGTTTGTTTGGCTGAGCTTTCTGCAATAGACTTTGCTGTAATATTTATATCATTGCTGTTTTGCGAAAGTTTTTTCGCCAGTACTTTTAAAATTGAATTGGTATTATGAATTTTAAGGGAAACATTTTTCATATCAAGAAGCATCGTTCTTAACTGATTGACCATTATAGAAAATACTTCTTCAAGGTCTCGGATCTCATCACTGGATATGATTTGTATTTCCTGTGATAAATCACCGCAGCTTACTTCTCTTGCGGCATTGATCAGCCTTTTCAAACGCAGAGTAATAGATCGTGAAAATATAATGCCGAAAACGGTTCCAATTGCCATGGCAAGAGCAATTGAAAGACCTTGCGCCAGAAAGAAATCTTTCGTTGTCTGATTTACTGCTTCGATTACGACAATTACAATTAACAGCAGGATTAAAAAATACATTATCAGTTTGTTTTTTATGCTTGTTCTTCCCATTTGCCGCAATCCTCCAAAGCCAGTATCAGTCCTATAATTTTCTTTTCAACAGTCAGCAATGTAACCACGAATCTTATTTTTTTTGAATCTATAATAGTAGTGAATATGGCTTCATTAGATTCGCTGTTATGAATAAAATTTTTTATGGTATTAATAAATTTTGTTCTATCCTCGTGAGGGAATATATCGGTAACAGGTCTGTTTAAAAGTTCGAATCTGGTCTTGTTTAGCATATTAAGAGCATATGAATTTATTCCAACAATCCTTGTGTCAGAGTCAATATTAATTATCCCGAAACCAACACTATCAATTATAGCCTTATAAAATTGAATTGAGTCTAAAAGACCGACAGCCTCTCTTCTCGGGAAAAGAGTTCCCGATTCTATGATTTTGGCGCCTTGACATTCAAAAGAATTATTGTCAATTTTATCAAGCAACTCATGGATATTAGCTGCCATTTTCTCCATGGGTCCTTTGGCTATATAATAATCGGCTCCTATATCGATCAGAGAATCAATACGTTCAATTATTGTGCCCGAAACTGCTACTATAGTAAAACAATTTTCAGGATATTTCGTGTGTGCGTATTTAATCAGCTCTGTTCCGTCAATTTTCGGCATTATAATATCAACAAACATCAAGTTGATATCTTTATCTTCAATTTTTGAAATGCCTTCTTTCCCATCATAGGCTTTAATAACATTATATTCTCTGCTCTCAAGAAGTTCTGCTAAAAATTCGACAAAAAAGAAATCATTATCAACTACAAGGGCGGTTTTTGGCATAGTATTACCTTTTTTGACAATCAGACAATGCAAACCCTTCTTACTTCGTTAATATTGGTTAGACCTTTAATAACTTTTATTATTCCATCCTGTTTTAATGAAGTCATTCCATCTTTATAGGCTTGCATAAATATTTCTTCAGTACTTGCCGCTTTTTTTATAAGACCTTTCATTATTGGCGTGCCTTCCATAAGCTCATGTATTGCCAGCCTTCCTCTATATCCCGATCCTGAACATGCTTCGCATCCCGAAGGTTTATACAAAACAAGATCGGATGAATATTCAATGCCTGTTTCATCGAATTTCTCTTCACCGTATTCAGTGACTAATTCATAGAACTCGTCTTTTGTGGGACTAAATGCTTTTTTGCACTTTGTGCATAATCTTCTTGTTAATCTTTGTGCAAGCACGCCAAGAAAAGCATCGGAAAAATTAAGAGCATTAAGCCCCATATCAAGAAGTCTTGTGACGGTTTCCGGGGCACTGTTTGTATGAAGAGTTGAAAAAACAAGATGACCGGTTAAGGATGCTTCGATGCCTATGGAGGCTGTTTCCTTGTCCCTCATTTCGCCGATCATGATAACATCCGGATCAAGGCGCAAAAAACCACGCATGACTCTTGCAAAATCAAGCCCTATTCTTGGCTTGACTTCAACCTGTCTTAAACCGGCCTGAGTTATTTCGATGGGGTCTTCTGCAGTCCAGATTTTTATTTCGGGTTTATTAATGTGTCCAAGAGCGGAGTGAAGAGTTGTGGTTTTGCCGGAACCGGTGGGCCCCACAGCCAGCACGAGCCCGTAAGGCTGGCTGATGATTCTTTTCATAATTTTTGTATTTCGCTCATTAAGACCCATATCATCCAGCTTCATTGCGCCTGCTTTTGCAAGAATTCTTAAAACCGTATCTTCATATCCGCCTGCGGTGGGCATGGTTGACATACGCAGCTCAAAAGTTGGAATACCCCTGCGGGTCATCTTTATCTTGCCATCCTGCGGAAGACGTCTTTCGGCTATATCAAGGCCGGCCATGATTTTCAGTCTTGATACAATTGCAGGCGCCATTGTAACCGGAACCTGGAGATATTCATTGCAGACACCGTCCATTCTATATCGTATGGAGATCTTCTTTGTAATAGGAGAAGGCTCAATATGGATATCGGAGACTAGCTTTCTGTATGCTGTAATAATTATCTGATCAACAAGCCTCACTACCTGGCTGGATGATTCATCAACAATGTCTTTTTCTGTTTCAACCTCTTCCTCTTCTTCAAAAGAAAAGTCGGGTATGAGTAAATCAAGATTATCAATGTTTGATTCCGCTTTTTCGGAAGATCTGTCTGTAGAAAAGAAATATCCTATATATTTAATTATGTCTTCTTTAATTGCTATAGAAAATTTTATGTTTTGATTCGCCATTAAAGCTTTTATGTAATCTGTTTTTCTCAAATCTTTAGGGTCGTCAACAAGAATTTCTATATAGTTTTTTTCCCAGCTTAATGGAACCCAAGTATAATGCAGAAGAAAAGATTTTTTTAGTTTGCCTATAAGTTCAATAGGCACCGGCGTTGATGGATCAAAACTTTTAAACGGACAACGATAGTATAGCGAAAGGGATTTGCCTATTTCCTCCTTATTTATGTTAAAGGTTTCCATCAGGACCGATTCGACACTTTTTCCGGATTTTTTCGAAAGCTCCAGAGATTTTTGAAGCTTATCATGGGTAACAAACGATGAGTTAAGAAGATAATCATATTTTGAATTACTGGCAGAATTTGATAGCAGGGAATTTAGTTTGTTTGATGCTTCTGTATTATTAGGATCAAAAGTTAACGTTTCCTTGAATAATGAAACGGCGATATCGTTATGGCCTTTTTTTGACGTTTCTTTACCTAACCAATATTTTATTTGAGATATATCTTTGCTTTTTATCTTGTTTTCATTAATTATTTTATCAGCTTTCTCAACAACCGTGTTAATAGGTTCAACTTTAGACAGGTTTGTAAGAATTTCTGTAATTATTTTAACCGGTGTATATCCTGTATTTGAGTAATCCAATTTTAGTAATTTCTCAAATTCGGCAGAAGATTTTCTTGCAAGTCCGAGTTCTTTAAGAGCATAAGCGTTGTTAATGATGTCGTTTATGTTTTCTGTGCTTTCTATGGATTTTTCAATCAGTGTTATATCGGTTGCCGATAAATCCGGGGCTGTTTTTAATCTGTTGTTATGGACCTGTTTTCTTATCTGAGTTGCTTTTTCTTTGATATTAGTTAATTCTATTGAATCGGCAAAGGAACTGTCCGCCAGTATCTGTTCATAGACATGCAAACAGTCATTAAGCATTCCCATGGAATAGTATATTTCGGCTTCTTTAATTTTATTTTTAAGCTGAACTTCCTTTGGAGAGCCGGCGTTCATATATAACTAATTCCTTAAGCTAAAATTATAGTATGCTATATTTTATATATATTAACGCGTTATCATGTGCAACTCATTTTTCTAAATTTTTCTGGGTAACCGCATTTGGATTTTATCTAAAACTACATGTAGTTAAAACAAGGGGAATAATAATTGGTTTTATTAAGGAGGAAATCAAGCCGGCCCATTTACCTGTCATTCCGGGCGAATGTGAGAAATCTTAATTGAATGTAACTTCTTTCAATAATTCACAGAATAAATTTACCCTGGAAACGAGGAAAGATTCTTGACACTTGTAGATTCCCACATTATTTTAACGGCAGTTTGTTAATTATTTTAACGTAAAAG
>DYJH01000045.1 GCA_020723255.1 Desulfonema limicola | reverse complement strand
CAAAGAACAAAAACACTCCCGGTTACATGCAAAAACCTAACCGGACATTACTGAATTAAAATATGAAAAGGAAAGATTTTGTGAAAAAGACAGCTATGGTTTTTTTGATTCTGCTGCTGGTTCTTATCTTACATTCAGCCTCTGCAAACGAAAAAGTGGGCAAAGAAGTTATTGAGCTTTCAGGAAGAGATAAGGGTAATATTGCCTTTCCCCATGAGAAACACCAGAAAGCAGTGAAGGATTGTATGATCTGCCACAGCCTGTTTCCCAAAAAAATGGGGGTTATTTCCGATATGATAACAGATGGAAAACTTCAAGATAAACAAGTTATGAATCAGTGTTTGGCCTGCCATAGGGATATGAAAAATACCGGAGAAAAAACCGGACCGACATCCTGTTTACAATGTCATAAAAAACCATAGGCGGAAGATTATAATGCCGAAAAAACTTATCAAACTTGTATCATGGAATGTTAACGGCTTAAGAGCCGTACTGCAAAAGGACTTTTTCGAAAGTATCCGGCGTATGAATCCGGATATACTTGCAGTTCAGGAGACAAAACTTCAGGAACACCAGAGAACCGATAACATGCTGAGCTTTGACAGCTATAACTCTTACTGGTCGTATTCCTCCATTAAAAAAGGATACAGCGGAGTTGCCACATTTACACGCTTAGCGCCCCAGAATGTTAAAGCAGGAATAGGAAATCCGGAATATGATGAAGAAGGCCGCATCCTTGAAACAGACTTCGGGGATTTTATCTTTTTTAATGTATATTTTCCAAACGGCCAGATGAGTGATGACCGTTTAAATTACAAGCTGAATTTCTACAAAGATTTTTTTGCATACACAGATTTCCTTAAAAATCAGGGCAGGAATCTGATCATTAGCGGGGACTATAACACAGCTCACAATGAAATAGATTTGACACATCCGAAAGCCAATGAAAAATATTCAGGTTTTTTGCGTGTTGAGCGCGACTGGATTGATGAAATAATAAAGCGCGGATACGTGGATACATTCCGGCTTTTTTACCCTGAAAAAGCAAAGTATTCGTGGTGGTCATACCGGGCTAATGCCAGAAAAAAGAACGTAGGCTGGCGGGTTGACTATATTTTCGTAACCCGAAACATAATAGATAAAGGCTGGATCAAAGAACCGTTTATAGATAATGATATTTTTGGTTCAGACCATTGTCCGGTAGGAATAGTTCTGGAATTTTAATATAAGGAGTAAAAATAGTGTATTTATCATAAAAGAAGATGTTTTTACTGGTACGGGCTTGTATATAATCAGTTTTCCGTTAATCGTTTGAGCGAGTCAGTATCCTTAATGCCCGTGATTCGCTTGGGTACCCGCAAAAAAATAACATTTGACATCCGTAGTTTTTAAGCTACAATATTCACATGGACGACTTTAATATCGACCTTCTCGAATATATTGATGAAGACGGCAAAAACGTCTTTCACAACTGGCTTAACTTATTAAAAGACAGGGCCGCACAAGCATGCATTCGAGTTCGATTGAATCGTATAAGACTGGGTAATTTTGGAGATTGTAAATCTGTTGGGGGTGGGGTTAGTGAATTGCGAGTTGATTATGGCCATGGATATCGGGTTTATTTCGGTAGAGATGGAATTAAAATAGTGATTTTATTGTGTGGGGGATCGAAAAAGTTTCAGTTAAAGGAGCAAATTTCAAAACGTTTCAGTTTGGTCAAGCTCAAGGCGGGCGAAAATTTCAACCAGAGGAATATATTGAATATTTCGAGGATTGAAATTTGAGCCCAACGCAGAGATCGGCCAAAATGGGGCGTTTAGAAACTGGCTCAAAGGATATTAAACTGGCCAAGCAATATTAGGCCGAATATCAGAGGAGAACAAGATGAAAAAAGTTACAGAAAAATATGAACAAAACCTGAGTGACGATCTCCTCGATCCCGCTGAAGCCGCTGAATATCTTAACGCTGCGCTTGAAGATGGCAATCAGGAAATTTTTTTAATGGCTCTGAAAGATGTTGCGAATGCAAAAGGTATTTCTCAAATTGCTCGTGAAACCAACCTGAACAGAGAGAATCTTTACAAAATTCTTTCAACTAAAGGGAATCCTAAGCTAAAAAGTTTGAGCTCGGTGTTGCATAGCGTTGGGCTGAAACTGTCGGTCGAAGTGGAAAACCACGTTCAATAAGATACGGCGAGCAGGCCATTGAACGCCGATGCTACTTGCTTGAATGTGCCTCCGGCATCGCAAGTTTTTAAATAAATTGGTTGTCAGATTCATCTTTTGTCATCCAGTCAATCAGTTTTGCTGAAGCACCTTTTGAGCTGAGAATTGCTTGTGTATTATAAATTATCCGTCAAACGCTTGAGTGAGTAAATATCCTCAAGACCCGTGATCCGCTTGGGAGCTTTTTCATTAACAGAATGGAAATATCCTTTAAAACGCTGGTATAACTCAGATACAAATGCTTTGCTGCCTATAATACCCGAATCGGTAAAATAACGACTGCGGTGCAAGAACCTATCCATGCGGCTGATCTCAAATGAGCGCTTTCGCTCTTTATCCAGGATTTTAGAAGAAATAGTCTTTTGGTTCTTCGGTTCAGACTTATCAATTGCTCCGGCTTCATAGACGTATCGCCTATAACGGTTTAACAACTTTTGTTTATCCGAATACCCAAATTCTTTTAAACCGAAATCCCAGGATAGAAAATCATCCTTATTGCCAGTTTGAACATGATATCCGATTGAACTCCACCTGTAATCATCAGGCCTTTCAACCATCCCGGCACGTACAGGGTTCAAATCAATATATGCCAGACAATGAATCAGGGTGTTGCCGTTTTCCACTATAACGCTCTTGAACCGTTCTGCCCATAACGTTCCTTTGCGGTTACGGTTTTTGTTAAAACTTCTAGAAAATGTTTGTTTTATCTCACGCATAAACTCAGACAGACTTGACCATTTTGCTCTGTACCGGTTAATGTGATCTGATGAAAAACATTTGTCGCTTCCATAATAAAACACATATCTCTTTTTGACATCTTCATTGCTTAAACCCGTTTCAGGATACATCTGAACTAATAAATGGAAATGATTGCCCATGATGCAATAACCAAGAATATCAGCAAAATAGATTCTGCTCAAGTGTTTGATAATATCAACAAGCCTGTCTTTCTCAACATCACTAAACGGATATCCCTCCAGAGCAGTTCTTGATATCACATGATATACGGTTTTTTGATCCGGCACGATCATTCTGGCAATCCTCGGCATATGAAATCCTCCGTCTTTAAATTGGCCTTAAATATAAAATACGACCTATCTGCATGTCAAGCATAATTCTCCTGTCCCTTTTTTTCATAATTTTTAGCAAATCAGAAAATTGTACATATCAAAATGTTTATTCGAATTTAAAAAAGAGCTTTAATATATTTATATTTACAAAATCAGACGGTTGTGAGATAAGAAAAAAAACTCTCACGACCTATACGAACTTATTGAAAGAATCCGGTTTATTAATATGCTTCGAGAACTTTCCATAAGAAATTTTGCAATAATTGATGATCTCAATATCCGTTTCTCAGACGGTCTGACTGTATTAAGCGGCGAGACCGGGGCAGGTAAATCGATTGTTATAAATGCAGTTAACCTTCTACTTGGAAGCAGGGCAGCCGCAACAGTGGTGAGGACTGGGGCTGAAACTGCAGAACTTGAAGCCCTGTTTGAAATTATTCCTGAAAGTAAAACTGCAAAGCTTATGCAAGAGAATGAATTTGATCCTTCCGAAGGTCTTATTATAAGAAGAATTATTTCAAAAAACGACAGGCACAGAATATATATAAATGGAAGACTTTCAACAATGCAGGTTTTAGGTTCCATAACCGATAATCTTGTCAGTATTTCAGGCCAGCATGCTCACCAGGGGCTGTTGAAAGAAGGACAACATCTTTTAATTCTTGACCGTTTTACCGGTCTTGTTCCGCTTAGAAATCAGCTATTTGTATTATACCATGAAATGGTTCCTCTTGCTAAAAAGTTAAAAGAGCTTAATTCAAATAAAGATTGCCAGTCTGAACAAATCGACTATCTTTCGTTCCGGAAAAAAGAGATAATCGATGCGGCGATTAAACAGGATGAAGACATAACTTTAGAGCATGAGAAAATTAGACTTAAAAACATGGGGGTTATTTTTGAATCCGTAAACAGCAGCATTGAAGAGCTGTACAGTATGCATGGGGCTGTAATAGAGCGTCTTGCAGGTGTCAGGAAAAACCTTGAAAAAGCCGGACAGCTTGATCCGGTGCTTTCTTCAAAGGCCCAATCAATTGAACAGACGGCTTATAATATAGAAGAGATATCAAATGGCCTTAGAGACTATCTTTTAAAGATACAAACAGATGAAAAAGAACTGGAATCCATTGAAGCGCGACTGGATGTGATAAATAAGCTGAAGCGAAAATACGGAGGGTCACTTCAGGCTGTTTTTGAGAAACTGGAAGAAATTGAAAAAGAGCTTTCCGGTATTGAAAATCTTGCTGAACATATTGAAATAACAAAAAACAAACTTGATAAGCTGCATAATGAACTTGCTGTTAATGTGAAGGCGCTTTCTGCAAAAAGAAAAGTAGGCGCAAAAAAATTTGCAGAAAAAGTTGAAGAAGAACTATCAACTCTTAAAATGTCCGGTACTAAATTCGAAGTATCCTTACAGACTCAACCTGCATCAAGCGGAGCCGATCCTATTTTTACGACAGACGGCAGTATTGTTAATGAAACCGGAATAGACAATGCCATATTTCAGATTGCTCCAAATGTGGGAGAAGCATTAAAACCATTATCCGCCATAGCTTCGGGAGGCGAGCTTTCAAGAGTCATACTTGCCTTAAAAGCGCTTCTTGCCGAAACCGGCTCGGTTGAGACAATCGTTTTTGATGAAGTTGACGCCGGCATTGGCGGAGGAGTTGCCGAAGTGGTAGGCCGAAAAATGTTGTCTCTTGCCAAAAATTACCAGATAATTTGCATTACTCATCTTGCCCAGATAGCAAGTTTTGCCGATCACCATTTCAGAATATCAAAACATGTGTCGGGCGGTAAAACCAAAACTGCAATAACTCCTTTAGATAAAAATGAACGAATTGAAGAAATTGCCAGGATGATTGGCGGTGAAAAAATAACAGAAGCAACGATTGCGCATGCAGTTGAAATGCTTAAAAATAAATGATCTTATTGCGATCATATATCATGTACTCTGTAATTCCTATTGCTTGACAATAGTTTAATAGTGATAATAAATAAGTTTGCTTCATATAAAGAATATTTTATTCGTAAAAATAATTAAGGAGTGTTGTAATGCCGATATATGAATTTAAATGTCTTCAATGTGATGAATTCTTTGAATTAATACTGATGAATAAAAACGAAGAGGCACAGTTGAAATGCCCAAAGTGCGGTAGTGAGGAATTCGAGCGGGTAATAAGCACAACAAATTTCAGCATGGGTGCAGGTTCAGGTGATAAGACATCTGTTAACTCTCAGACAAGATCATGTTCGGGCGGTTCCTGTACTACTTATGATATTCCGGGACATACCAGATAGTTTGGTTTGTATTTTCATATCTATCCAAAAAAAGTCAGAAACCATGAATTCCATGAAATCATCCATGAAATTATTGATCAGGCATAAACAAATATACTATATTATCTTGGCACTGCATGTGTTTTTTCTGTCCATGCCGGTCAGTCATGCAGGAGATATCGTCCTTTGTTATAGTAACACGGGACATATTAAAATTGAATTAAAGCTATCGGATAAATGTTCTTGCTCTCATAAAAACAGTGACAATATACAGGAAAATGACCCGTGCTATTGCGTGGATATTCCCATATCAAAAGAGGTTGATGAACATAAAACACTTTTAAACAACAAAACTATTCAATCTAAACTTCAGGTATACATTCAAACCAATACGACCAATTTATTAAATCCATCATACCATGATGGTCTGTTCACTTTAGTCAATCATCTGCATTTTAAAAGCACTGCCAACGAATCACTCCGAACCATTGTTCTTCTGATTTGAACCTTTCTTTTTTTCATCTGATCCAAAATCATTTTTAAATCGCGCAACTATTTAAGCTCATCAGGCATGTTTTAGCTCTTCTTTTCATTGGCATTCAAGATGTGCCGGACGGCGCGGCAGGGTAACCGCATTTGGATTTTATCTGTTTACAACCCCCTTTTATCCCCCTTTTCTAAGGGGGAATTTGAAGCTGGTTGATCTCCTTCCATTTAATTCCCCCTTAATAAAGGGGGATAGGGGGTTGTAAATAGAATATTTAAGTGCACAGCAACTACATCTAAGAATGCATTAATTCTAAATGCGGTTACCCTGGACGGCGCGGTGAATTCGATATCATACTTTTTATACGAGGTGAATTAATGAGACGTTTTATTATCTCGATATTTTTAATTCTTTTTCTTGTTACCCCTGCTTATTCGCTAAATATCGAAGAGGCAGTGCAGCGTGCCCTCACGCACAATTCCGACCTCCAGGCCCTTAGGCTCGGAGAAGATGCTGCCTATGGCCGGCTTGAAAAAGCGCGGCTTTTCTTAATCAATAACCCGACGATCGGGGGCAATGTCTCAAAAAAGGACAAACCGGATGAGGAAGGCAGCGGTGAGTTTACAAACTATGGATTCAAGCTCTCCCAGGAGTTTGAGGTTGCCGGGCAGAGAAGCTCAAGGATCGAGGTGGCGGAAAAGGAGCTTGCCGGAGTGAAAGCCGGGATCAAGGACAAAGAACGGGTTTTGGTTTCGGATGTGAAAGATGCATTTACCAAAGCGCTTGCGTTAAAGAAAAAAAACGGACTGGCTCGGGAGATCGTCCAACTGAACGAAGAGCTGCTCGGATATACAAAGATCAAGTTTCAGGCAGGCGACGTTTCCGGCCTCGAGGTGAACCTTTCAGAGGTCGAGTTGAGCAAGGCAAAAAAAGAACTTCTCCTGTCAGAAAGAGAATACCGCGAAGCGCTTCTTCTCTTGCAGGGATTCCTCGGGTTATCATCCGACATATCCTTTGCTGTCCAAGGTGATTTGCCTTCGGAAGCACCGGTGTTGCCTGATAAAGAGGTCATGAAGGAAGCCCTTTCCCGGAGACCGGACGCAAAGGCATCTGCATTTGAGGTGGAAAAAACCCGGTCTGCGAAACAACTGGCGGAAAAGGAGAGCATCCCAAATATAACTCTCTCAGGATTTTACGACAGGGATGAGATGAGAAATGCCGTGGGGATAGAGGTTTCCATTCCCTTGCCTCTTTTCGACATGAAGCAGGCGGAGAAGAAAGATGCCTATGCAAAAGTTCAAGAGGCAAAAATAAAGTCGGACGGACTGAAAAAAACGATAGAGCGCGAAGTCGAGCAGGCTTTCAGCGACCTTGTAACTGCCATTGAGGAACTAACACTTTTCAAAAAAGAAATCATTGTAAAATCCGCAGAGAACCTGAATCTTCTGAATCTGGCTTTCAAGGAGGGGAAAGTCGGCTTCTTCGAAGTGCGGCTTGCGCAAAAGGACACCATTGAGGCGCAGTTTGCCTATATTGAAGCGCAGACGAGAACACAGCTTGCGCTAAATGCGATAGAAAAGACAATAGGGGGAACACTGAAATGATAAAACAAAATAGAAATATAGCGAAGCATGGGTTGCTTGTTGCAATTCTCATTGTTTTTGGCGTTGTGTTCCTGACTGTGGGATGCGGGAAAAAGGAATCGCCAAAAGAAGAAAAAACAGCGGTTGCGGGGGAGAAGGAATCAGGAAACAAAGGAGAGCATGAAAAAGAAGAGCCTGGCATTGTTATGCTGTCCGAGGAAAAGCAGAAGTCTTCCGGAATAGAGGTCCAACAAGTAGCCATCGAGGAGGCGGCTATTCCCCTCTCAGCAACCGCCGTGATTGAGATGAACATGGACCGGACCGCAAAGATCAGTCCAAGGATAACAGGAAAGGCGGTTAGGATCAACACATCGCAGGGTGACAGGGTGAAGGCGGGGCAGCCTCTTGCCTATCTCGACAGCATGGAACTTAATCAGATATGGGCTGACTATCTCAAGGCGCAAGGGAAAGTAGTGCTGGCGCGTAAAAGCCTTCAGCGGGAGGAGATCCTGTTTCAGAAGAAAATATCTCCGGAAAAGGACTTACTGAAAGCACGGCAGGAGTTAGAAGAGGCGGAAGTGGACATTAATCTTGCCCAGGAGCGTTTCCGGCTGGTTGGCGTCGATATTGCGCAGTTTAAATCAGCCAAAGGCAACGGGAACCATCCTCTTGTTCCTATCGCATCGCCTATAGGTGGCGTGGTGGTAGAAAAAGCGATTACCCAGGGAGAGTTTGTTAATTCCGAAAAGATGCTGTTTGTTGTTGCCGATCTCTCAACACTCTGGGTGGTTATTGATATCTATGAAAAAGATATTTCCCGCATCAAAATCGGTGCCGGCGTGGAGGTGTCGGTCACGGCATTCCCCGACAAGATATTCAAAGGAAAGGTCTCCTATATCGCAGATGTGGTTGATGAAAATACAAGGACCGAAAAAGCGCGGGTAACCATCGACAATACAAGCGGTTTGCTCAAACCCGGCATGTTTGCAACCGTTCTCACGGAAGCAGCGCGAGGCGGGGTTGAGCGGCTCATCGCCGTTCCGGAAACCGCCGTACAGATCGATGGAGCGCAGCGATACGTCTTTGTCCGGATCGCCCCCGACAAGTTCAAAAGAAGAGAAATCGAAACCGGCAGGACACTCGGAAAGCGTCTGGAGGTTACGGCAGGACTCCAAGGGGGTGAAGCGGTGGCAATCAGGGGGTCGTTCATACTAAAGTCGGAACTTAAAAAAGACGAACTTGAGGGAGATTCACACTAATGTTGGAAAAATTAATCGCATATACGTTAAAGCAGAAAGGAATGATTATATTCCTTTCACTTTTAATCATTGCATTCGGATTGTATTCATATCTGAAATTGCCGATAGACGCTTTTCCGGATGTTACGAACATTCAAGTTGAAGTCGTCAGCCATGCAGATGGACTATCAGCAATAGAGATTGAGAGAAATGTAACGTACCCCATTGAGATGTCAATGCGAGGATTGCCCGATATTGAACAAATGCGTTCCGTTACAAAGTTCGGTCTCTCAATTGTAACAATAGTGTTCAAGGATAATGTCGATATTTATTTTGCGCGGCAGTTGGTTTTTGAACGATTGGCGGAAGCGAGAGAAAAGGTCCCGAAAGGCGTTGAAGTTGCGATGGGACCAATCGGCACGGCAATGGGAGAAATTTATCAATATACTCTTGAAGGGAAAATGCCGAATGATCCGCTTCAAAAAATATCTTACCTGACAAACCTGAGAACAATTCAGGAGTGGATTATCACACCGCAGTTAAAAAGCGTTGCCGGAGTAAATGAAATAAATTCTTTCGGCGGTTACTTCAAGCAGTACCAGGTAATCGTATCGCCGGAAAAATTGCTGAAGTATGCCATAGCAGTTGGCGATGTTTATGCTGCGATCGGCAACAATAATCAAAACGTGGGCGGTAATATTCTCGAACGGAATACAGATCAATATATAGTCCGCGGTGTCGGGTTGATAAAAAATATTAGTGACATAGAAAATATTGTCCTGAAATCTGAACATGGAACGCCGACATACATAAAAGATGTTGCGCAAGTGAGGATCGGCGAAGCCGTGCGTATGGGTGCGGCCATGAAAAACGGCAAAGAGGAGGCCGTAGGTGGTATCGTCATGATGCTGCGCGGTGAAAACAGCCGTGACGTTGTTCGCCGGGTAGCGGAAAAAGTCAGAGAAATCAATGATAACAATATCCTTCCGGAAGGCATCAGGATAGTCCCTTATTACGATAGAAGCGATATCGTGAATGCGAGCGTTAATACGGTAAATAAAGCGCTGATTGAAGGCGCTATTCTTGTTTTGATTGTGCTTTATTTATTACTGAACAGTTTCAGAGGAAGTTTTGTGGTTCTGATTGCATTGCCTCTTTCACTGCTGGCTACCTTTATTGTGATGAAGCTTGCCGGCATAAGCGCAAATCTGATGTCCCTCGGTGGCCTGGCGATTTCAATTGGCATGATAATAGACACGACAATAATCCAGGTGGAAAACGTCCAGCGGCATTTAAGCGAAGAGGAAAATCAACATCCAAAATTATTTACCGTGCTTAAAGCCGTGATGGAAGTCAGAAAGCCCAGCATTTTCGGCGAACTTATTATCGCAATCACCTTTATTCCGATTCTTTCCCTGGAAGGAATTGAAGGAAAGATGTTCGGACCGCTGGCCATAACAGTTACGATCGCACTGCTCGCATCATTGTTTCTTTCCGTATTCGTTATTCCGGTTCTGTGCATACTATTTCTGAAACCGCAGCCGGAAAAAGAAAGCGCTATTATGCGGTATGCAATGAAATTGTATGCGCCGCTTCTCGCATATGCCATGAACAGGAAAAAAGTAATACTGAGCATTGCCGGAGTTTTCCTGCTTGCCTCTCTGTTTCTTGTTACAAGATTGGGAACGGAGTTTATACCGGCAATGGATGAAGGTTCCTTTGACATGGATGTGTCCATGCTGCCAGGAGTTTCTTTGGCAACAGCGATGGAAGTTAATCAACGCGCCGCAGAAAAGCTGAAGCAGTTTGATGAACTGGATATAGTGGTATCACGAACGGGACAAACCGGCGTTGCTTTGGATACCAGAGGTACGGATAAAACCGGGTATGTCGGAATATATAAGCCTAAGAGTGAATGGAAAAGGGATATTTCGAAAGAAGAATTGACCAATGAAATGCGTGAGTCACTGGAATCGATTGCGGGCATCAGTTTCGGATTCAGCCAGCCGATACAGTGCAGAATTGATGAACTTGTTGCCGGAACACGCGCGCAACTGATTGTTAAACTATTTGGCGAAGATATTGACGTACTGAATAGTAAATCGGCTGAAATTGCAAAAGTTCTTTCTTCAATTAAGGGTGGAACCGATTTGGCTACGGAAAAGGTTTCCGGCCAGCCATACCTGACAGTCAACATCGACCGGGCAAAAATAGCACGGTATGGTTTGAATATCAGCGATGTTCAGAATGTAATTGAAATAGCTGTCGCCGGAAAATCTGCTTCTCAGTTTTATGAAGAGAACCGTAGCTTTGATATAACGGTTCGTTTGCCGGAAGAAAAAAGAAATTCCCTCGCAGCAATCAAAAAGATTCTCATAACAACAATATCGGGCATGAACGTTCCGCTCGATCAATTAGCAGATGTGAATATGATTGAAGGACCGGTTCAAATAAGCCGCCAGGACGGGGTCAGAAGAATCGGGATTGAGATGAATATCAGCGGCAGGGATATCGGAAGTTTTGTTGCCGAAGCAAAACAAAAGATAAAAGAGCAAGTTAAGCTGCCAACCGGTTATTATCTTGCCTGGGGCGGGCAATTTGAGAATCAGCAGAGAGCAATGAACAAACTGATGATCATCGGACCTGTTGCCATCGGACTAATATTACTTCTCTTGTACGTGACATTCAGATCGATCCGCCTGGCGCTCTTGGTAATTTGCAATCTGCCATTTGCTTTAATCGGCGGAATTTTTTCTATCTATATATCCGGACAATATTTATCTGTGCCGGCGTCCGTGGGGTTTGTCGTCTTGTTTGGTGTTGCTGTGTTAAACGGACTGGTGCTGGTATCTCGCATCTCGCAACTCCGCGAAGAAGGACTTGATTTGCAGGAAGCAACCAGGAAGGGAAGTCTTGACAGATTGCGCCCGGTATTGATGACTGCATCAATATCAATTTTCAGTTTGATCCCGATGCTGCTTGCCGGAGGGACGGGTTCTGAAATTCAAAAACCGCTTGCAACAGTTGTGGTGGGGGGATTGATTACTTCAACTCTGCTTACGCTGTTAATTATTCCGTCGGTTTATAGTTGGTTTGAAAAGCGAAAAGTTGAAGAAGAAATGTAAAGGAGAACGACATATGAAAAAATATTTACAATTGACTATGCTCGTATTGATAGGCATCGAGGTGTTGGCCGGATGCGCAATGGCTAATCACCTTATGTGTACCTGGCAGTATCGAATGGAGTTTGTTCCGAACACCCAGACTAAATTCAGTCAGGTGTTGGCTATAGAAGAAGATGGTAAATTCAGAGTTGGCGGATACCTTAGGTTAAAAGTGCTAAACCCAATTGATGTCCCCGACTACGTGGAAGTTGCATTAGTAACAACCGACGGTGAGATTTTGGATATGAAAAAGGTTCCTTACTACCCCCAAAAAAGCCTTCATGGAAGAAAATGCCATAAAAAAGGTCACTTTTCAGCTATTTTCCCGAAAGTACCTTTAGCGGGAACAACGGTTCGCTTGAACAATGTCAATTGAGGTTTACTTTAAACCGCCCTGTGAACCCAACACACGTGTTGGAACAGGGCAACCGCATTTGGATTTTATAGGCATGTAAAAAGCCGGAAAATTCCGCATTCGTCATTCCGATGAAGGCCGGGTACGAAGTGAAGCTTTAGCGCTAACCAGGATTTAGCTTGTTTCTGGATACTGGATCAAGTCCGGTATGACGGTTTTGGTGTTTAACAAAACTATTAAATGATGTATTAAATCCAAATGCGGTTACCCTACGTGTTGGAACCACTTTCATTGACAACCGTATATTCAGGCATTATTGTTGCAAATTATTTCAATTTGGAATAACAGTTTAAACGGTTTGAAAATTTACGGTTCAATAGGAAACATTGATGAAGCGTACTCATAAGCAGGAAAAAAAACAATTTGAGAAGCTTTTCAAAGAAGGAAATATTGATAATTTTGAAGACAGATTCAAAGTGTTAGACACTTTTCTTCAGACAGAAAATCATATTACCTCTGCAGAACTGACTCAAATGCTAAATGATACTGGGCATGATCTGGATAATTCATTTGTAAGAGAAACCTTAAATCTTATGTGCAATTTAGGGTTTGCCTATAAAAATAAGTTCGATAATGGCGTGGTACGCTATGAACACAGGCATCTGGGTCATCACCATGATCATATGATATGTATTAAATGCAGAAAAATCATAGAATTTGAAGAAGGGGAAATAGAAAATCTCCAGATCAAGATTGCTGTCGCACATGGATTTCATATGCTTCAGCATAAAATGGAGCTTTATGGAATTTGCTCAGAATGCCTGAAGGAAAGGGTAAAATTAATGACTCTATCCATGGCAAAAGAAGGTGAACGTCTTAAAGTCAAAGATATTATGGGAGGCACAGGCGCCCGCATGCGCCTATTAAGCATGGGGATTAAGCCGGAAGACGAGATTGAAGTTGTAACAACAATCAGCAGAGGTCAGCTTATTATTGCCATAAAATCAAGCAGATATGTAATTGGGCAGGGTCTTTCCCAAAAAATAATTGTTGAGCCTGTTAAGTGAGTGGGGTGTTGATGTTACTTAGTGAAATGAAGGAAGGTGAAAAGGGCATTATTGTCAGAATAGCAGGAAGCGGAGCTTTGCGCAGGAGAATACTTGAAATGGGAATAATTAAAGGCACACAAATACATGTGGAAAAGTATGCTCCGTTGAAAGATCCTTTAGAGCTTATAGTAAAAGGCTATCACATATCTCTTCGGGTAGAAGAAGCGGCACATATAACAGTAGAAAAAACAGAGCAGAGCGTACATGACCGATAACAAAAACATAACGATTGCTCTTGCCGGCAATCCCAATTCAGGCAAGACAACTATATTCAACAATATTACCGGCGCCAGGCAAAAAGTTGGAAACTGGCCCGGGGTCACCGTTGAAAAAAAAGAAGGATTAATAAACAAATTCGGTTATGAACTTAAAATTGTCGAT
This sequence comes from Desulfonema limicola, assembly GCA_020723255.1. Taxonomy (GTDB): domain Bacteria; phylum Desulfobacterota; class Desulfobacteria; order Desulfobacterales; family RPRI01; genus RPRI01. The sequence continues at coordinate 9,766 of DYJH01000045.1, read as the reverse complement.
CTTCCCGGCACTTACAGCTTAACTCCTTTTTCCATAGAGGAGATTGTAGCACGGGATTTTGTTCTAGAGGAATCTCCCGATGTTATTATAGACATTATAGATTCATCTAATCTTGAAAGAAGCCTTTATCTTGCAATGCAGTTTCGGGAGATAGACAGCAAGGTGCTTTTTGCCCTTAACATGGCTGATATCGCCCGTTTGCAGGAAACCAAAATTGATGCCCAAAAGCTTTCAAAACTGCTTGATGTCCCGGTTGTATTTACTGTCGGAAACAAGAATGAGGGGATCGATAATCTTTTAAAAGAAGCGATAAAACTTGCCGAATCAGGCTCTGAAAAAAAAGAGAAGCGAAATATTAAGTACAGTAAGGATATTGAGAATGCCATTTCAAAGATTCAGAAGCTTATTGAAGAAAAAGCAAAGAATAAGATTAATTACAAGAGCAGATGGACTGCCATAAAGCTTCTTGAGGATGATAAAATCGTTAAAGAGCGCTTTGCCCAAAAAGCAGGAACAGCCGGAGAGGAAATAATAGAGGAAACCAGGGCTATTCGTGCATATCTGTCAAATCATTTTAACGAAGACCCCGAGATTATAATGACTGATGACCGGTATGGTTTCATATCTGGCATTATCAAGGAGGTTCAGATAACATCGCCGAAAAAGCGGGTAGATATTTCACGCAATATCGACCTTGTTCTTACACATAAATTTATAGGGTTTCCTATATTTATATTTTTCATATGGGCTATGTTTCAGCTTACTTTTTCACTTGGCGCTTACCCGATGGGTTGGATTGAAAGCGGTGTTGCTATGCTTTCTTCGGGACTGGAAAGAGTTGTTCCCGGAAGTATTTTAAAGGATTTATTGATAAACGGAATTATAGCCGGTATGGGGAGCGTTATTGTTTTTTTTCCTAATATCCTGATACTTTTTTTCTGTATCGCCTTGTTTGAAGATACCGGTTACATGGCAAGAACGGCGTTTCTTATGGATAAGGTTATGCATCTTATAGGGCTTCATGGGAAATCGTTTATTCCTATGCTTATGGGATTCGGATGCAATGTTCCGGCAATAATGGCAACAAGAACATTAGAGAGTGAAAAAGACCGTATTCTTACAATTCTTATTACTCCCTTTATGTCATGTTCCGCCAGGCTTCCCATTTATATAGTACTTGCCGGCACCTTTTTTGCCGAAAGAGCGGGCAATGTAATTTTTTCCCTGTATCTTCTGGGAATACTTCTTTCCATAGTATCAGGCAGGGTCTTCCGTTCAACTCTTCTTAAAGGCGATGACGCTCCATTTGTAATGGAACTTCCTCCCTACAGGGTGCCGATGTTAAAAAGTCTTACGATTCATATGTGGGACCGCAGCAAAATGTTTTTAAGAAGGATGGGAGGCGTTATACTGATAGGTTCAATTATAGTCTGGTTTCTTTCGGCTTTTCCTCAGAATATAAACTATTCCGAAGATTATTCTCATAAAATAGATATTGAGAAATCGTACATGGGAAAAATAGGAAAGGGGCTTTCTCCTGTTTTTGAGCCGCTCGGCATCGATTGGAGGGGCAGCCTTTCATTGGTAACAGGCTTTTTTGCTAAAGAGATTGTTGTAAGCACACTTGGAGTGCTGTATTCAACCAAAGGACCGGATAACAAGGATGCCTTGAAAAATGCGCTACGGTCTTCAGGCATGACTCCTCTTTCAGCTCTTTCGATGATGGTTTTTGTGCTTTTATACTTGCCCTGTCTTGCAACTATTACAATGATAAAAAAAGAAACCGCTTCATTTAAATGGACAGCTTTCAGTATAATTTACAGCACGTCAATTGCCTGGATTATGGCTTTTTTTGTTTACCAGGGTGGAAGAATTCTCGGTTTCTAATGATCATAGGATTATCATGCCGAATTTTGTTCCGGTATACATAGACACTTATAAGAAAGGGCTGCTCAAGAAAAAGGTTGAAAAAGCCCGCAGTATTATACGCTCGTGTCTTCTTTGTCCAAGACGATGTAAAGTAAACCGACTTTCCGGTGAAACCGGGTTTTGTAAAACCGGCGAGAAGGCGTTAGCAGCAAGTTATAATGCTCATTTTGGAGAAGAAGCTCCACTTGTAGGATCAAACGGTTCAGGAACAATATTTTTTACACACTGCAACCTGCTTTGCGTGTTTTGCCAGAATTATGATATCAGCCATAAAGGATATGGCAAAGAGCTTTCCAATGAAGAGCTTGCGCACATTATGCTTTCTATGCAAATGTCCGGCTGTCACAATATTAATTTTGTCACGCCTTCCCACGTAGTGCCTCAGATACTTTCCGCGCTTGAAACAGCAGTTGAAAAAGGGCTTCATATTCCTCTTGTTTACAACAGCAGCGGTTATGACAGCGTTGAAACTCTGAAAATTCTTGATGGCGTTATTGATATATACATGCCTGATTTCAAATTCTGGAATCCTGATATTGCGGATATAGCGTGCAGCGCAAAAGATTACCCTGAGGTTGCCCGTAATGCCCTGACGGAAATGTTCAGACAGGTAGGTGACCTTGATATTGATGAATCATCGGGAATTGCAAGAAGAGGCCTGCTTGTAAGGCATCTTGTCATGCCTGGCGGCCATGCCGGCACAAGGGAAATAATGCGGTTTATCGCAAACAACATATCAAAAAATACTTATGTGAATATAATGTTTCAGTACAGACCCTGCGACAATGCTCATAAATATAAGGAATTTTGCACCAGACCTTGTGATAAGGATTTTGACGAAGCAGTAAAAGCCGCAAAAGAAGAAGGGATAACCCGTCTTGATAAACCGAGACGCGTCTTTATGATAAAGAATTTATAATTCAAAGCGGTGTTCATCGAAAGAAATTGAAAAAACAGACGTTTCTGAGTCCTGGGATTCACTATAGCAATGGGTTTATGACCTCAAGAAAAGAAAATGTTTCAAAATCTTTATTGTTTGCTGTATAAATTCCAAAGATTTTATTGTCCTTTGAGGATGTGGCAAGAGCGATATCAAATATTTTTTTCGACTTTTTGTGTTGCCTAATAAAGATAAAAAATGTCTGAATTTTTGTTTCGTGTTGATGAATAATTGCAATCCCAGTGTTAATATAATCCTGGACTATGAGAGAATCACTTCCGAAATTAAAAGTGACTTTTCCAAGTGCTCCAAAGTAATTACATGAATAAATTCCATTAAAACTTGAGCAGGTATGCTTAAGGAATGGGAGTAATACGAGCAGATAAATAATGTTTGCTGTAGAGTAGCCCTTTTGTTTCATAATGTTAGATCTGTGCAATATTGATTTTATGTTGAGTCCCTTAAACGCTTTATTAATTTCAGAATCCATAGAGTGTTTATGCTTATGATTAACTATTTTATAAGTTGTAAACATTTCTCTTGACTTCCAATTCTTATGTTGATATAAATAGCTAACAGATTCAAAGAGTTAAAATGAATCTTGAGGTAAAGGAACCGAAAGCAGTTGTATTCGATTCATTGCAGAATTTCTGAAGTGTTCGGGCTCAAGCAAAGAGAAATTCTTGCCGGCTTTCAGTCAAGCGCTTCTGATTCAGGGGATCAAAGCCGTGAAGTTACTATACCGTCCTGAATCTCTATATAGGAGTAATTAAGTTATGCAACTTGTCAAGCATTGTATGGACACAATTATAACCTCAAATAGTTATCAGATGATTTTAGGAATCATGAAAAGAGTATTCGACAAAATAACTATTTATCTTAGGGCTAATGTTTATTTTGGCAAAGACCCATCCAAAACACCTGGTTTTTCCTTTGTTTTTTTCCCATGCCCAGCAAATATTTTGTTTTGCGGAATTGCAGGAATTGTTTCTTTTAATAAAAGTAAAAAACCTGCCCCAGTAATTGATATTGCCTCAATTGAAAACAGCATTGAAAAAATTGATTTAAGCTCATTTGAATGTTGTATTAAAAATAACTTTTCTCTGGTTGATAATTACTTATGCGGAAAAGAAATGGTGGAATCCTTGCTTGAAAATGTGCGGGAATTAAAAAGAGACGAACCTTTCTTTGAAATCTTTAGCGGTAAAAATATTCAGAACAAGATTGACGGACTTTCAAAACGAATAAACAAAATTATAGATTCGGAATCGGCTATATTATCAGAAAAAATGGGAATTCTTGAGGCTTCCGCAGTTGATACAATATCACACAGAATCGAAGACCTTAAAGATATTTCATGGATTCTTTCAAACGAAATTTCACACAATGTTTCAAAGATATATAATCTGATAAGCAAATCAGATAATAAATCTTCTTTTTCTGCCGTAACGATATATAAAAATATAAATGCAGTGCTTAACAGCATTGACCGCCTCGAAGTAAGAGGCCGTGATTCAGCCGGAATCTCACTGATGTTTATTATGGATGCCGATGAATACAACAGATTTGAAAAAGCAGTTGCAAAGGAAAAGCTGGCAAAAACCTTAAAAGAGCGCTCAAACCATGATATCTTGCTAAACGGCAGCATATCGATAGGCAGAACAAAAGAAAAAAACGGTAACTCTCTTGTGAGCATAGCTCTTGTTTATAAAGTTTCTGCGGAAATAGGAAGCTTGGGAGACAATATAAATTATTTGCGAAATCAGATAAAAAATGACCGCATTTTGGGCTTACTCGTCTCTTTCTCTCATAAAGATCACACAGTGTTATCTCATACCCGCTGGGCTTCGGTCGGCGCAATAACAGAAGCTAATTGCCATCCGCAAGACGGAAGCAAAAGCGAATTTGGTTTATGGAAAAGCGGCATAATACATGTGTGTTTAAACGGAGATATCGACAATTATCTCCAGCTTAAAGAGGAATATGAACGCAGCGGCAAATCTCTTAGTAATGAGATAACTACAGATACAAAGATTATTCCGCTTCAGATTGAGAAGTATTTAAGCAAAGGGTTTGATCTCGAAGAGTCATTCCGCCTTGCAGTAAACGATTTTGAGGGTTCTCATGCCATATCAATGCATTCTAATCTTGATCCAGGAAGAATTTATCTTGCGCTTAAGGGAAGCGGGCAGGCTTTTTTTGTGGGTATAGGGAAAAACAGCTATATGCCGGCTTCCGAGGTTTATGGATTTGTGGAAGAAACGCAGAAATACATTAAAATGGAAGGCGATAAAACAGCAGAAGGAGATATGGAAAGAGACAAGGGGCAGATTTTTATTTTATCCCGGGAATCTTTCGGAGGATTATCCGGAATAAAAGCTATATACTATGATAAGAGACCGGTTTTCATCGAAGATAAAGATATAAAAGAAACAAACATTACTTCAAGAGATATTGACCGCCAGAATTATCCTCATTACTTTATGAAAGAAGTCTCGGAATCTCCTTTATCGGTTGAAAAAACTCTTCAGAATCGTTGGAAGACAAGCGCTGACGGAAAGAAGAATTTCATTTTTCTTTCAAAAAAAGAATTCCCCGAAACTATTAAAAAGGCTTTCACAGAAAATGAAATTAACCGCATTTTTTTTATTGGCCAGGGAACAGCCGGAGTTGCGGCTCTTGCCTGTTCTGATATTTTTAATTATTATTTTAATGATACATATATTCATGTCAGCGCCCATAAAGCGTCCGAGTTAAGCGGATTTATGCTCGGATCTGAAGAAATACCCGGCAGCATGTCGGATACACTTGTTGTAGCAATAAGCCAATCTGGAACAACAACGGACACAAACCGCGCCGTAGAAATGGTAAAAAAAAGAGGCGCCAAAACTCTTGCGATCGTTAACAGGAGAGATTCGGATATAACTTTTAAAGTTGACGGAGTTATATATACAAGCAGCGGCCGGGACATTGAAATGTCTGTAGCATCAACAAAGGCTTTTTATTGCCAGATAGTTGCAGGCGCAGTTCTTGGTCTTTTTATTGCGCAGCTTAAAGACAAAAGAAACGATATGTTTATATCCGATGAGGTTAATAATCTTCTCCGGTTATCTAATCATATGCGCAAAGTGCTCTCGATGAAGGATATTTTCGAAAAATCGGCAAGAAGAATTGCTGTTACAAAAACATATTGGGCTACTGTCGGAAGCGGTCCAAACAAGGCCGCAGCCGATGAAATAAGGATTAAACTGAGCGAATTGTGCTATAAAACAATTTCATCCGATTATGTGGAAGATAAAAAACATATAGACCTATCCTCAGAACCCCTGATTATTATATGCAGCGCAGGCACAAGAGGCAATGTTATCGGAGATATAGTCAAAGACACTGCTATATTCAAAGCTCACAAGGCTGTTCCTATTGTAATAGCAGACGAAGGCGAGGGGAGATTTGCGCAATATGCTGAAGATGTCTTCCATGTTCCGGTGGTGAGCCAGCACCTTGCCCCTATATTAAACACTCTTGCAGGACATATATGGGGATATTATGCGGCTTTATCCATTAACGAAGGCTCAAATTTTATGTACAGGTTCAGGGAGGATTTGCAGAGTTCAATTAATGAGCAGCTTGAAAAAAATACGGATATATATGAGCTGATCCTTGAAAAATCCTTCAGAGAAAAAATAGCGTATTTCTACAATGATTTCAGAAAAAGAAGAGACGAAAAACGTTTTGCCTCTATCATAGGATTCGATGCCGCCTTAAGTGTTATTTTACTCTGTAAGTATCTTGCAGGCAAGCTTCCGGTTTCCGATTTTGAGCTTGATTTTGGCATAAAAGGCACAGCAACGAACATGCTTAACACTCTTTTCAAATTCTTAAACGAATCAATAAACCTTATGACAAGACCGATAGATGCTATAAAGCATCAGGCTAAAACCGTCACTGTGGGAACAAGCCGTATTAGCGAAAAACTGTACGGTATCCTATTTGACGTATTAAATGAAAACGGACTGAACCCTTCTCAACTTATAAATAAAAATGTAATTGTTTTAAAAAAATTGCAGGAAATTGTTTCTGCTATCAACGGTTATATTCTATATAGGATAGGCGGGCTGGACCTGCTTGGGGAGCTGACCGAAAACACCACTATTGAAATAGTAAAAAAAGAAGGCTTATTAAAATCAATTCCTTCAAGAGTTGAAAAGGATCCTGGTCTTAAGGGCACAAAAAAAATCATTGTGCAAAGCGGCAACGTTTATATAGGAAAAGGAAGGAAAGACAACCGCAGTATAATTGTAATTCCTGTAATATCGTCTTCTCCGCAGAGCCCAAACATTATCGAATATCTTCTTTTGTTGAATATTTCATTTAAAGAAGTTGTGTCATTGCCTGTAAAGATAAAAGCTCTCGGCGGAAAATATGACCATATAAAAAATATCGTTCAGGAAAACAGCATGATATGGGACGATAATTACCTTGACCGGATAAAAATGGAAGATCTTTTCGGCGTGTCTGCTGAAAAAATAGCCGAATTTATTGTATCAGAACTTAAGTGATGACAGTCTGGGTTTTTAGCTTTTTTCCGAAGCAAATTTCTTTTTAAGTGCTGCAGCTATAAATGATTTAAAAAGAGGATGCGTCTTCATAGGGCGCGATTTGAATTCCGGATGGAACTGACATCCAAGAAACCAAGGATGGTCTTTAATTTCAATAATTTCCACAAGATCTCCGCTTGGTGAAGTTCCGCTTATAGTAAGTCCTTTTTCTTCGAGTATTTTCTTAAACTCATTGTTAAATTCATATCTGTGCCGGTGCCTTTCTGAAATTTCACATGTACCATAAGCATCATAAGCAAAGGTTCCTTCCTTTAAATTGCACGGATATGCACCAAGTCTCATTGTTCCGCCTTTTTCGGAAGAAATGTCTCTTTTCTGAATCGTTTTGGTTTTTTCATCAAACCATGAGAGCATAAGATAGATAACAGGAAATGTGGTTTTTTCGTCAAACTCGGAGCTGTGGGCATAAGTCATTCCGGCAACATTGCGGGCAAATTCTATAACAGCAACCTGCATGCCCAGGCATATTCCGAAATAAGGAATATTATTTTTCCTGGCATATTGCACAGCTGATATTTTACCTTCTATGCCGCGCGAGCCGAAACCTCCAGGAACCAATATGCCGTCAGCTCCGGATAGCACTTCTCTGCTGCTTTTCGCATCAATATTTTCAGAATCAACAAAAAAAAGATTAACCTTGCAGTCATTGGAGAATCCGCCGTGATAAAGGGCTTCATTTAAACTCTTGTACGATTCTGTGAGATTGGTATATTTCCCAACTACGGCAATTTTTACAGAATGTTTAAGCGACCTGATCCTTTCTACAAGATCTTCCCATGCTTCAAGACGGGGCGCTCTTGTCCAGATATTTAAAAGCTCTACAATTTTATCATCCAGGCCTTCGTTGTGGAATATAAGAGGCACCTCATAAACGGATTCCACATCTTTTGCGGTGATTACAGCGTCAATTCCCACATTACAGAAAAGAGCAATCTTGGCCTTTATATCTTTAGATAAAAAGCGGTCTGTACGGCAAAGAAGTATATCAGGCTGAATTCCAATGCTTCTTAGTTCTTTTACGCTGTGCTGCGTAGGCTTTGTTTTTACTTCACCGGCTGTTGCTATGTAAGGAACAAGAGTAAGATGAATATAAATGACATTTTCTTTTCCGACGTCCGCCTTAAATTGACGTATGGCTTCAAGAAACGGAAGGCTTTCTATATCTCCTATCGTTCCTCCAATCTCCACAATGACAACATCCACTCCTTTTGACACAAGTTTAATGTCATTTTTAATTTCCTCTGTGATGTGCGGAATAACCTGAACGGTTCCGCCAAGGTAATCTCCGCGCCTTTCCTTTGATATCACTGAATAATAAATCTTACCCGTAGTGAAATTATTGTCACAGCCGACTTTGATGCTTGTAAAGCGTTCGTAATGCCCAAGATCAAGATCGGTTTCTGATCCGTCGTCTGTAACAAAAACCTCTCCATGCTGAAAAGGATTCATTGTGCCAGGATCAACGTTGATATACGGATCAAGCTTTTGAATAGTTACGGTAAGCCCCCGGCTTTCAAGAAGAGCTCCTATGGATGCCGAAGCAAGCCCTTTTCCAAGAGATGAAAGAACTCCGCCGGTCACAAAAATATACTTCGTATCATTTCCCATATCAACGCCTCTTATATCTGCCTTATTGATAAATAAAAGGATTCCAGTGGTCAAGGATTCGAGGATTTAAGAAATACTATCCCTTTAATTCTGAATCATCATTTAGAGGATTTCTTCGGAAAAAAGCGCCCCTTCTCCCAACTCTTCTTCAATTCTTATAAGCTGGTTGTATTTTGCAACTCTATCGCTTCTTGACATTGACCCTGTTTTTATCTGTCCTCCGTTTATTCCTACAACAAGATCCGCAATAAATGAATCTTCGGTTTCTCCTGATCTGTGCGATATTACTGTAGTATAACCTGCCTGCTTGGCCATTTCGATAGTGTCTAAAGTTTCTGTGACGGTTCCTATTTGATTAAGCTTTATCAGTATGGAATTTGCTATCCCTTTTTCAATGCCTTTGGCAAATATCGCCGGATTTGTGACAAATATATCGTCGCCTACAAGCTGTATGCTTCCCTCAAGACGTGCCGTCATTGCATTCCAGCCTTTCCAATCCTGTTCAGCAAGACCGTCCTCAATAGAAAGGATAGGATATTTATCAATCAATTTTTCGTAATAATTTATCATCTGTTCCGCAGTTAGGAGTTTACCTTCCGAACTCAGATTATATTTTCCTTTATTATAAAACTCGCTGGCAGCAGCATCAAGTCCTATTCCGATATCATTG
>DYJH01000044.1:15194-24097 GCA_020723255.1 Desulfonema limicola | reverse complement strand
TCGCCGACGCTTATTAAAATATTGTGGAACATACTCTTTTACGTTAAAATAATTAACAAACTGCCGTTAAAATAATGTGGGAATCTACACCCCTGGTTAAAAACAACGTTTTCGGTAATGTAACAGCTTTCCATCTGGCGTGCCCCAATCAATTCTGCTACTTGGTTCCGTGCCTTTTCAATTACAAATTTAAGCTTTGATCCAAATTTGTATGTGCTGGAAGGATTACCCCATTCGGAGGTCAGATAAGGAAGCATTGCCTCAAACACTTCCTTGGTAATAGGTGTTGTAGCATTATTATCAAGATAAATCATGATGGCTTCTCAATTAGTTCTGAAAATAGCGTTAAATTTATAAAGATGTAACCAAAATAAGTGATATTACCAATTATCTTGAAAAGATATCTACTGTAAATTGATTTTTAATACAAGAGAATTTAATCATAAGTATAATATTGCTTTGATATGGTTTTATTAAGGGTGGGTGATCATATTAAGTCCAAAAGTGGTTACCTTATCATATTTTAAGGATGTTATGCTTATATTCTTTCCAAGTATGAAGTTTTATGTTAGAAAGCTGATTTATTATGGCACATACTATATGCATAGCTAATCAAAAAGGCGGAGTCGGTAAAACTACAACTGCTGTTAATCTTGCGGCGTCGCTTGCTATTTCGGAAAAAAGAACCCTTCTTGTTGATTGTGATCCTCAGGCCAACGCCACGACAGGATTGGGCATTGATAAAACCTCTGTTAAAAAGAATCTTTATCATGGCATGATCGGAAATTCAGATTTAGATAGTATTATTTTTAATACTGAGATTGAATTTTTGAAAATAATTCCATCGAGTATCGAGCTCATAGGTTTTGAGGTAGAGATGATGTCGCATAGCGGCCGAGAAATGTTTTTAAAAAATCTTCTTTCCAACGCCTCTGAAATGTTTGAGTACGTTATTCTTGATTGTCCCCCGTCGCTGAGCCTTTTGACGGTTAATGCGCTTGCAGCTTCCGATTTTCTTCTTATTCCGCTTCAATGTGAATTTTATGCTTTAGAAGGCTTGGGTCAGCTTTTACAAACAGTAAAACACATAAAAAGAAGCTTGAATCCTGATCTTAAAATTGCGGGGATACTGCTTACCATGTATGATAAGAGGACTAACCTGTCTATACAGGTTGCTGAAGATGCTGCAAAATATTTCAATAACCTTTTGTTTAAAACCACTGTGCCAAGAAATGTTCGGCTTGGAGAAGCGCCGAGTTTCGGAAAGCCGATAATGCTATATGATGCCGCTTCTATCGGTTCAAAAAGCTATATCAGTCTTGCAAAAGAAATAATAAATAAAATTTGAATATCTGGAGATTGAAATGAGTATGGAGCCCGGATCAAAAATTAAGAAAAAAATTGCTCTTGGTAAAGGTCTTGGCGCCCTTATACCCGGTATTGATTCTGAAGAGAAAGAATCAGAAAAGCATATAAGTTGTGATATTGACATTATAATACCCAACCAATTTCAGCCCAGGATTTATTTTTCTGAAAACGAGCTTGAGGAACTTGCCCAATCGATCAAAGAAAAAGGAATAATTCAGCCTCTTCTTGTGCGGAAAAGTTCTGGGGGCTTCGAATTAATAGCCGGTGAAAGAAGGCTTAGGGCGGCAAGGATGGCAGGCTTAGCTCAGGTGCCGGTTATAGTTAGAAATGTTACCGATGCAGAGATACTCGAGCTATCCATAATTGAGAACATACAGCGTGAAAATTTAAACCCGATAGAAGAAGCCGAGGCTTATCATCGTCTTATGACCGAATTTAATCTAACCCAGGAAGAGGCTTCAAAACGTGTCGGGAAAAGCAGGCCTGCCGTCGCAAATATTTTAAGGCTTCGTCAATTACCCCAACCGATAAAAGAAAGCGTAGCAAGCGGAAAAATCAGCATGGGCCATGCTAGGGCTCTGCTTGGAGCCGAAACTCCTGCACAGCAGAACGCTGCATGGAGAACCGTGATATCCAAAGGTCTTTCCGTAAGGGAGACCGAAAGTCTTATAAAGCGTTTAACTATCAATAGAAGCAGAAAAAATACAAGCATCAAATCTTCTGATGATATTTATTTTACAAGCCTTGGAGATGAGCTTTCCAGGCATTTCGGAACAAAGGTTGCAATAAAGCGGCAGGGCAAAAGAGGAAAAATAGTAATTGAATTTTATAGTAACGAAGACCTTGATCATCTGATAAATCGCCTCAGGCAAAAACACTTATAGCTCCTTTGCATAGAAGGTAATTTATATGCTTAATTTTCTTTTTAAAAAAGAGCGGCAGATCGAACTTTTGATTTATGAATATCTTGATACTTTCAAATTAATTTACGAGAGTTTTACAAATGCGATGAATTTTTGTTTTTTGAATGAAACAAGCTGTGAAAACTTCGATTTTTATATAAAACAGACGCATAGGTATGAGAATAAAATTACAGATATAAGTGATGAGATAAATAGCATGATGTACAGCAAGGCCCTTATCCCTGATTCCAGAGGGGACATAATGGCGCTTCTTTCCGAATTTGATATTATTTCAAGGCTGTTTAAAGATATTCTTCATATGATGCAGGTTCAGAAACTTATTGTTCCAGTTTTTTTAATCAAGGAAACCAAAGAGCTGATAAAAATAAGCGTTGAGTGTTGTGAACTGCTTTTAAGGCAATGCATGGCTTTTTTTACAAATACTCGCGGAATAAGAGAACTTCTCGGTTTAATCGATACCAATGAAAGTCATTGTGACAACATTGAGCGAACGATAATATCAATGATTTTTAATTCTGATATAAGTTGGTTTGATAAGCTACAGTTAAAGGACCTTATAGAAAGGATAGGTAATATATCAGATGGGGCCGAACGGGTGTCAAAGCGCATAAATATATTCAGTCTTAAGAGGCGTATATAATGCTTTCTCTTTTTGGCGGCGTATTTATGGGTTGGGCGCTTGGGGCAAATGATGCTGCCAATGTATCTGGAACCGCTGTTTCCTCTAAAATGGTCAAATTCCGGACAGCAGCAATTCTGGCTTCAATATTTGTCTTTTTAGGAGCTAAGCTTTCAGGCCGTGCCGGAATTGAAACAATTAAAGCTCTAACCCATTTTAGTCTGGAGCATGCCGTAATATCTTCTGTTGCGGCAGCCATTACAGTATCTATCATGACTGTTTTTCGACTGCCTATTTCCACATCTCAATCCGTGGTAGGATCAATTATTGGTATAGGCATTATAAACAGGCAGGTTAATTTTGACGGAATGGGCAAGGTGTTTGCCTGTTGGTTTGGAACACCTGTCGGCTGTGCGATTGTTGCAATTATTCTCTACAAGTTTTTTGCGATCATATATAATAGATTCAAGCCGAATATATTTGAATCTGATGCGGTAATACGGTCGGCAATGATTGTTGCCGGTTCTTTCGGAGCATATGCGCTTGGAGCCAACAATGTTGCTAATGTTACTGCTGTTTTTGTGGGTGCGGGCATGCTCAGCGTATTTTACGCCGCCCTTATAGGAGGATTGAGCATTGCTTTAGGCATAATCACAAACAGCAGGACTCTAATGGAAACTATAGGCAACAAACTTGTAAAACTTGATCCTTTTTCAGCACTGATAGTACTTCTTGCTGTTGGAACTACCATACAGATTTATTCTTTAATCGGAGTGCCTGTTTCCTCATCTCAGGCTATTGTTGGCGGAGTGCTTGGCATTGGTGTTATAAGAGGTGTAAACACTATAAAACATAGAATGCTTATTAATATTCTTATCGGATGGTTTTTAACACCTTTTGTTGCGTGTCTTTTTGCGCTTGCCATCAATTTTTTCATCCACCTTCGTTATATTCCTCACCAATAAATTAATGGTATCAGGCTACCTGCGCTAGCTGAAGCACATCATCAGCCTGAAGTATTTTATCTATATCCAGAAGAATAGTAATACCTTCTTTTGTTTTTGCTATTCCGAGTATATAATTGGTGCTGAAGCTCGCACCGAAATGGGGGCAGTCTTCCGTTTCTTCATCTTTGATGTCGGAGACTTCCCAAACAGTATCTACAACCAATCCCATAAGAGTTGAGCCCGTAAGCCCTGATACCTCCACAACTATTATGCAGGTCCGGTCATGATATTCGAGCGGCTCCATACCGAACTTCAGACGCATATCTATTACAGGAATAATTTTTTCTCTCAGATTGACAACTCCTTTAATATATTCAGGCATCTGCGGCATAGTACGAATAGGCATCATACCGATAATTTCCCTGACATCAAGTATTCCCAAACCATATTTCTCATCTGCTATGCCAAAACTCAAATATTTGCCTTCACGGGAAGCTTTTACATTAAGATCACCCATGGATATTACTTTGCCTTCTCCTTTGCCGGGCTTCTTATCAGCATAATCCGATTCTTTTACTTCATTTATAAGTTTTATGGGAGATGCTGAACGTATGCGGGCAGGAGCATCTTTGTATGCCTTGTCAGCAAACCGCTTATCGACAAAGGTGTCAAGATCTATTCTGCGGCCAATACCCATGTTATTGACCATATAGTTCTGAATGGTTTCAAGATCTTCTGTTACAGGATAAAGATTATCTGTCTTTATTCCCTTCGGATCAGTCAAAACACTTCTTAAAAGAACTTGCTGCAACCCAAGCTGACCTTCCGGGTCGAGAAAGGAAACAGCTATTTTTGCTGCTTCATCGGGACATTGCCCGATGAATCGGCCTGCTTCGGTAAGTAAATTGCAGAATTCCTGAACAGCGTCAGGGTGGTCGTTTATAAATTCATCTCTGAATACAGCTACACAGCAGGGATGGTTTTCCCATATTTCGCTCGACACAAACTGCTTTTCAGCAATGCCGGCAGAAATCGCTCTTGATCCGATTGGTTCGGCAACCATAAAGCCGCAGCTTTCAGGATTTTCACTTAGAAATTCAGGCATTTTTATAGGAGGTACAACATCAAACAAAACATTAACCGCTTCTTTGCCGGGAATTCCTGGCTTTAAACCCATCTGCGTAAAATAAATATGTGCCAGCATATTGTGAATGGACATTTTATGGGGGATAAAAAACGTTTTATGTTTAAAAAACTGTTGATAAGGTTTACGGTAATTTTTTGATTTGCTTCGAACGAATATACTGCCATTTCGATGTGCAAACATTACAAGCTTTATAGGTGTTCCATAATTAAAGAGATCCATTGCAATAGGTGCAAGAATAAATGCCGCATCAACTTCGTTCTGTTCAAGTGCCGATTGAACAGGGTTCCATCCGGGCATACATAAAGTTTCAAGTTTAAAAAAATCAGCCTTATTTCCACCTTTTTCAAGCATATGTTTCATAACTCCAAGAGTAAGGTGGTCAGTTATCTGAATATGAGCAATTTTTAAAAGAACTTTTCCTTCTTTATCAACTTTTATTCCGTTATCAGTTTTTTTAGATTTTTTCTCTTCTACCCCAAAAGCTTTCTCAATCTGAAACTTAAGATCTTCAGGTGTAAAAGGTTTAGCCACCACTCCGTTAGCGCCTCCCTGCATTGCTTTTTCAACATATTCCTTATCGCCCTGTCCGGTTGCCATGATCATGGGTGTATTGTTATAAATTTCATGAGATCTTAACCATCTGAGCAGTTCATAACCATCCTTATTGGGCATTGCCCAGTCACTTATAATAAGTTGAATATTTTTTTCGGCTTCGATTTTACTGATTGCATCCTCTCCATCTATTGCTTCAATGATATTTTCAAAACTTAATTGTTTGAGTATTTTGACTTCCATTTTGCGCATAGTGGCCGCATCTTCAACGAGCAAAATCTTTATCTTTGGGTCAACTGCCATGTGTTATTTCCTCCTGAAATTAAACTATATTAAATATATGTGATATTGGTTTTTAAATGGGATATCAAATCTTCTAAAATATAAATGATGCAAAAAATGAACCATGCTTATAATGTCTGCTCATATCCTTACATTATTGGCAAATGATATTATGCTAACAATGCTAACAAATTACTTGTAAATTTTTTGAAATATCGGCAATATTGTAGAAATCTTTAATATTTCATAATTTTAATCATTCGTTTTCGTAGCGCGTTGTCAAAACAAAGCGTCATCTTGTTGACATAGATAGAGTATAATTATGACACCATAAATTTTGTATGAGTTTTCATAACCTTAATAACAAGAGGGAGGTTTAATTATGTCGCACTTTTCCATATTTGAAGCTCACCGCTGCAAGCAATGGGGAATTTTCGACCGCAAGGTTATTGGTCAATTTCAGATTCGCTCGCTACCCCCGCCGCAAGCAGCGTGGAACACGCTCGCTGTTTCGGTTCAAAAACGAATGTTCTTAGTGGTCTTACTTTCAATTGCTGTACTATTTAATTGCCCTGTCATAGTTTATTCCCAGGAATTTGCAACCGGAGATCCTTCCATCGTTTCCCCCAATACAAAAGTTGAGCTGCTTTTTGACGGCGCATCCTTTACCGAAGGTCCGGCTGTTGCGCCTGACGGGCGTGTATATTTCAGTGATGTAACCATGACTGCACTTACAGGTATGCAGGCGGGTCATATATGGCGCTATGACCCAAAATCCGGACAGACAGTTGTCTTCAGATCCCCAAGCGGAATGTCAAACGGGATCATTTTTGATCTTGAAGGCAGGATGGTGGTTGTGGAGCAGGCTGATTTTGGAGGAAGGCGTATAACCCGAACAGATATGACAACCGGGAAGAGTACAATTCTGGCCGGGTTGTACAACGGGCGTCCTTTCAATTCTCCTAATGATCTTGTAATCGATGAGTCCGGCCGGATATATTTCACGGATCCACGGTATTTAGGACATGAACCGATAGAGCAGCCTGTTATGGGCGTATATCGGATAGATCCTGACAAATCTGTTCATCTTATCATAACCGATGCCGGTAAACCAAACGGCATTTTGATATCACCTGATCAAAAGACTCTGTATGTGTCAGTTGGCGACAATGGTGCAATGGGTCTTCTCCCTGAAGGAATGCAAAGCGCTTGGGGCCGCCGGACGGTTTTGGCTTATGACCTTGCCGCCGACGGAACCGCCAAGTTCCGGAAAGTGCTGATTGACGTTTTTCCTAAGTATGGTGTTGACGGAATGGCGATTGATGTTGATGGAAACCTGTATATTACGGCCTGGCCTCCGCGTGGGATATGGGTCTTTTCCCCAGAGGGCAAAGAACTATCATTCATACCTACACCGGAAGATCCAAGGAATGCGAAATTCGGTCATGGTTCATCAAATAATATATTATATATCACTGCCGGGCGCAGTCTTTACAGGATAAAGCTGAATAAAGCCGGATATAATGCTGCTAAACGGAAGTAAGCCTGGCTTAATTTCTCTAAATAAAATAAATTTGACAGGAGGATAAAATGCAAAATCAAGCTCGACCTCTAAGAATGATACAGAAGTTGCCGGGTTTAGTGAACGATTACTGGCAGAATCTTTGGGAAGGTAAGCGAGCCGGCAAATTAGTAGCTTGGTGCTCCGGTGCGAGTCCTCACCAAGTCTTAATGGCGATGGACTTCGAAGTGGCTTGGCCTGAAGGATATGCCGGGCTTTGCTCTGCTGGCGGATTCAGCGGTGATCTATGCCAGCGAGCCGAGACAATCGGCTATTCACCGGATCTTTGTTCCGTATTAAGAAATGCCATCGGAAGCACCCACGGCACCCCCGTTTCTGAAATGCAAAAACTCCCATACGGCGGCTTGCCCAAGCCGGACCTTTTGCTTTGTCAACCATATTGTCCAGGTATCTATAAGATGTGGAAAATGTATAGCGAATATTTCAATGTTCCCTTGCTGGTAATGGAAAGAGGGCGTATCCACGATGCGCTGACCGAAGATGTTTGTGCGCTGCTTGTTCAAGACGGTATCGATGAACTTCGGGAAATAATCGCATATCTCGAAAGGCTCACCGGGCGCTGCCTCGATTATGATCGGCTTGCTCAGAGAATGGCGCTGGAGTGGGAAGCTAACCGGGTACGTATGGAAGGGATGGAGATGTGCAGAAGTATTCCAGCACCAATGAGCATGTTTGATGTTTTTACGACTATTTTCCCCTTCTATCTTCATCGAGGTACGCAAACGGCTGTTGATTACTATCAGGAACTGAAGGATGAGGTGGCCGAAAGACTTGCCAACAATCAAGGATCATTAATAGGCGAAGAGAAATACCGTCTCTATTGGGACAACCTGCCAATTTTTTACAAGTCACAAGAGATCATTGAAAAATTTGCCTCCTATGGTGCGGTGCCCGTTGTCGCAGCTTTCCCTTACGTTTTCGCCTTCCTTCCCGATTTAGATATGAAAAATCCTTTAAAGGCAGCGGTGGAATACACGCTGCTCAATCCGGCAAATCGCGGTTTAAAGGGGAGAATCGACTTCATTCAAGAGCTTGTGGATGGTTTTACCATCGATGGCTTGGTGATGCAGAGATCCAGGACATGTTTGATGTTCAATATGGGACAGGACGATATCACTGAGGCCTTGGTTAAGAAGACGGGGTTGCCGGCGGTGGTTGTCGAAGGTGATCTATGCGATCCACGGTTTTACTCCGATGCGGAGTTTAACGGCAAGGTGGATGCCTTTATGGAAATATTAGCCCAGAGAGGCTAAATTGAGTATAAAAGGTGAGATAAAGTTAAAAGACAAGTAAAGAGGAGGGTTAATCATATGGAACAAGTGTTGGATAAGTTCACAGCGATAGTTGAGAATCCCTATTCCCATTTAGCCGGATGGAAAAAGGATACTGCCAAGAAGATTATTGGCTGCTTTCCCATGTATATTCCGGAAGAGATCATCCATGCAGCAGGGATGTTGCCCATCACACTCCTGGGCAGTGACGA
>DYJH01000044.1:0-15182 GCA_020723255.1 Desulfonema limicola | reverse complement strand
GCCCATTCCTATATTTGCCAACTGGTGCGCGGCAATTTCGACCTCAGTCTTAAAGGTGAATTGGATTGCCTGGATGGCGTTGTCTTCTCAGACTTTTGTTTGACCGTACAGATGATCTCGGATATCTGGATATATCATAAACCCTCCAGCTTTTATCATCAGCTTATATTACCCAAAAACATGAGAGCCGATTATACCCAGGGTTATCTGACGCGTCAATTTCTATATTTAAAGACAGCGCTGGAGAAGCAGGTTGGGCGCCATATCTCTGACAGCTCTCTTGCGGAAAGTATTGCAATTTATAATGAGAATCGCAGATTGCTGCACCGTCTATATCAGCTTCGGCGAGCCCACCCGAAGCTATTTAAGGCCAGGGATACAGCCGTTATCGTTGGAGCCTGTATGCTTATGCCGAAAGAAGAACACAGCCGGCTTTTATATCAGTTTCTGGAAGAGGCAGAAAAAATAATTCCCCCTTCTGACGGAAGAATCAGACTTATTCTTTCAGGCTGTATGTGTGATATGCCGGAGTTGGAAGTTCTTGATTTAGTGGAAGAGCTTGGGGCAGTGGTAAGTGATGACGATTTTTACGTGGGGAGGCGGTATTTTCATTCTCTGACGGATGAGGGTCTGAGCCCGATTGATGCATTGGCCCAGCGTTATATCGAGGATGTTCCATGTCCTACAAAGCTTGATGAAAAGCAAGACTGGAGTCAATATCTTGCCACTCTGTTAAAGGATGCCAAAGCTGCGGGGATTATTTCCGTGGCATTGAAGTATTGCGAGGCACACCTCTATGATGTTCCATCCCTGTCAGCTAATTTATCTCAGAAGGGAATTCCGAATCTTATGATTGAAACGAGTCATAGTGGCGCCACAGGGCAGTTGCGGACCAGGTTTCAGGCATTTCTGGAAACATTATAGGAAAAAAGATGGATTCTATTGTTGCGGAGAAAAAAAGATGAAAGAGCATACAATTTGTTGGTGGGCGTGGAGAAAAAGTAAGCGATAAAGTATTTTTTATCAAGACAAGGAGGATTACCATTGCAAAATCACCTCTTATCCGGCTTCGATATATTAGCATCCTTGTTCCGTGACAAGCTTTTTATCAACCGTTAGCGCATTAGTATTTATATCAACTGTTATTGCATCCCGTTGTGCCATATCCCTGTGGGATGTTCTTTGAAGTGGCAATAATATATTGCTTAGGGCGCATTGGTTATACCTGTTTGGTCTTTTTGTTATATTCCTATAAAAGAGAGCTTCCCGGGCTATTTGTTCAATATTCAATCCGACCGATCCGCCGGACTTATAGTAAAAACTATATATTATTTCATAAATTTCAAGGGAAATCTTTGTTCCTTGTAAAGGATTAATAATCAAGTTAATATCCCAAAATTAAATTTGTAAAAACCGCAGGGCGAATGCGGAAAAATTTATTGCTAACGATTTGATAAATTGATGCTATTTAATTATAATTATTCAATAAATCTATGCTCTTGTTCTAAAGTATGCTGCTGCATTTATGGTGTTACAAAAAGTAAGAAGGCTATATACGGCAAGTACAGCGTAACCATCGATTAAAAAAATATTTAAAAGATATTTCAGATATAAAAAACCTAAGAACCTAATCCTGATATAAGGAGGCGCTGACATGGGAGAACAGTTTCAAGGCAAAGTGGCTTTGGTGACTGGTGGAGGGGCTGGAATCGGTCGGGCAGCGGCATTGGCATTTGCTATGGAAAGGGCAAATGTTGTCGTATCGGACATCATGGTCAAGGGAGGGGAAGAGACGATTCGAATGATCAGAGAGGCAGGCGGGGAGTCGATCTTTATCAAAACAGATGTTTCTCAGCAAAGTGAGGTCGAGGCATTGATACTAAAGGCGATAGAAAGTTATGGCAGGATTGACTACGCCTTTAACAATGCTGGTATCGGACAGCCTCCGGCTTTGACAGCCGATTATGACAAGAGCGCTTGGGATAGCGTCATCAGTACAAATCTGACCAGTATCTGGCTTTGTATGAAGTATGAGATTCCGCAAATGCTGAAGCAGGGATCGGGAGCTATTGTTAATACCGCTTCCGGGGCTGGATTGTTTGGGGTGCCGACCATGTCATCTTACTCAACAAGTAAACATGGGATCTTAGGACTGACAAAAACGGCTGCGTTGGAATATGCCAGAGCCGGTATCCGTGTGAATGCCGTATGCCCAGGTCCTATTTCAACGGAAGGGAATAAAGCTTATGTGGCAGTCCATCCGGAGCTTGAGGCTAAGTTTACCGAAATGTCCCCTATGAAAAGATTTGGGACGCCCGAAGAAATTGCCGCAGCAGTCCTGTGGTTGTGTTCAGACGCTGCATCGTATGTTACAGGCATTGCGATGCCGATAGATGGGGGGCAGTCAGCACAGGGATTTACGGTGGAATAACAGTGGGTGAAAACTTGTAGTGGTGAATGCTTATGATGAAAAGTTGCCGGGTGTTTCTTTAGTGTTGTCAAATACTATTAAGGAGGGGGAAAAAAGAGGAAGATAAGTTGTTGTTTGTAAAGTTGTTATAAAAAACTATACAAAAAAGGAGGGTAAGGTTATGAGCAGCAGAGGAGGAACCGGAAAAAGAAGGTGGTTATGTGTTTTTGTTATTGCCGCCATGTTTGGGTTGTTTGCCGCCGAGGTCTGGGCCGAGGGTGAGGAGGGTGCGTCCGTTGCTTTTCACGGCTATTTCGAATCAAATATGGTTATGCGCGATCAGAACGGCATCCAGTATGGTTTTATGGATCACTTAAATGGAGTTCAGCAGAGAAACACCTTAAAGTTCGATGTTACTGCTAAGACCGGTTTAAATTGGGGAAATTTCGCTGTGGAGAAGCTCCAACTGACCTATAGGGGAGCTTATGACTCGATCTTCGATTTTCGTGCCAATAAATATGGCGACATCAGGGAGAATATAGGCGCTTCAAGATTTGATTATGGTTTAAAGGACGTAAGATTTGAAAATGATTTGCGCGAAGCGTTCATTGACTTTACTTATATGGGACCGGGAGGAACCGGTTTCTTCCGGCCCGGGAGGCAGCTCGTTTCCTGGGGTGAGTCTTCGCCCAACGCCACCATTTTAGACGTTATTTGTCCCAAGGATCAATCCTATCAGTTGTTTTTTCAGAACCCTGACGATGTTGCGATTCCTCTCTGGATGGCAAGGGTTAACTACAGCCCTCCGGCTATCGCAGGGAAGGTAAAACTGAATTTTGATTTGTTATGGGTTCCCGACATCCGGCCTTCGCAGTTTGGGCCGCTGGACAGTGTAGCCCTTAATCCTGCTGTAGGCATGGAGGCGCCCTACGTTTCCATATTGCCTTTTGCCGGCATGAGAGGATTGAATGTCAGGCAGGATGTGCCTACCAACAAGCAGGAGTATGGGGCGAAGGTAACAGCGGACATGGGATTGCTAAGTGTATCAGCGGCTTACTACCGGGATGTGAACAATGATCCTGCCGTGGTATTAACTGATTTTATCACCATACCCGGTGTCGGCATGTTTCCTACAAAAGCTTTGTTTACTCATCCGTCCCAGGATGTTTACGGCGCTTATTTCAGCTACCAGGTCTCGCCCTTGGATTTGGTTTTAAGAGGCGAGATTGCGCAGCATTCGGCGCAGCCGGTTTCTGTTGCGGCGCCAGAACTGAAGACCCTGGCGCCACTGAGCCTTGCAACATATCGCTTGAAACCGGTTACCTTATATCAGCTTGCTATTGATAAAAATATATATGTTCGATGGATTACCACTCATGAACCGGTGGGGTTCTCCCTGGAATGGATACACCAGAGGATTAACAGTTGGGAGTCGGTTTTCAACCATCCTGAAGCTGCCAAAGCGGGGAGCCCGGTAAGAGATATGGACATAATCGGATTAACCATGAGTTGGAGCTGGTTTGAGGGTAGAGTCGCTCCATTGATCGCTGCCGCCTATAATCCGGGAAGGTCCGGGGCAGGAGGGGGCTCGGGTTATATCCATCCGGTCGTATCCTGGCAAATATCCCCGCATCTTTATTCCAGCCTGGGTTTGCACGCCTTCTTAGGTGACAAGACGGCCAAGTCGGGCTTTGCAGGACTTGTAGGTACGAGCGAGGCGACTATAAAAATGGGTTATGAATGGTAAACATGAGAGCAAAATAATAACAAGTGCTTTATTTCATTCTTGCGAAAAATATAAGGAGGGAAAAGTGAGAACTAAGACAATAAAATTTTCAGGATGGTGGATACGGTCTCTGTTTGCGCTGTTTGTCATACTGTGGGGAGTCAGTTCTGTCCAGGCGGCCGGAGAATTTGCCAAGATTATAGATAAGAGCAATGTCGCGCAATACAAGGACATGCTCATGCCGGCCCTTTACCGGGCGGTGGAAAGGGGCGACTTTATTCTCAATACCGGGAAATTGAGCTTTGAGTACAAGCATTGGGACAAATTTCTTGAGGCCGGCAAAAAGAACGCCGGGAAATTTGATATAAATGCCGAGGGTGATTTAATCGACAAAACAGGGAAAATTCCTTTATACAATATCTACGGGTTCCCTTTTCCCAATGTAGATCCCAAAGATCCCAAGGCCGGGGCAAAAATCATGTGGAACTTCTCTTTTCAAAAAAGCAGGATAGGAGGGTATCGTTATCTGCAACGCATTCAATGGGTAAATAACGAAAAGGGCGTTCATCGCTATATACTGTCAAATTCCCGTCTCATGCACATACAGGGGAGGAAGCCGGAACAGGCGGTGCCGGATAGCCAGAATACCGATCATTGGTCTTACGCTGAATTTGGCATAATTATTGAGCCTTACAGTATGCGAAACACCAACCAGCTGGACTGGGATTATATGGATATACGGGACATGGTCCAGATGGCTTATGTTCCGGTCATCCGCCGGATTCGGCAAACGTCGGGCGTGAGCAGGTCAGACCCATGGATGGGATCCGATGGATGGCAGGATATGACTTTCCAGTGGGGTGGCAAAAACAGAACAATGGAATGGAAACTTATGGGTGAGCAAACGATCCTTGTTCCTTTTGCCAGCACTGATAAGAAAATGATCAAAAAAGATCCCGATGGAACAATATTCATGAAAGCAACAAAGAATATATTTGGCTACGATGATCCGGGCTGGAAGGGCGCCAAGTGGGCTGTTATCAGTGCAGTCTGGGTTCCCAGAAAGTGCTGGATTATTGAGCAAAGGCCGAAGGATCCTTATTATGCCTGGGGATTGCACAGGAATTGGGTGGATAAGGAGACCGGTGAGGTTTGGATGAAGGAAGTAGATACCAAGGCTAAGGAATTCCGC
This sequence comes from Desulfonema limicola, assembly GCA_020723255.1. Taxonomy (GTDB): domain Bacteria; phylum Desulfobacterota; class Desulfobacteria; order Desulfobacterales; family RPRI01; genus RPRI01. The sequence continues at coordinate 9,854 of DYJH01000044.1, read as the reverse complement.
ACGTGGTCATATAATATAGCAGATTATATGGAAACTCCTGACGGTGATAATACTGTCGGTATGATGAATGACCAGACACAAGTTGATGAAAAGGCTCGCCATGCCACCGTAACTCCTCACCTTGATGGTGAGAGTGGTGAGCAATATGCGATTTGTATGCCTCTTTCCAGGATGCCGATGGAGTTTTTTACGAAGAGTAATTTATTGGCCTTGTCCAAATAAGATAAAACCGTAAAAAGTCGGAAAATCCTCAATTCCGTCATTTCCATAAAAACGGGAATCCAGTAAATTAAATATGTTCTGGATACCTGCTTTCGCAGGTATGACGGTTTGGGGACTTTTTACGATTCCATCAAATAAGTTGAAGATACAAATAGAGATTTTGAGGAGCCGTTGATGACAAGCGAACATAAAAAGACTATCTGGTTGAAATTGGTCGAATACCATGTCGGCCATTCCATTCTTATGCTGACTCTGATCATTCTGGGCACCATATTTTTTGGTTATAAATGCCTCAGTCTTAGAATTCATACCAATTTTTTCGACCTCTACCCTCCGAAACATGAGTACATCCAGCTTTATAAGAAATACCGCGTGATGTTCGGTACGGCAAACGTGATGACCATGGCCTTAGAAGTCAAAAACGGTGATATCTACAATGTGGAAACCATTAAGAAGGTGGACCGGATTACCAAACAAATCATGACTGTCAAAGGGGTGGATAATTTGCAGATTGTCTCCCTGACGCATCCCAGACTTAAGAATTTTGGTGTGGGTTCCGGGGGGATTAATATCGAGCCCATAGTGAAGGCAGTGCCCGAGACGCAGGAGGAACTGGAAAGTCTGAAGGAGCGGGTTTACAGCAATGAAGGGGTTCGCGGAGTTTATGTCTCTACCGATGATAAAGCAGCTTTGATATCTGCCGGGTTCTGGGAAGAGGGTCTGGATTTGGATAATCTTTTCAAGGAAATGCAGATGATCAAGTCGGAAGCGGACGATGCTAATAACACCCTTTACATTACCGGCTATCCCATGCTTTATGCATGGATAGCCCACTATATTCCCCAGCTCTACAATGTTTTCATTGTAACCGCGGTGGTGATGCTTATTCTGCTCTGGTGGTATTTCCGCAGCTTTATGGGGATCTTCATTCCCATGATTTCAGCAATAGTGAGCGCTGTATGGGGTCTTGGGTTTGCCGCTGCCCTGAACATCAGTGTTGACCCCCTGGTATTGGTAGTTCCGCTGCTTTTATCAGCCAGGGCCTTGAGCCATTCCGTCCAGTCCATGGAAAGGTACCATGAGGAATATGCCTCCGTTGGGGAACAGAAACTGGCTATTATCAATGCTTACGGTTATTTATACAAACCTGGTATTTTGGGACTGATCACAGATGGTCTGGGGGTATTAACAATTGCCGTTGCCAGCATTCCTTTGATGCGAAATCTGGCAATCTACGGTGGTTTCTGGATTATCTCTATCTATGTGAGTTCTATTGTTATGCACCCTGTGCTGGTGTCACTTTTGCCGCCCCCGCGGGCAAAACATTTAAAGAAGGACCAGCTTGGCAGTTTGGATAAGGAAACGGCGCGTGAGAAACTGAAAGAAATCACGGCGCGGCCTGGTGATAAGATCTACATAAAGATTGGGGAGTTTCTTATTAACCTGACCCAGGGGGCCAGGAAGTGGATTGTCCTGGCTCTTGTTGTTTTTATTATCTTAGGAGGCGGTTATGTTACACAAAAATATTTGAAGGTGGGCGATACGAGCGCCGGCAAGGCCATCTTGTATTCCGATCATCCCTATAATATTGCCGGGGATCTGATAAACAAAAAATTTATCGGGTCCAGCCAGCTTATTGCAGTCGCCGAAGGCAAGCGGGATGGAGCGATAGCGGATCCGCAAACAGTGAGACTTATCGATGAAATGGGAATTTATGCAGCCAATAACATACCTTCCGTGGGAGGCGCCGTTACCATCAGCGACATGATAAAAACCGTTTTCCGTATGTTTCACGATGGAAATCCCAAGTGGGCAATGCTGCCTGAAAAACCGGAGGATGTGGAACAGGTGTTGCGTCTGATCGGAGGGTCCACAAGCGGCGGCGAGATGGACCGCTACATAGCCGCTGAGAATACCAATGCGACGGTAACTATCTACTTCCGCGATTACAACAATACGATAATAAAGAATGCCATTGCGACTCTCAAGGAATATATCAAGAACAATCCAGCCGAGCAGGTGACCTTTCATCTGGCCGGCGGCATCCTGGGCATTCTTGCTGCCGTGAATGAGGAGGTGGAATGGTCCTACTGGATTAACATGGCGCTTATCTTTAGCGTCACTTTCCTGTTCTGCACGATTGCCTATAGAACCTGGTGGGGGGCGGTGGTGCTGTTTATTCCCCTGCTGGTATCCCAGGTATTGAGCGATCTTTTGATGCTGACGTTGGGGATTGACATGAACATCAATTCGCTGCCGGTGGCATCGGTGGGCGTTGGCATAGGCGTTGACTACGGCATTTATATCCTTAGCCGGTTGGCAGAGGAGTACCAGTTCAGCAACGGCGACTATAGGAAAGCCCGGCACATGGCAATCACAACGACGGGGAAAGCTATCATATTTACTGCTACCACCCTGGTGGTGTCGGTCATATTCTTTGTTTTTGCCAGCTTCAAATTCCAGGCGGAGATGGCGATGCTTCTGGCTTTTCTCCTGGTTGCCAATATGGTGGGAGCTCTCACGGTTTTACCGGCTTTGGTTTCCATCATCGGTCCGGAAAAGATTTTACCTAAATACAGGGCTTAACATCAAAATACAATGCTATTACGGTTTGTTCTTTGTTTTTTGGGGGACAGATAAAGAGTCTGTGACCGCATAACTCAAACATATCAGGACCGGAATTATTAAGGAGAGAATAATCATGGAGAAAGTGGTGGAGATAAAGATGAAACAGAAAAGAATTCCGTATATTATCTTGGTATTGTTATCGGTGCTGCTCGTTCTTTCCGGCAGTTCGGCTTATGCTGCTTCAGAAAAAAAAGCCTTTGGCGATAATCTGTATTCCGTATGTTTCATCAGCGATAAGGAGGGATGGGCTGCCGGCGCCAGAGGTGCTTTGTATCACACTATAGATGGGGGAATGAACTGGGAGAGGCAAACAATAGCAACGGAAAATCTTCTCTTGTCCATTTCATTTTATAATCCACAGGCAGGCTGGGTTGTGGGAAAGTCCGGGACAATCTTTCATACTACTGATGGCGGCAAAACCTGGGATAAGCAGACGCCTCCTAAAGGAAAGCATCTTTTTGCGGTTAAGGCCGTCAGCCAGGAAAAATGCTGGGCCACAGGCGATTGGGGAGCAATTTTCTATACCGAAGACGGCGGCAAGAGCTGGGAGGACAGGACCTACCCTGAAGACGTGATTATATACAGTATAGATTTTCAGGGAGAAGAGAAAGGCTGGATGGCTGGGGAATTCGGGACAATACTGCATACTGAAGATGGGGGAAAGAACTGGTCTCCCCAGAAGTCCGGTACAGATACTACCCTTTTTGGGATGTCATTTTCTTCAAAGCAGTGCGGAGCTGTCGTAGATTTGAACGGCGCCATATTTACTACGGGCGACGGTGGACTGACCTGGCAGCCTGTTACAGTCAATACCGGCGGCAAAAGGGTAGAAATGAAAGCCATTTATGATGTTAAATTAACCGAGAATTATGGAATTGCTGTCGGTGACCGTGGTACTCTTGTTACAACCAATGATGGAGGAAAGACTTGGAGCTTAATTCCCGTACCGCTGGAAGTTAAACTTAATTGGTTCAGCGGCGTTGCCCTTCTTGGCGGCAACAGGGCTTTTATTGTGGGCACGCGATCTTCGGCTATTGTAACCGAGGGCAATCAGATAAAATTAATAGGTGTTATACCGGTTTTAGGGCCTCAGGCAAAATAAGTTCCGGTAACGCTTTCTTAGATAACGTTAATTATGTACTTTTATATGCCGGAGGATAGGAGGACATCCTATGTTTGGTGGATATATAGGTCAAATTCTCTTTGTCGATCTGACCACAAGCACTATCACAGAAGAGGCGCTTGACGAGAACCTTGCCAGGAATTTCGTGGGGGGATATGGAATCGGCGCTAGGGTTCTGTATAACAGGATGAAACCACGCACCGATCCTTTAGGTCCGGGTAACATGCTGGGGTTTGTAACCGGTCCTGTGACCGGGTCAGGGGCGGTCTTCGGAGGGCGCTACACAGTTGTATGTAAGTCGCCGGTTACCGGCGGCTTTAATGACGCCAACTCCGGTGGTTTCTTTGGGCCGGAATTAAAGAAGGCCGGCTACGATGCCGTGTTTATCTCAGGGGCATCGCAAGAACCGGTATACTTGTGGATCAAGAATGGGCAAGCCGAGATCCGCGACGCAAGTCGGCTCTGGGGTCTCGATAGTAAGGATACCCAAAAGATGCTTGAAAAGGAGACAGGCGAGCGCAAGCTGCGGGCAGCGGTTATCGGGCCTGCGGGCGAAAAGCTCTCGCTGATATCCTGTATTATTAACGATGGGCACCGGGCGGCGGCCCGTGGAGGCGCCGGCGCTGTGATGGGATCCAAGAAGCTAAAGGCCATCGCCGTGTGCGGGGCCGGCAAGATCCCAGTGGCCGATCGGGCAAAGGTCAATGAGCTGAACAAGGCCTGCATGGCGATTATCAACAATCCTCCGGATGATCCGATGGGCTGGTATGTGACCGGATTCAAGACGCTGGGCACCGGATCAACCACCACGGCTTCAGCCCTGTCCGGAGATTCGCCGGTGAAAAACTGGGCAGGTGTGGGCATCGTGGATTTTGGAGAGGAGAAGGCGCAGAAGATCGGCGCGCAGTCGTTTGACGCTGGTTACAAGACAGCTAAATATGGCTGTGCAAATTGCCCGCTCAAGTGCGGAGCCTTGTATCGTGTGGACTCCGGCAAGTGGCCTTTGGGAGAGACCGAACGGCCCGAATACGAAACTGCCGCCGCCTTTGGCACGCTTCTTCTGGTCGAAGACGTGGAAGCGATCCTGAAGTGTAATGAAATCTGCAATCGTTATGGCATGGATACCATTTCAGCCGGCGCCACCATAGCCTGGGCCATGGAGTCCTATGAGAAAGGGGTGCTCACCAAAAAGGACCTGGACGGCATTGATCTGAGATGGGGAAACGCCGGGGCCGTGGTGGAAATCACCCAAAAGATTGCCGATCAGGATGGATGCGGTAAAGTGTTGGCTCAAGGTTCGGCGGGCGCAGCCAAAATCTGGGGTAAGGGGACCGAGTGCCTGGTGGCCTTTTTGGGTGTAGAGCCCGGGATGCACGATCCCAGGCTTCAGCCTGTAATGGCCCGTACCTTCCAATACGATCCGACACCGGGGCGCCATTGTAAAGGCGGCGCAGGATTGTCAGGGGTTCCACCTTCCGATCCTTCTTTTGGTCAAGCTGACGTGGGAGGGACATGTAATATGGAGGTTCTCAACTCCTCAGGTTTCTGCATGTTCTCAATGTTTGCATCTCCGCCCGGTTCTTTGCCGGCATACATCGCGGCGGTAACCGGGGCGCCCTTTACAGATAAGGAGGTGTACAAAACCGGCCTGCGCATTTTGACCATGAGGCATGCCTTCAACTTGCGCGAGGGTCTGGCACCTGCAAACTTTCAAATGTCCGTCCGAATCGTGGGAGAGCCGCCTTTGAAAGAAGGGCCCACTGCCGGGATAACTGTCGACCACAAGATGATGGGAGAAAAGTTCTTTGCGGCATTGGGTTGGGATCGTGAAACCGGAAAACCCGAGCGGAGCGCGCTGGAGGACATGGAGGGTATGTCGGACGTTGTGCGGGATCTATATGCATGAGTTTGGGGAAATAACAATCAAGGCAAATCCAAAGGAGATTCAATATGACAGAAGATTACTGGGGCTATAAAGGAAAGAAAGTGGTGATCGACGGGGCCGCCTCCGGAATGGGGCTGGCAGCAACCGAGTTGTTGCTGGAGCTGGGTGCGGAGGTCTATGCCCTTGACATTAAAAAAGTGCAGGTCGCCGTAAAAAAATACATTCCCTTGGACCTTGGAAAGAAATCCTCAATCGACGAAGCTTTAAATCAGATTCCCCAGGAAGTGGGCAGTGTCTTTTGTTGCGCTGGGCTGCCTGGCCCGCCCTTCTCTGACGTGGACACCGTCATGGTAAACTTTGTCGGGCACCGGCATCTCATCGAGAACTTACTGCCGCGTCTGAGTGCGGGAGGCGCGATAGCAATCATTTCGTCACTGGGCGGCGCAAATTGGCGGGCGAACCTGTCGCAATACCGTGAACTGTTGGCCACTCCTGGCTTTGACGAAGCGCTGGCATTGCTGGAAGCGGATTCAACAAGACTGGCGGCAATTCCCGGCGGAGGATATACCGTCTCGAAAGAGTGTATCAACGCCTACGTCAGGATGAAAGCTGGAGAGTTCATAGAAAAAGGAATCCGGATTAACAGCCTGAGTCCGGCTTCGACAGCGACTCCATTGCTGCCGGCCTTTATCGCCGTCCACGGGGAAGAAATAATCAAGCGCTATGCTATCGGGCGTTATGCCAAAGCGGAAGAGATGGGGCATCCCCTGGTATTTCTGAACAGCGATATGGCAAGCTTTATCAATGGCGTGGACTTGCAGATTGATAACGGGTTCATGGCAATTGCCGAAACCCGGATGCTTACCGCGTCTTAGCTCTCAGACCAATGGAGAACTTAGTTATGGATGAAAGTGAAATGGAACGGGAAACGATAACTCAGCCCATTTCCCCCGTTAAGGGCTTGATGATGTTAGTTGCCGTTGCTCTGACAGTCGTTATCTACCTTGCCATTACCCATTATTTGGGCATATTGGAGTTCTGGGCAGGTTTTTTGTGGTTGTTTTACTGGGCAGGTGTTGAGCAGATGCGCTTTGACAAGCTCTACGCTGCTGTGGTGGGTTCATCTGTGGGTTTGTTGGCAGCATTTTTACTTCATGCCTTTCCACAGATCATGGGAACTGCTGGATTATTAGGCGCCTTAGGATTGGTAGTGGCTTTAGTGTATTGCCTCGTGATGGGTTGGGTGAAAAATCTGGTGAATAATGCCACCATGTTGTTTCTCACCGTGGGCACAATTCCGCACTTACAAGCAGGCGGCGATTTTCTCCAGATGTTTTGTTCGCTTTTTGTGGGTATAGCATTTTTTGGCAGCCTGCTGTGGTTGGGCGGATTGGTTGGAAAAAAACTCTCCAGATGACACGGGCTCGGAAGAATTGAAGGAGATAGCGTTATGATGCAACAGCCACCTGATTGGTGAAAAAGACAAATTGAAGAGGCGCTGCCATGGGAGAACAACTTCAAGGCAAAGCGGCTTTGGGAGGTCGCAGGCACAGCCCATGCGGATCTATACACAGTCCTTAACGGTACTTTCGATATTGTTGGTCAGGTGTGGAGGCATTCGGCAATGTTGGTGGCTGACGCCGTTGGTCTTAAGATCGATAAGATCGAGAATTTTCGTAATGTCGTTCTCGCTACTGAAGATTTACAGGTGGCCGCCGGTTTGATTCATAAGGGAACCGTGGGAGCAATGAATTTCGGTACAAGAATCATATCCGAAGAAAAACAACAAATTACAATGCAGTACTTTACTCGAATGTACCCGAAACTGGCGCCGGAGTGGCCACTTGGCGATGGCTACTGGATGCTTGTTCTCGAGGGACTTCCTTCAATATCTGTAAGAATTGACATGGGTATTCACGGTGAAATCCATACAGATCAAGCCTGCTTGGCAACAGCGATGCATGCTGTTCCTTATGTTATCGATGCCAAGCCCGGTATTCTCACTTTGGCAGATGTGCCTCCTATTTGGGGAGGGGAGGCATTCCACCGCTAATTATTTAAATCACTACAACATGCATTAACAGCGTTATCCACAAATATGTCTTTGGCAAATAGATTTGTTTTTTGCAAAAGCCCATAAATCTTCTAATTCTATCTGAGTGACCTTAAGTTCCTTTATAAGCATGGAGTTTACTCTTTCATTTAGCTCAGCTTGCTCAGCTGCGGCTTTGAGCCACGAACGGACCGTACGGGATTGTACCCCGATGATTTCTCCCACGCCTCGTAAGGAAGATCCACTAACCAAAAGTCTGATAGCCTCAAGAATCTTTTCTTCCGGAGATCGAAGGCCGTAAAAGATGCTTTGCGTCCTGCTGCAGAATGATTTGCCGCATTCTTTGCAGATAAATCGGCGTAAGATGCTACCGTCTTTTGATCTATATGTGCCATTGGAACTAATATTAGTTTTGCCTGATTTACCATATAGCGTGCATATTGTATTAGGACAGGTTTCAATATTTACCTTGGACTTATATGTTTGGGTTTTCAGTTTTTTTTGATATTTCTGTTCTCTCCTGTTCAAAGAGAAAATATCAACCTTTAGCGCATTAGTATTGTTATCAACGGTTAATGCACAAGGTTGCACTATTTCAACTAAAGATTGTTTTTTTTGAGATGGCAAGATTTCTTGATTTATTTGTTGGATTGCCGGCGACCATACCTGTTTGGTTCTTCTCATAGTACTTTCGTTCAAGTTTTTCTTGGCAAACTGTTTAGCAGCAGATCCGACAGATCCATTAAGTCTCATATGAATCTCTAATTCTGTCTCATGGATTTTAGGACAATCTTCAGCGGAATGATATTCAAAAACCTTTGCTAATTTCAAACCCAAATGTTTTTGGATTATTGCCGATTCTCTTGTGACCGTATGGCTGGCAAGCAAGTATCGTTTTTTATGTTTTATTTTGTTAAGTACATGAAAGCCATATGAAGTCAGCTCGGATGAGATGCTGATATTGACCGCAAATGTAGAATAATAGAAAAAAACGCCTCCCCCCAGTGAGATAATATCGACTATCATTTCTCTGGTCAGATAATCTTCTATGGTCCTTTGTTTCTTGAGTTCCTGATATACTTCCATGTTTATGGGTAAGCAAACTTGATGGCCTACGTAATGGCCCCAACAGTCAAAAAATATTTTGTTATAGTCGGGAAGTATGCGGGCGGCTGCCTTGATCACATTCCGTTGCAAGAGTTTCTCGGAACCATATAGATCTTGATGGCACGAATGAATCATATCAATGTGCCTGTCTTTGGCAATGGTGACCTTCTCCAGGCTGGCATAATTGTCACGATTTTTATATTGTTTGAATAACTCAGGGGAATAAAAATATTCTTCTTCCATGGAAGAGTACATAAACATCCTCTTCCTTAGCGAATACCAGATGGGCTGATTTACATTAAGCGCCACGCACACCTGCATTGGGATGCCGGTAACTTCCGAAATATCATGAAGGTTATCGGTACTGGGCCGTCGATAATCTGCTTCCCAATTTCGTAATTCTCGCACGCCGACTTTGACTAATTCTGCGAGTTTTTCTTGGGTCAGGTTGCGCCATCGCCGATAATCCCTGAGTAAAGAGCCGAACGAATCGTACAATACGATATTGTGAAGGGAAAACTTTGTTCCTTGTAAAGAATCAATACCCAATTTATGATCTCCCTAATAAATACGTCAAAAACCGCATTGCATATACGGAAATATTCATTACTAACGATTTAACAAATTGATACTGATCTATATTATTTTCTATATATATGATGCTGAATTTTTTTTGTCAAGAAACTAAGAAAAATCAATTATAAATATTTCAAAAAGCAAACAACTATTCACAAAAACAAAAAGGAGCTAAATCATGTTGAAGGAGAGAAACGTTTCTTACACCGAATTTTTTCAAACGCTGATTGCGTACTTTGCAGATGGGAGAACCCTCGAAG
>DYJH01000043.1:20938-24464 GCA_020723255.1 Desulfonema limicola | reverse complement strand
CGTTCAAAAGTGTTTACATGGTTTAAGATTTGATTAAATCACGATCTCATGTCAGAAAGGGTGATTGTAACAGTCTTTCTCCTCAAAAAACCTGATAGCCTGCAGCAGCTCGGCAAATTTATAAATAGTATAATCCGGACTGACACCATCCATCTGTTTTGTGCCCTGGTTTGAAGAGAAGAATACGGTTTTTAATCCAAGCTGTCCGGCGCCGAAAATGTCCCGGTACATATCGTTTCCTACAAAGATTACATCTTCCGGCAAAAGCTCCATTCCGGAGAGTGCCGCTTCAAATAATCTTGTGTCAGGTTTTCTGAAACCATAATCGCTTGATATGATGATTGGATTGAAATACGACAAGATCCCAACGGCTCTCATTTCAGGCAAAGCCCAGCAGGATTGAGCGTCGGAAACAACTGCAAGGCTGAAACGGGAGCTTAATTCCTCCAAAACGCTTATAACATCGGAATATGTCTGGAGGCGGAATCTGGAGATGCCTCGGTACATATCGGCCAGAAAACATGATAAATATTTGGAACTGCCCGGTTCAAGCGTTTGTTCATCCAGATATCTGCCTATCAGTTTACGCCAGACTTCTACTGCATCAAACTCAGGATATTTTTCCCCGCTTGCTTCCCGCCGCTGACACATGATTCTGTAATACATCTCTTTGACTTCCCAGCGATGCAGCTTAATGCCATAATACGTGAGAAAATGACTAACAGCCCGGTAGATTTCTTCATAGTCTTCATCTGTTTTAATGTCGATAAGGGTTCCGTTGACGTCAAATATAATTCCCCGTATGATCATATCTGTGTCCTCAAAGTCTGTTTTGCTTCATGAATAAGTTGCTTCCTGTAATTTTCGTCAATCCAGGAATTCCGGGCGATGCGTAAAAGAGTTATGCCCATGTAAAATGGTATCCGTCGTGTAATTGAATGAAACGCATTGTTCTGATCCGGAAAATAACGGCTGTATTCCCATAAAAAATGCCCTATAAACGGCTCGGCTGAAAATGGGTTGCCGGTTGCCCTGAAAAAGGAATGCTTGAGTTCGCCGCAAAGCCGCCCGAGATCAAAAACACGGTCTGCCCGTTTCATCCTCTCAAGATCAATGGCCATTGTATCCCAATCTTTGCCGAAAAGGATATTGGATGGAGTCATATCTCCATGAACAAGCACATTACGATCTTCCCACATGCAACTTTTTTTGCGCCATACATCGCCCCAATGGTTTAGCTCATTGGTAGAGTCATGGTCCAGTCCCCCTTTTTCGATTAAAGATTTCAAAAGCCGGATCATATAATGTATGCTTTCATCGAAATCAACAGCGCTTCCATCCGCTGTGCTATTATGCAATACTGATAAAAATTGGGCAAGAGCGGAAAGTTTACAAAAAAGACGGTTCCGCTTTTCCAAACTAATAGCGTTGTTTATAACAACACTTAACGTGTCTCCTTTAATATACTCCTCTACCAGCACATTATCAATATCAGGGTTAAACCCCAGCGGCATTACTACATAATGAGGGTAGCCGGAAAAGCCCAGACTTCTAAGGAAGATCAGGTTATTGAATTCATTTTCACCGTTTTTTCTGGCATGATTCCGATCATAAGATTTGAAAAACTTTCCAACAACTCTGGCGCCTCTTTTACTGTCTTCATACATATACACATTCCGGGAATCCGGAAACTTAAAAACCAGATATTGTGCCTCATATGCTGAGATTCCCATTTGAGGCATAATATGGTATTGCAGATATCGGTATAATGGGTCTTCATAAGAAAGTTGCCCGATGTAAGTCGCAGCCATATCCTTATCCGCCGGGTCTTTTAAGCTTATTAAAAAGAATATAACGAATATAATACATTTGACAATATTGTTAAATGAATAATATTAAATACGAAAAAAATAAAGACAGTAGGCAGGCAGGAATTGAATGAGACTGCTTTATAACAAGCGGATATGATTTAAATTCATTATCAATTGGATTAAAACAATTACGATGAAAATTCTTCTGGTAAGACCTCACGCCTACCTGCCCACCTCGCGCTGGCTTCAGAGTATGTTGCTGCTTGAACCTTATGCTCAGGAGCTTATTGCAGGGGCAGTTCAATTTCCCCACGATGTCAGGATCTGTGATCTGGCTGTACAAAAAAGACCTCTGAAAACATACTTGCGCGTGCTTAAAGAATACCGCCCTGACTTTATTGGCTTCGGAGGTTTTTCCGGGCAGTACCGAACAAATAGGGAGCTGGCCGGTCTGGCTAAAAAAAATTTGCCGGGTGTTTTGACTTGTCTTGGCGGCATACACGCTTCAAGTTATCCCGCAGATTGCAATACCCAGGAACTGTTTGATATTGTTGTTCGGGGAGACGGCGTTTCGGCTATTAAAACAATAATAAATGCCATGGAAAGCGGACGGCCGATTCCGGAAACAGACTGGATTTTGCATACAGGTTCGGCAAATTTCGACCGCCTTTCTGCCCAACCCCCACCGCCGCTTCATCCAGACGGCATCAATACCCATCCCCGCCGTGATCTTGTTGATATGTCGAAATATTATTGCATCTGCTATGGCGAACCGAATCAAAAATTAAAAACCCTTTTTCCTAAAATCGCCTGTGTGAGGACAAGTGTGGGTTGTCCCAACCGGTGCAGTTTTTGTGTCGTTCACTTTCTTGCAAACGGCAAATACCTCCAGCGCAGCATCGAGGACGTAGTTGATGAGATCGCTTCACTTCCTCAGGAATATATCTATTTTGTTGATGATGAAACTTTCATCAATGCTAAACGAATGAGGCAGCTTGCCAAAATGCTTATTGAGAGAGGGGTAAAGAAAAAATATCTCTCATGGGCAAGAAGTGATACAATCTGCAGGCATCCAGACTTGTTTGCTTTGTGGAAAAAAGCCGGTCTTGAGCTTGTTTATGTGGGGTTCGAATCACTGGAAGAAAAGAATTTGATGGGATACAATAAAAAAGCCACCTCCGATCAAAACAGAAAAGCAAGAAAGATTTTGCTGGATCTAAATTTGAACATTCATGCCGCATTGATGATCAACCCTGATTTCGATAAAGAAGATTTCGAAATAGTGCACAAGACAATTGATGAACTTTCACCCGCTGAATTTGCCTTCACTGTTCTCTCTCCGCCGCCGGGGACCGAAGCTTTCGATGACGCAAAAAATACCTTTATTTGTGAAGACCCCTGTCTATATTACGATTGCCTTCACACAATTTTACCCACAAAACTGTCATTAAAGCTATTTTACCGCTATTTCTCAATCCTTTATGCACTTGGTGCAGCCAGGATCCCCCCGCGTATCAACAAGGTCAAAGTTCCGGTTAAGGATTTTGTGAAATTATTCTGGGGCGGTATCAAGTTTGGCCGGTATCTTCACGGGATGTACCGTGATTATGACCGGAAATACTGGTAATGCTATTGTGTCCGGTTTCTGTTTATAAATTGACATTAACAATGACCGGTAATATAATCAACTAAGTTGTTATAGAATCGTTTTCATA
>DYJH01000043.1:0-20928 GCA_020723255.1 Desulfonema limicola | reverse complement strand
TACTTGGAGGAAACATGTTTGGAATCGGAATGCAGGAACTTATAATAATATTGATTATAGTTCTTATAATATTTGGAGCAGGCAAACTTCCTGAAATAGGAGCGGGATTAGGCAAAGCTATTAAAAATTTTAAATCAGCCACATCCGAATCTGAGAAAAAAACGCCCGAAAAAATCGATGAGAATAAATAATCCTGATGGCCTGATAAGTTTTCCAATCTCTCATTAAACTATCTAATAACGGCATCTCAAATAACAAACCTTGTCTTACTGATCATAAAATATTGGGCATACAGTCAATTAGTTTGGAGTGATATATAAAAAGCCCTCTTCTGAACTCTATTTTATAGTAAAACCGATTAAAGCTGATGCTTATATGGTACATACCAAGTTGCATTCAAAAAGATAGCAAGGAAGCAAGGAGGTTTTCCCGCAGGCGTATATGAATACGCCGGGGACAGAACCGAAGAAGCCAACGCAGATAGAATTTGAATGCGACTTGCCATCAAAAGGGTATATCATCATCCTTAGAGTCATGATGCATGGGACCCGGGATGCCGCGATCCATAACATCATTACTATTAAAATCCCTTCTTGCTGAATCGCCTGAATCTTTTTTGTCGAGAAACTGCATATCGGAAGCTACAACTTCGGTTGTATATCTTTTATTCCCGTCTTTATCATCCCAGGCTCTTGTCTGAAGCCGGCCTTCAATATAAACTTGTTTTCCTTTTGTAAGATATTCTCCGCATATCTCACCCAGTTTGCCAAAAGCCACTATGCGATGCCATTCGGTACGCTCTTTTTTTTCACCGCTATCTTTATCTTTCCAGTCTTCGGATGTTGCAATAGTGAAATTAGCAATTGCAACTCCTGCGGTTGTATAGCGGATCTCCGGATCTTTGCCCAGCCTGCCGATTAGCATCACTTTGTTTAGACCTGACATGTTTTACCTCCCTATAATAAATTTGTTATTAAGGTATAAATATCTAAAATATAGTGCATATGTCAATCTTATAAAAATTATGTTTTTGGTACGGTTATGGGAATAACATATAACTCTTTCTTATCAATTCCCCTTATGCACAGGTATTTAACAATAATGATTTGATCTTTTATTAGTATTACTTTAAAAGAAGTATGTTATAAATGAGACATTGTACGAACTTCTTGAGGCACTGGGCCAGTCTGAAGAACCATACGGTATCTTCTACACCGACATCGAACCGACGGAAGGTATTGTGCCGACAGTCTGTCAGCCACTATCTCTGGAACTGGAGCATCAGGGCAAGATCGATTTTAAGGAGCTTATCCAAAACTCCTCGTGTGTTCTAAGCAAGTTGTGGTTAGCGCGCCGGAAAAGGACGACCGCCTATTTCGAGGCCGAGCGGTACGGGTGCCCAAGCGGCTCTTTCTATTTGGGATTTCATAAGCCTCAGCTCGATTTTATCACACGATTCGTTTCAAACGGCATTCCCGATACAAGGAAACAGCTTTAAATTAAAAGTTTATTAATTATTCGAGGCAGGCAGTATCCTAACTTTGGTAAATTTATTAATTACCGGAATCATTTTAGGTCTATCCGCAGGGTTAGCCCCAGGCCCACTTTTGACTCTCGTAATTTCTGAAACTCTTCAACATGGTATTAAATCCGGTGTTAAAATTGCTTTCGCTCCGATTATCACCGATTTGCCAATAATTATTTTAACTTTATTCATTTTGGCTGAGCTATCCAATTTCCATAAAATATTGGGAATTATTTCGCTAACCGGCGGTTTCTTTATTTTATTTATGGGCTGCAAAAGCATACATTCTAAAGGATATGAACTTAATCTTCAAAAGACACCATATAGATCTTTAACAAAAGGAATATTGGCAAATGTTCTAAACCCCCATCCCTACTTATTTTGGTTTAGCGTTGGTGCTCCAACTATGACCAAAGCTATGAGTCTAAACATTATAGCGCCTTTGGCTTTTGTTTGTAGTTTTTATATTTTACTGGTGGGATCAAAAATTATAGTAGCCATTTTGGTTGGCAAATCAAAATCTTTTTTATGTGGCAACATGTACATATACACAATGCGTTTCCTTGGTTTGGTATTATTTGTTTTAGCATTTGCTCTTTTTTTCGAAGGTATGAAACTTTTAGGAATAATAAAGGTCTAAGGTTTACACAAAAAATATTATGTGCTATACGTGCAGTTAATTGATAAGTTTTTACAGAGATCACAATTAGATATATTTTAAATTTAATGGGGTATAATTGATAACACTTGATTTTAAAAAAATAAATGGCCTTGTTCCTGCAATTGTTCAGGATTATGAAACAGGCGAAGTATTGATGCTTGCTTATATGAATCAGGATGCATGGGCAAAAACTCTTGCAACAGGCAAAGCTACCTATTTCAGCAGAAGCCGGAAGAAACTTTGGATTAAGGGGGAAACTTCAGGAAATATCCAGATTGTAAAAGAAATATTAGTTGATTGCGACAAAGATACAGTTCTGCTGAAGGTTGAGCAAACCGGCAAGGCTGCCTGCCATACGGGCCATAGAAGCTGTTTTTACAGAAAGGTTGAAAACGGCTCTCTAATTAATGTTGGCAAATTGATATTTAATCCTGAAGAGGTATATAAGAAATGAATGAAAAATTAAAGCTGGGCATTCCTAAAGGAAGCTTGGAAAGCGCAACGATTGCTCTTTTCAAACGTTCTGGCTGGACAATTAACGTTAATGGAAGAAGCTATTTCCCTGAAATAAATGATGATGCTATTGAATGCGCAATTTGCAGAGCTCAGGAAATGTCGATATATGTTGAAAACGAAACTCTTGACGCAGCCCTTACAGGCAAAGACTGGATAGCAGAAAACAATTCCGATGTTCATGTTGTTGCAGATCTTGTTTATTCGAAAGTAAGCTCAAGACCCGCAAAATGGGTTATTGCAGTAGCATATGACTCTCCTGTTAAAAAGCTTGAGGATCTTGAAGGCAAAAAAATTTCAACCGAACTCGTTAAATATACGAAAAGATATTTTAAGGAACGGAACATAAACGTAATGGTGGAGTTTTCCTGGGGAGTAACGAGGCAAAAATTGTTTCCGGACTGGCTGATGCTATAGTTGAGGTTACGGAAACGGGAAGCACCATAAAAGCTCATGGGCTTCGTATTATTCATGAAATGATGCAGACAAACACTCAGCTCATTGTAAATCATAAGGCATGGGAAAACAAATTCAAGCGTGAGAAAATCGAGCAGATTGCACTTCTGTTAAAAGGAGCGCTTCTTGCGGAAAAACTTGTCGGACTTAAAATGAATGTTCCGGAAGAGCGTCTTGAAAAAATTGTATCTCTGCTTCCAAGCCTTAATGCTCCCACTGTTTCTTCTCTTTATCAGTCAAAATGGTTTTCCGTTGAGACGGTTGCCAATGTCAATATCATAAGAGATCTGATTCCTGAACTTTTGAAAAACGGAGCAGAAGGCATTATAGAATATCCTCTAAATAAGGTTGTATAGTGTAATCAAATATGATTATTAAATCAGCCGAATTTGTTAAAAGCGCTGTAAAACCTTCCCAGTACCCGGAAGAAGATCTGCCCGAAATAGCCTTTGCCGGACGTTCCAATGTCGGTAAATCCTCATTGATAAACACTCTGTTAAACCGCAAACAACTTGTAAAAACCGGTTCAACGCCGGGAAAAACTCAGCTTATAAATTTTTTTCTGATAAATGACATGTTAAGATTTGTTGATATTCCCGGATACGGATATGCAAAAGTTCCGGCTCCTGTCAGAAAAAAATGGGGAGACATGATTGAGACATATTTAAAAACCAGGAGAACCTTAAAAGGAGTTGTTCTCATAATGGATTTACGCCGCATCCCCGGCCCTGAAGAAATAACTTTTATGGATTGGCTTAATTATTACAATATTCCTTTTATCCGCGTTCTTACAAAAGCAGACAAGCTTTCAAAAGCTCAGCAGAAACAACAGCAAATGATAATTTCGGAATCACTTTCAACAGATAAAGAAGGTTTTATTGTCTTTTCGGCAAAAACCAAAACAGGCAAAAACCCCCTGTGGGATGCCATAGAAAAGCTGACCTTAAACAACCCACTATAATAATATTGTATTATGAAGGATAGAAAATCCGAAGAACAGGGAGAATTTAGATCCGGTTATGTTGCTATTGCCGGAGCTCCTAATGCGGGAAAATCGACTCTTTTAAATAAGCTGCTCGGTTTTAAAATTTCAATTACTTCAAAAAAACCCCAGACAACAAGAAATAAAATACTAGGAGTAGTGCACAGGCCCTCATCTCAGCTTGTTTTGATTGATACTCCTGGTATTCACAGAGCAAATAATGCCTTAAATATAAAAATAGTCGATACTGCGCTTTCCGCTTTCGGAGATGTTGATATCATATTGCTGGTCGGAGATGCAGTAAATCCTGATCCGGAATCGGAGTCAATACTTATAAACAATATCAAAAAGATTAATAAGCCTGTTGTGCTTGCATTGAATAAAATTGATATCGTTGATAAGTCAAAGCTGCCTGATATAATATTTCAATGGCAGAAACATCTGGAGTTTGAAAGGGTTATTCCTGTTTCAGCAAAAAGCGCTGAAGGCATTGAAGAACTTTTTTTTGCTATAGAAAACCTCTTGCCACCAGGTCCTCCGTTTTTCCCCGAAGATATGGTTACGGATCTTCCCGAGCGCTTTATTGCAGCAGAAATGATAAGAGAAAAAATATTCCGGCTTACAGGCCAGGAAATCCCTTATGCTTCGGCTGTAACAATTGATTCTTTTACAGAAAAAAAAGGAAAAGGAGTCGTGGCAATAGAAGCAACAATTCATATTGAGCGTGATTCTCAAAAGGGAATTATAATCGGGAAAAACGGGAGCAAGCTCAAACAAATAGGAACGCAAGCAAGAGAAGAAATAGAACAACTTATCGGCGTGAAGGTTTTTCTTAAATTATTTGTGAAGGTAGATAAGGACTGGAGTAAAAACGACAGAACCTTAACAAAATTCGGGTACTGATGATTCTTTCTTTTCACCCCTGTTTTACAGCGGATAAAAACATAATATGCGCCGGACGAAAGCCCTGTTCTGATGATCTTGAACAGATAAAACATGCAGATGCGGTAATTCTGCCCCAGGGGTGCAGCGAAACTCTGTACCGCATGGCTAAAAAAAACTGTAAAAATGTATTTCCCAACTATGATGCAAGGTTTGAATATCCCGGAAAAACAGGTCAGATTCTTTTGTTCCAAAAAACCGGAACCGCACATCCTGCAAGTAAAATATTTACTTCTTTATCATATTTGTGTGATCATGACGGCAATATAAAAAATGAAAAATTTTTATTTACTTATCCGTTTGTTTTAAAATTAGGCTGGGGCGGAGAAGGAGAAACAGTATATCTTGTTAAAACTCAATCCGATCTTAAATACTTTATTGAAAAGATAAAAGAGTATGAAAAAAGCGGTCAAAAAGGTTTTTTGTTGCAGGAATATATTGAGTCGGGAAATAAATCCTTAAGAACTGTCACAATAGGGGAAAAAACGATTTCCTACTGGCGCATCCAAAAAAATCCGGATAGTTTCTGTGCCGGATTATCACAGGGCGCAACTATAGAGTTTGATATGGAGCCTGAGCTTGTGAGGCTTGCCGAAGCAAAGGCAAAAGAATTCTGCAATAAGACGGGAATAAATCTTGCCGGGTTTGATTTTATTTTTTCTTTAAATAATCCGGATAAAAAGCCGCTTTTTCTTGAGATAAACTATTTTTTCGGAAGAACCGGTCTCGGCGGATCTGAAAAATATTATAAGATTTTAAACAAAGAAATTAGAAAGTGGCTAAAAAGCTTAAATAAATATTGATGGACTCGTAAGAAGTCCATCAATAATGATGGACAAGTAAAAAGCGTATTTATGGAACCTTTTGCCTACAACCTTGAAGAAAAAGACTTAAAAAGGGAGCGCAGCTTAGCTCGTGAATTAAGATGTTCCCAGTGGTGGAAACGCAAACTTGCAAAGGGAATATGCCATTATTGCGGCTGTAAATTCTCAGCCAGGGAGTTGACCATGGATCATATAGTTCCGATTTCACGCGGCGGGAAAAGCACGAAAGGCAATATAGTCACAGCCTGCAAGGAATGCAATAATACCAAAAAGCAGCTTCTCCCGATTGAATGGGATAAATGCCTCGAATAAAAGAACTCTTGATTTTTTAAAGAAAAGTTGACAACATACCAGCAGTATCTGATTAACAGGCTTGATTTTTGCATGAATAATATATGAACTTTCTATAGAATTCATAAAATTGAAAGATAATAAAATGATCATAGATGAAGCTATTGAAGTACTTAAAATTGAAGCGCAGGGAATTTTAAATTTGATAGAGAGAATAGACAACAGCTTTGCCGATATGGTTGAACTGATTTATAAATCAAACGGCCGGTTGATAGTGAGTGGAATAGGCAAGTCGGGAATTATAGGTAGAAAAATAGTTGCAACATTAAACAGCACAGGAACAAGATCTTTTTTCCTGCACCCTGTGGAAGCTGTGCACGGAGACCTGGGTCTTGTATGTAAAGATGATATCTTTCTTGCGCTTTCAAACAGCGGAGAAACAGATGAACTGAACGTGCTTATTCCAACAATCCGGAAAATGGGTTGCAAGGTAATAGCATTTACAGGAAATATAAAATCAACTCTGACAAAATACAGTGATATTGTTATTGATATCGGAGTTGAAAAAGAAGCATGCCCTTTGGGTCTTGCTCCGACTGCCAGCACAACAGCGCTGCTTGCTATGGGAGATGCCCTTGCAGTAACTCTTATAAACAAGAAAAATTTTAAATCAAGCGATTTCAGAAAGGTTCATCCGGGCGGAATTCTTGGTCAGCGTCTTTCCGGCATGGTTAAGGATATAATGCTTACAGGAGAAAAGCTGCCTGTCGTATTCAAAGGGGTCAGCATTATTGAGGCCATACAAAAAGTTGATTCAGGCGGGATAGGTGCAACCCTTGTTCTTGAAAAAGACGGTGTTCTTGCCGGCATAATAACAGATGGCGATATCCGGCGAATGATAGTAAAGAATCTCAATGTTCACGAACTTAAAGCTGAAGATGTAATGACACAAAACCCCAGAACAGCAAAACCCGATTCTCCTGCGTATGATGCTTTGTATCTTATGGAAAAATTTCAGATTACAGTGCTTCCTATAACGGATTCCGGAAATAAAACTCTTGGAGTGCTGCATCTTCACGATATTCTTGGCAAAGGAAATTTCAGGTTTAACGGGAAATAAAAAATTTTATTAATAATCTGTTTTGATGGAATATATTGATTATGGATAGAGACTATTTTGAAATTAATACTACAATTCTTTCACTCGGAGAAGCAAAAATACCGGCTCCTGTTCATTATAATGAAAATGGAATAGTAAAGCAGACTTTCATATCGGATAAAGACAAGGTGCTGATAGATGTAAATCCGTATAGAGTCGCAATGATGATAAAAGATGGAAAAGAACCTCCTGCATTTGAAATGGCAGGTCCCAGAGAAATGATCTATTTTGATCCAAGCAAGTTAAGATGCGCCCTTGTTACATGCGGCGGGCTTTGCCCGGGGTTAAATGATATAATCCGCTCAATAGTCTTGGAGCTTTATTACAGATACGGAGTTCGGAACATATATGGCATCAGATACGGTCTTCAAGGTTTTATTCCAAAATACAAGCATGACATCATGGAACTCAAGCCTGATACAATTTTGCATATACTTGAACTAGGCGGCTCGATTCTTGGCTCATCCAGAGGACCGCAGCCAATCGATGAGATTGTTGATAGTCTTGAAAGAATGGGCATAGGCGCCCTTTTCATGATAGGAGGCGATGGAACACTTAAAGCAGCAATAAAAATTGCAGACGAAATTTCAGAAAGAGGTCTTAAAATAAGTGTAGTCGGTGTTCCAAAGACTATCGATAATGATATTTATATGGTTTCCCGTTCATTCGGATTTGATACTGCCGTGGATGTGGCTACACTTGCGATAAAGAGCGCTCATAACGAGTCAAGCAGCTTTGTTAATGGAATAGGGCTTATTAAACTCATGGGAAGATATTCCGGCTTTATAGCCGCAACATCCGTCCTTGCCCAGCAGGATGTAAATTTTGTGCTTATTCCCGAAATAGATTTTGATATAGATGGTCCAAACGGACTCCTATCATCTTTAGAAAAGCGCCTGATGGAAAGAAAACATGCAGTGATAGTGGTTGCAGAAGGAGCAGGCCAGAAATTTGTAAAAAGTGAAGATGAAGAAGTTGACCCGTCAGGTAATATAAAGCTAAACGATTTTGCCTCGTTTCTTAAAGAAACCATACTGAACTATTTCGAATCCAAAAAAATTGAAACATCTTTGAAATACATAGACCCCAGTTACATCATAAGAAGTCTTCCTGCAAACGCAAATGATCATGTTTTCTGCAGCTTTCTTGGAAGAGACGCCGTGCATGCTGCTATGGCAGGTAAAACCATGCTTCTCGTCGGAAGTTGGAGCAATAATTTTGTTCATATTCCTATGATTGAGTCCGCAAAAAAAAGAAAACAGGTAAATCCAAACGGGAAACTATGGCAAAGTGTGCTAGAAGCAACAGGCCAGGGCCCTTTGAAAAATTAGAGGGTTATTTACCGAGCTCAATAAAACCATCACCTTTTATGGTAAGAAGATATAGTTCTCTTTGAACATCCTGCTTACCATTAAAAGAAATGCTCCCGGTCAGCCCTTTAAAATTCTTGATTTTTAAAAGTTCATTTCTTACCGATTCAGGAAACCGTGCGCCGGATTTGCCAACTGTCTGAAAAAGCATCATAGCTGTGTCATAAGCAGCAGCTTCAATAAATTCCGGATCTTCGCCGTAATATGCTGTAAAAGAATCCATAAAATCTCTAATTTTATCGGAATTTTTTTCGCCAAAAAACCCATCCGGTATTATGGCCTTTTCCTGCATGAATTCACCGGCCATTTTTATCATTTTTTGTGAGTGCCAGAGGTTTGTGCCCAGGAGGTACACATTATTTATATCATTATATACGAGCTGAGGTATAATGAGTCCGGCTTTTGCCGGTGAATCGGGAATAAAAACAGCTTCAAAATCAAGCAATGGTATCTTTTTTCCAATCTGTTTTTTATCGTTGCTACCAACCTGTTCTTCATCTGCAGGCATAACCCCTGATGACGCTTTATTCTCGATATTACTGTTAAAAGAGGGCTGGCTTCCAATGATTTTTTTAATAATATCGGTAAAATCCGTACAGTTTGGATCATATGATTCCAAACTTGCGACTGTGCCGCCATTTGCCAAAACTTCATTATAAAACAAGCTTAAGAATTTTGTTCCGTAATTTTCACGTGGATATAAAACAGCAAATCTTTTTATTCTTTTTTTCCCTATAGCATATTTTACGATGGACTTAACCTGTGTTTCAGGCATTAAAAAGTTCCTGAAAACATAATCTCCTGTGTCTGTGACACCTTCTTTCTGGGTCAGAAGTATTATCGGAATTTTGCTTGCCTGAGCTTGTTTTGCCGCGATAACTGACTCATCTGTTCCCATAGGCCCTATAATTGCCGATACGTTTTCCTTTACAAGTTCTTCCAAAGCTTTTGCAGTACTATCCGGATCCGATTCTGTGTCTCTAGTCACAAGATTTATCGATATTTGCCTTTCTTCATTGGAAAATTTGCTCAGAGCAAGTTTTACACCTTTTAATGCTTTATTGCCAAAAACATTTAATTTCCCTGTTAAAGGAAGCAAACATCCTATTATAAATGGTTTGGCCGCTGAATTTTTATAAATATTTTGCAAAACAATCTTTGCGTCTTTAACATTTTCATGATCGGGCAATTTTTGTATAAAAGCATCTAAAACATTTACAGAGTCTTTGTACATCTGCTTTTTATAATAGCGCAAACCAAGCTGATATTGCAGGTATCCTCTAAAATTATTGTCTTTTGTGCCTTTTATAAGATATTTAATATCACTTTCTTTAAGTTGTAAAAAAGCATTTTCAAGCTTTGAATCAATAAGCCCTTTTTCATCTTCCGTATTATTTAAGCGGGCATGTAAGAAAGAGATCACAGCATCTGAAGGACGTTTTAATGCAAGCTGAGCATCTCCAATTAAAACATATGCTTTTGAAAGATAATTAGCAGAAAGATTTTCTGAAAATGTGCCTGCGGAAAAATTTATTGCATCTTGATACAATCCTTGCTTCAAATACCCTTCAAGAACCTTGATTTTTACCTCCGGAACATATGCATTTTCAGGATAGTCATTTATAATACGCAAATAGCTGTTACGCGCCTTATCGTTTTCTGCTAAAGATTCGTAAATTGTTCCAATACGAAACAAAGCGGCAGGAACAAGAGTGCTTCTGGGATACCTGGTAATAAAGTCATTATACACAGCAAGGGCTTTGTTATATTTTTGCGCTGAAAAAAGATTTTCAGCCTTTGAAAACAAAGCCTCTCCTGAGGCATCACCCGCTTTAACCTTAATAACATCAGTTTTGGGGATACAAGCGAAAAAAATAAATAAAATCAAAATAAATATAAATTTCAAATTTCTCATTATGTCATTACTTTTCTATATAATTGCTATAATTATTCTGGAAAACTTTATATTATTTTATATTATTATCAAATAAGAAAACAAAAACAACAATTGTCAGGAAAGATTTCAAAATTTATATCATATAAACATATTAATCACAAAACATGTTGAACTTAATCCGTTTTGGGTTTAGCATAAAAAAGTTTAGAAAGACTTCAATCCGCTTTATCTAATGAGTTTGATACGGAGGCTTGTTTATGAATAATTTAAAACTCTTGTCATTTTTTATGGTATTGTTATTTTCTGTACCGGCATCAGCTGAATTTTACCGCTATCTGGATAAAAACGGTAATGTCAAATATACTGACGATTACAGTAAAGTCCCAAAAAGCCAAAAATCTTCAGCAATTGAATATAATAACTATGAAAACGATAGCGATGATGAGGCAACAGAAACTGAAGCAGATACTGAAATTGGAGATGAAAACCCGTTACAGCAAACACAGGAAACAGAAAGCATCCAGAAGAGTGGAACAGGCAATACTGAAGCATTGAAAGCAGCTAAAAACCGCCTGGATAAAAAACAAGAGGAAATAAATAAAGAATTTGATGATCTTAATAAAGAAAAAAGTGAGCTTGATGCACTTAAAGGAAAAATTAATACAAGGCCTAAGGCGTTTGAGTATAACTCGAAAACAGCAACTTTTAATGAAAAAGTAAACAAATTCACTGAGAAACAAAAGGCCTTTGAAGCTGAAATTGAAGCATATAATAATGATGCAGAAAAGAGCATGAAAAGTACTTTGGAACAATATGACAAAGAAAAAAAGAAAAAAATAGAATAGGAAGTAAAAAACTGTGTTTTTAATAAATTATAGCATATTTAATTTATGATGGACTCGTAAGAAAGTTCATCATTTATAGCAATATAATTTATAAAGGAGGTTTGCTATGTCAAATATAAAAACTGATATTTCTGATTTTGAAAAGGCCTTAAACATAGGCCGGCCGCCAAACATCAAGAAACTTTTTCCGAATTCAAAAGCCCTTATAGTCAGCGGAAAATTTATTGACAGGGCTATGATAGCCAAAGGCAAGGCTATCTCAATGGCTGCAAACGGAAGAAGCAATATAGTAATCCGCGGCGCATTGATGGCTGCCCAAAGAGCCAACTCCGCAATAATTATTGAAATCGCAAAATCCGAGGGAGGAGCAAGCGCATATTGCGCTATCAATTTCTGGAATATAGCAAGACAGGTAGATTCTCTTTGTAATGAGCTTGGCATCACAATACCTGTTGCTATTCATGCGGATCACTATGGAATCAAGAGAGAGCAGGATATTGCTGCCGCAAAAACCGAGATTCCTACTCTTTTTGAAGCCGGCATGACTTCTATTGCGATTGATGCATCCCATATGCCGGATGACAAAAATCTTTTGGCAAATATAGAACTGAACCCGTTTGTGCCGAAATGGGCCGGCCTTGAAACCGAAGTTGGTGAAATAAAAGGCAAAGATGGGCTTTCAACCGTTAGTGAAGCATTATTTCTTATCCAGGGCCTTAATGCGCACAATATTTTTCCGGACTGGATAGCATTAAATAACGGCACGACACATGGTATCGAGGCAAGCGCCCAGGGAATCCAGGTGGATTTAACAGTCAGTATTCATAATGCGTTGGCTAAGTACAAGGTTTCCGGAGCTCAGCACGGAACATCGGGAAACAGCTCCGATAGATTAAGAGAAATAGCTTCAAAAACCCGCACGACAAAGGCAAATGTTGCAACAGCTCTCCAGATGATTTCATGGGGTCTTGAAGTAAATGACTACGGAAACGCAATACTAGATAGTAATGGAAATTTCATAAAGGTAAAAGATGAGGGCGTTACGGAAGAGTTATGGAAACAAATGGTCGCTTATGCAGATTCAAAAGAATGGAAAGGCGGAAACTACAAGTCGCTCAACCTGCCTTTCGAAAACAAGATATTGAGTCAGCCTGAAAATATCAGAAACAGAATGGCAAAAAGAGTGGAAGATTTCGTTTACAATATGATAGTAAATGTTTTTAACGGCAAAGATTCCGCCCCTCTTGCCATACAAAAAATAATCGAGGCCGGATCATACGATCCCGGAGCAAAATCGGCAAGAATTGAAGATCCGTTACAATGGGCACCCGAAAAAATATCTGAAAAAGCGGCTTCAATAATATCGGACAAGGGCGCAAAAGGAAATTTTGACGATTGATGCGGGAAAAAACAAACTGCAACTATTGCGGGGAGAAACTTACCAGGAAGTTATTGGAAGACAGGGCTCGCCTTTTTTGTGAAAAATGCAACGAACCTATTTATGAAAATCCTGTTCCGGCAACATGTCTTGTAACAATTGATGATAAAAAAAGAGTTCTTCTTGTTAAGAGAAATGTTGAACCTAAGGCAGGATTCTGGTGTCTGCCTGGCGGGTTTATCGAGCTTGGCGAAAATCCTGAAGAAGCCGCTTTGCGTGAACTTGAGGAAGAAACAGGCTTAAAAGGCAAAATTGAAATGCTTCTCGGAGTCAGCTCAAACCAGAATAAGCAGTACAACACGGTTCTTATTGTTGGTTATCTTGTCAGAAACTACAGCGGGATTATCTGCACCGGTTATGACGCATCGGATGCCGCATGGTTTTATCACAAAGATATACCTGAAATAGCATTCCAGAGCCACACGCAATTTATCAGAATGTTTTATGCCGTATATGGAGAGTAATCCGGAACAGTTATGAAAATTATTGATTTTCATTATCACCCATTAAGCCCGGCCTTAGATTTTTTACCCCAGCCTATGGGATTGCTGAAAAAAAGGAATCCTGCATGGGTCAAACGATTTGCAAACATTCCCACTGCCGGTGATATCCTGTCTTTTCTTGATGAAGAAGAAATAGATTTTGCGGTATTGCTTGCGGAAAGAATCCCAACTGTAACAGGAATAGTATCAAACGAATTTGTTGCTTCACTGTGCAAAGGGGAACATAGGCTGATCCCATTTTGCAGCATAAATCCGGCTCTTGATATTCATATGGATGTGATGCTGGAAAAGCTTGCCGGCGAAGGCTTTAAAGGATTAAAGCTGTGGCCCAGCTATCAGCATTTCTACCCGAATCAGCAAAACCTTTATCCACTTTATGCAACAGCTCAAAGATTGGGAATTCCGATACTTTATCATATAGGAACTTCCGTATTTGAGGGAACTAAGCTGAAATATTGTGATCCCATTTATCTGGATGAAGTAGCAGTAGATTTTCCGAATCTCAATATTGTCATGGCCCATGCGGGCAGAGGATTATGGTATGACAAGGCATTTACTCTGGCTTCTTTACATAAAAACATATATCTTGAAATTTCTGGATTGCCTCCGGCTAAACTCCTCGAGTACTTTCCCCGTCTTGGAAAAATCGGACACAAAATAATATTCGGATCCGATTATCCGGATGTAACATCCATTAAAAAAAATGTGGACTACATAAAGACCCTGCCCCTTGATCCTTCAGTCATTGAAGGTATACTAGGACTACACGCCAATAAACTGCTAAAGGTTTTTTGATTAGCCTACTAAAAAAGGGAGTAATTATGAAAAAAAAGATTGGGTTATGGATAGATCATAAAAAAGCTGTAATTGTTGTGCTTATCCGAGAAGACGAAGACATCAAAACAATAGAATCAAATCTTGAACGGCATGTCCGCCCTTCGGGCGGCTCACGCTCAAAGACTCCATATGGTCCACAGGATATTGTGCCTGAAGACAGACGCGAGAGAAAATATGAACATCATGTCAAAAAGTACTATGATGAAGTAATTTCAAGCATTAATGATGCGGATTCCGTTTTTATTTTTGGTCCCGGTGAGGCAAAAAACAAATTTGTTAAACACATAAAAAACAAAGAATTACAAAGCCGCATACTTGCTGTTGAAACGGTTGACAAAATGACCGACGTTCAGATTGCCGCTAAAGTTCGTAATTTTTTTCAAAAATAATAAGTATCAAAGTATTTAAATATAGATAAATTATATTTACCGATTGATAAGGCAGTGTAATTGTCTCCTCCATTATATATTAACGAATCTTAAATAATGGTTAAATACAAATGATCTCGAAACAGTCTCTCCGTCAGTATGACAGAGAGACTGGAAAAAGAGATATGCTTTAAGATAATTTGAGTCTTGCTCCAAATTATCACAAACAACTTGACCCAAACTCCAAAATATCATAATTATGGAGCATGATAAACAACGATACGATTATATCCCGCATTCAGACTATTTTGTTGCCAGAAAACCGCTCTGCATTTTTGTGGGGTCCCAGAAAAACCGGCAAGACCACCCTCTTGAAGCAGCAGTTTTCCAATGCCTGTTGGATCGACCTTCTGGATCATGATTTGTTTCTCTCACTTAACCAGAATCCCAAGAAATTGCGGCAAATCCTTGAAGCGCAACCTTCCCATGATGTAGTCATTGATGAGGTGCAAAAAATTCCGCACCTGATGGACGAAATCCATTGGTTGATTGAAAATAATAAATACCGGTTCGTTCTTTCCGGATCGAGTGCACGAAAACTAAAAAGATCGACAGTAAACCTTTTGGGCGGGAGGGCGTGGAGATTTGAGCTTTACCCCCTTGTAACCCATGAACTCAAAAAGGATTTTAATTTAAACAAAGCGCTTCTTTATGGCCTTCTGCCTTCCCATTATCTGTCTGCCGATAGTGAAATGGATGTAAAGGCATATGTTTACGATTATCTTAAAGAGGAAATACAGGCCGAGGCTTTGACAAGAAACATTCCTGCATTCTCCCGGTTTTTAAATTCGGCGGCTCTTACAAACGGGATGTTGCTAAATTATTCCAATGCCGCACGGGAAGCGGGTGTTTCTGTAAAGACAATTCGGGAATACTATCAGATTCTGGAAGATACGCTTATAGGTCGCCAATTGCCGCCATGGAAAAAATCCAAAAAAAGGCGACTTATCGAAACCGCCAAATTTTTTTTCTTTGATATGGGTATTGTATCGGCGCTTTTAAACTATAAATCACTTTCTCCCGGAACCGACCCATACGGCCGGTCATTTGAACAGTTCATCCTCCAGGAGTGCTGGGCATACCGTCACTATAGCCGTAAGGATTTTCCGGTTTATTTCTGGAAAACTGCTTCCGGATCGGAGGTGGATCTCATCTTAGGCGAGGCAGAAATTGCTATCGAAATAAAGTCCACAGAATCAGCGGGTGATAACATAAAGGGAATCAGGTTGTTCAATGAAGAATATACCTGCAAAAAGAATTTCATTGTATCCCGTGATCCCATCGCAAGAAAAATTACTTCAAACATTACTGTGCTGCCGTGGGCGGATTTTTGTGCCATGCTGTGGGACGGACAACTACTTTAAAAACATATCATACAGTAACTAAAATTGAAATCCAAATAGGTTGCCGAAATAATCGCAGGCGCCGGATCAAAATTATTATAAGGGTTTGTAATATGTATCTTGATAATTATATAAATGGTATCGACAGCAAAAAGCTTGGGATTGCGAATCATGCAAAGAGGATACCAAAACGTCCGGCAATTATAATAAATGATACTGTGATATCATACAAAAACCTTGAAAGAACCGGTGCTATTCTTGCAAATTCTTTAATGCAGCTTGGAGCTGCGCCCGGATCACGTATTTCGGTTCTAATGCCAAACTGTCCGGAAACAATATATATATGGCACGCTTGCGGAAAGATTTTCTCAACGCCTGTTTTCATTAATTATCGCTTCAAAGAAGATGAAGTGGCTCATATTGTGAACGATTCGAAATCAAAGATTTTGATTTACGATCATCAATTTGAAAAGGTAATTTCCGGTATTAAAGACAAAATCAAAAATCCTGAACAGGTATATGTTTGCGCAAACGGACCGGCAAGGTTAGAGACTATAGAATTTAATAATCTTATTAATACTGGTATTGACAGTCAACCATGTGTTGAAAATTCCGGTTATGGGATGGCATCTTCATTGATATATACTTCCGGGACAACCGGCAGACCAAAGGGTGTTGTCAGAAACAGCGAAAACAGGCTGAATATCATGCTTTTATATGCATTCATAACCAGCTGGGGTTTTGATGACATACATATTGTGGCAGGCCCTCTGTGCCATACCGCACCTTTGAGTTTTGCGACCTGTTCTTTTTTATTCGGCAATACGGTTGTTATCATGCCAAAATTTGATACAAGGAATTTTCTTGAGCTGATACAAAAACATCGGGTTACCACTACTTTTGTTGTCCCGACCATGCTTAACAGAATTTGCAATCTGCCCGAAAACATATTAAAAAGTTATGACATATCATCACTTCGTCTGATAATAGTTACCGGAGAGGCGTTCCCTTTTGCACTTAAGAAAAAGGCCGTTGAAATCTTCGGCAATGATAAGATCTATGAATTGTACGGGGGAACCGAACTAAGCTGCGTGACATTTCTGCAACCGGAGGACCAGATAAAAAAACCGGGCAGCTGCGGAAAAGCAGCCCCCGGTGTGGATATTAAGCTGTTAGATGCCGATAATAACGAAGTTCAGATCGGCGAAATAGGGAAAATATATGTCAGAAGTCCTTTTTTGCTGAGCGGTTATTATAAAAATCCGGAAGCAACAGAAGCGAATTACTATAACGGCTATTTTACGGTAGGTGATATGGCCAGAATGGATGAAGATGGATATTACTATATCGCAGACAGGGATGTTGATATGGTGATTTCCGGCGGTGTAAATATTTATCCTGCCGAAATTGAGGAAGTGCTTCTCAACCATAGGGGTGTGTATGATGCTTCGGTGATCGGTGTGCCTGATCAGCATTGGGGAGAAAGGCTTGTCGCTTATGTGGTTCCAAAAGAAAATTCAACTATAAGCGAGCAGGATATCATAGATTACATAAAAGATAGGCTCGCATCCCATAAGAAGCCTAAGGAAGTAATTTTTACTGATGAAATTCCTTCTTCAACTTCAGGGAAAAAGCTGAAACGCGTGCTGAGAGAGCAATATGCGATAATGAAACGGGATAATTTTGCAGGTGAACTAATATGCTGAAAAAAAATATTATAGATCAGACCGCCGGTTTAAATACAGCATCTGCCGAAAGAGATTTCAAATCTCCGGGCGATTATGACTGCACAATGGTGGTCGATAATCGAAAACGGACATATCGTGTGCATATGCCATCCGGGTTCAAGCCCGGTGCGCGCCTGCCATTGGTGATTATGATGCACGGCGGGCAAATGACCGGCATTCAAATGGAAAGAATCACAGGCTTATCTGACTTTGCTGATGGTAATAATTTTGTGGTGGCATATCCCGATGCTATAGGAATATACAAGAACAGGCTTTATTGGAATGATAGTCGGGTGCCTGAGGTTGATGATGTTAAATTCATATCAGCATTAATTGATGAATTGATATGCAGATATATTGACCCAAGGCATGTTTATGTCACCGGATATTCGAACGGCGGAGGCATGGCAAATTTTCTGGGATCAGCGATTTCAGATAAGATAGCGGCAATCGCTCCTGTTGCCGGAACTATAGTTAAAGGTATGGACAGAAAGTGGAAACCAAAACGCCCTGTGCCGGTTCTCTATTTTCATGGAACGGACGATCAATTAGCCTATTATGAAGGCGGAACTGCGGGCACATATCGTGGTTCAAGTTTGTCGGCTGAAGAGTATATACAATGGTGGGTAAAGAAGAACGGCTGCGACCCGGAACCGGTCTGCAATGAATTGAAAAAGGATCCATCCGGCTTATTAGTTAAACGCTGCGTTTATGGCAAAGGACATGGAGCGGCAAAAGTAATATTTTACAGAATAGAAGGCGGCGGCCATACCTGGCCCGGAAGGCCAAAATTCTTTCCCGTAAAAATATATGGTAAAACAGCAGTAAGTCTCAATGCCAATGAGATCATATGGCAATTCTTTAAAGAGTTTAAACTGCCTGTAGGCACATCTTCCCCCGGGTGACAGGAAATCAATAAATAGAGGAGGTTTAAGCATGGCCCTTCAAATTATCGGTGCAGGCTTTGGGCGCACCGGCACATTATCAGTTTATACGGCGCTTAATCAGCTCGGCTTTCCATGCTATCACATGTATGAAGTGCAGGAGATCAAGGAAAACAAATCGCACGTGGATTTTTGGCTCAAGGTGGCAAACGCGGAACCAGGCACACAGCAAGATTGGGAACAGGTATTTTCAAAATATACAGCCGCGGTGGACAACCCGACGTGTTGTGTATGGCGTGAGCTGTTGGCTGCCTATCCCGATGCCAAGGTGTTGCTTACTATTCACCCGGGTGGCGCCCAAGCCTGGTATGAAAGCACCATGAGCACCATCTATCCGATGGTATATATATGGCAGTTCAAGGTGCTGGAATTTGTCACCCCTTTCGCGCGCAAACTTGGTGGTATGATTCGCAAGCTTGTCTGGCAACGTTTACACAAGGGAACCATGAACGATCGTGACAAGGCTATAGATCTCTATCATCAGCATATAGCCGATGTAAAGGCTGCCGTACCGGCGGATCGACTTCTTATATTTTCATCCGACCAAGGCTGGAAGCCACTTTGCGAGTTTCTCGGTGTTCCGGTGCCTGAATCTGAATTTCCCAATGTCAACGATCGCGCAGCCTTCAAAAACAAAATTAAGAAGCTAACTTTGGGTGCCTGTGTAATTATTGGTCTTGGCTTGATAGTTTCAGCCGTGTTGATTTATGTGGCATTCAGATTTTTTGCGTAGAAATATGAAACAGAAAAGACCTTTTAGGGAGAATTCTTCGATTAAAGACAAGAAGAGCAAGACCATCTGCCATGCATAGGCGCTTGTTTATCGGATCCGTTACCTATTTTAAGCTTTCATAGCCTGCCTTTGGCGCAAGATTTCTCTTTATGCTGTGTCTTGCGATCTTATCGGTTTTTCTGAGGATACATTTGTATTGCAGCCGGTTAAGAGATGAAAGATGTTTTTTCTTTTTATAAGTTAAGTAAAGAAATATTCTGTCTTTTTCACTGAATATTGATGACGGCAGGGTGTAGTTTAATTCAGCAAGCGCTTTTATCGGCCAGTGTATGCGGTTAAGCGGATTCAAGTCCACCCTTTGCAGATCAAAAAGCGCAACCAAAGGCTTTGATGTATCCTGTATTTGAAGAAGAACATGTGTTGCGTTAAAATCTTTATGATTCATGCCGCAATCGTGCATTCTTCTCGCATATACGGCTATTTCACTGAGAATGCTTCTCCTTTTTGTATAATTGCTTTCACCCTTAAGAGTTTCAGGCTGTTTAAGAATGATGTCTTCGAATCCGATAAGCGGGGAGAAATCCTTTGTAATAAAAAAAGAATCCACGTACAAAGAGGACGAAAATTTACTGCCGGCAGCAACTGGAGAGGCTGTAGCTAAGGCATTTTTCCGAAACAGGCAGTAGTTGTTAAATTCTTTTATTCCTTCAGGCAAAAAACTTGTTGCCATGAATATGCGTTTTAGCCTTTGCCATGAATTTAATTTCTGCCGGAATTTCTTTATATAAAAAAAAGTGTTTTTATCTGCTGTTTCATAATCACTTATTTTATATTTTTTTATAAGGGGAAATTGTATGCGGGAAATGCTTCGGTCTTTTTTCTGTTCAATTAATTCCCCTTCCATATCGGACCAGGCTATATCAAAGCTTGTAAAACCAACATCGGATAAGACACTCTGATAGGCTTGGTTAATTATCAGACGTTCACCGGAATTGCCTGATTTTTCAATATATGAAACAGGTTCACAGTTATTGCTGAAATTCATACGCTTTTTGCCGTAGTGTTTTTGTTTGCCTCAATGTCTTCGATAAGATCTGCTGTAATTTTGACCCGATTGTAAAGATCGGTTTTGTCGGCGTATGCCAAAGCATTCCGTTTCCAGTTTTCTTTTTGTTCCGATGTCAGCATTTCTTTTAGCCTTGTGTTCATTGTATTCTGGGAAAAAGGTGAGGATGGCAAGATAATGCCGGCATTCGCACGTTCAATGTGAAAGGCATAACCGCAAGTTTCTGTTGCCATAACAGGAATTCCGGCTGTAATTGCTTCAACTATCACATTTCCGGTGTTTTCAATGCGTGAAGGCTGTAAAACAAAATCGGCTCCCGCTAAAAACAAGGGGATATCATTTCTTGATCCAAGGAAATAAACATTATCGTTCAAGCCGAGTTTTTTTGCCAGTCTGACATATGGTTTTTCTTTGCCCTTGCCTATAATAAATAGATATGTTGAT
>DYJH01000042.1:8562-24525 GCA_020723255.1 Desulfonema limicola | reverse complement strand
CTTTCAACAGCGCGGTACAAAGCCGGAACAAGAAGGTCTTTGTATTGAGCGCAGTTGCTCTTGTCGATAGTCTTAGCCAGCTCGGCTGCTTTGACTATACCGGCCGGCGCCAGAATCATAACTGCCGCCAACAAAGGCAAAACAAACCGTTTTGAAAACATTTTAATTTTCTTGCTCACTTTTTCCTCCTTTATTGCTTTTCCTGAATTTATAGAAAAACTTGCTGGTTAGCTTTCCTTTCCTGCATCATTACCATTGGTAACCAAGTTTTAAGGTTAAGTCACTTGTCGGAATCATCATCGCATAGGTGTACCTGGATTTCTTGTCTCCCACGAAGGCTTGAAGGCCAAGGCTGGTATAAAAATGGGAGCTTATCTGCCAGGATACACTGGGACGAATCATTCCCGAACCACCTCCTGCTCCGGACCGCCCGGGATTGTAAGCACCAAAAATCGACGGAGCAATCCTGCCCTCGTACCAGCTCCAGCCTATGTTAAGGGAGAAGATATCCAAATCCCTTACCTTGCTTGCAGCTTTCGCCGCTTCCGGTTTTTCTAAAAGAGCCCCTTTCCATTCGTTGATTTTTTCGTGTATCCATTCGAAGCTGAAACTCGTTCTCTCATGGTCGGTAATAAACGGCACCAGATACTTCTTGTCGGCATACATCGCCCACCGGGTAACCGGTTTATAAGCAAATGTTGCCAGACCACCCGGCACAGATCCTACGCCATTGCGCGAGATCGGCTCGCCCGTATGACGGCCAATCTCACCTCTGATAACAAGATCCAGGGGCGCAATATTATAGCTGAAATAAGCGCCGTAAACATGCTGCACGTTGTGAGTCATATAAATAGTTCCGGAAGCAGGAACAAACACAAAGCCGGCATCATTGTTCACATCCCGGAAATAAGCCGCTGAAACGCTTAACCTCTCCCCTATGTCCGCCGTTACCTTTGCACCGTACTCCTGTTCTTCTGTCGGTACCTTCTGCCGAACGTTTCTGCCCGCAAGCGACTTGTATATGGTGCTTACAAAAGGCGCCTGCAAACCCACTTTCGGTTGACCGAAAACACTGTCAAGGGGCCCGAATTGCGTTGGCCGGATATCGGGAACCCAGAGGAAATCAAAATTTAAAGCCAAAGCCTTCATGGCGGGAAGGCTGTAGTTTAACCGAGCCATATAGATAGGTATTTTCACATCATCAGGCATTTGAAAAAATGACTGATATGATTGATCCTTGGGGTTGATAACATCCAAAATGGTTGTGTTACCCGACGCCTCGCCCCAGGAGACAAGCTGCCTGCCCGGTCTGAAGAAAGCGCTGCCTAAAGCCCCGTTATAGCAAAAATCTATAAAAACTTCGCGCAAATCATTTTCAAACTTGACATCTTTCTTGCCGTAATCAAACCTTGAAGCGCCCATATTATCCTTGATGTCTCCATATTTATTGGCCCGAAGATCGTATATTGAGTCATAAGCGCCGCGATAGGTCAAATGTACTTTCGAGACTGAGAAAGCCCCCCCCGACAATTTAGGGTCAATGTCAACATCGAACTTTAAGGTATTTCTCTGTTGAACTCCATTTGCGTGATCCATGAATCCATTCTGAATGCCGTTCTGATCCCGCAGAACAAAGTTGGATTCAAAATAACCATGAAAAGTAACATCCATGTCCCCAGCCTTAGCTTCAGCAAAAAACATCACAAAAACAAAAGCTATGGCTAAAACACAAAAAAACTCTCTTCTTCTATGCATTTAAATATCCCTCCTTTTCTGTAACTAATTGTTACAAAACAAGCTTACAAATATACGCCTTTACTTTTATACCCCCTATTATCCTCCTCCTTTGTCCATACAAAGAACCCTCCTTTCTTGTAAGTGACGTTCCAGCGCTTCTATACAAAATCAGTGAAATATTATTTGATAGTCAAACATTAAGTAATCTAATTCATCGATATATGACAGGAAACACAAAACTCATCCGGAGATTTAGCAGCGTGTACCTTATGGCAAATAAAGCAATCTATCTCACCGTAGTGTGAATCATGAGGGTTCAGGCGCGTCCTGCCTTTTGTGAGCTCAACAATGTCTGCATAGCTCCCGTGGCACTTAAAACAAAGCGTACTGGAATACTTCTGCACCGGCACAGGCAACGCGGTATCAATACTCTTATGCGTCTTTTCCATATCTGATGGATAATGGCAATCCGAACAGTCATTTCCTGCTGCGGCATGCTTAGACGCCAACAGGGCAGTATCTGACATTGACTTCACTTCGGCAATATGACAGTCAGCACAGCGCGCACCAGGATTCCAGACAAAGGATGATGTTGTTGATGTTATTGACTCCCTGTGATTACAAGCAGCTGCTATCAATAACGAAATAAATAAGATAGCAGTAAACAACATTTTTTTTTTCAACTTCATATCCCCCTCCTTCCTGAACTAATATCAAGCAGCCTATATTTCCCGCTTCACAACAACCGTTTATTTTATCTATTACTATACCTGTTGCATTGCAGCATGTTCACCGGCGATGTAAGCGGTTGTCATGGAACCTCCCGCATTCCATACAGCCGGAAGTCCAAACTGAACTTCTCCCACACCTCCGCCTGCCGTAAAATATGTGGCGTACAGCCCTGGAATAATATTCTGGTTAACATCCAGCACCTGCATATTGTGGTTCACCCGCAAGCCGCATATGGTTGAGCCCATACTGCAACCGACTTTTATGCCATAAAATGGCGGATCCTGGACAGGTATCAAATACTGTGGATCTTCTCCGAATTCCGGATCCACCCCAGCTGCGCAGTGACCGTTCCATTTCTTAACCGCTGTTTCAAATCTTGCCGGATCCAAACCCAGCTTCACAGCCAACCCTTCAAGAGTATCAGCGCTTTTTATTGCTCCCATATCAATCGCTTCTTTTACTCTGATCCGCCAATCCTTGCTGCCAAGCTTCGGAAATAACCAATCATCCATAAGGGGTAAATCGTTAGTTACCGGCACTTTGCAGCCCACAGGTTTAAACTTCCATATGTTTTTTTCGTAATTGCTATCAAAAACTACATATGCACGATTGCCAGGCTGAGCCATTATTGCTTCCGGTCTGGTAAAAAATTGTATGGCAGAGCTGTTTATGTTCATAAATCTTTCGCACGCCTTGTTTAAGTGAAGCCATGCGCCTCTTGCTAACTGGATATCGCCTGAGTATAAGTACCGGAACCACGGACCGTTTACTTCTGAAAAATCTATTCCTCCGTCAAATCCGAAAAATGTGTCGAAACCTGCCATATCCGCACCCACCCCCTGCCCCATTCTAATGCACTCTCCGGTATTTGAAGGCATAGCCTGAGATACGCTGCCTACCCCCTTATACGCGGTAGGAACGTATTTTTTAAGCATATTTTTATTATGGGAAAATCCACCTGCAGAAAGGATTACAGCCTTTTTGGCCTTAATAAATATTGTAGTCCCTTCCAGCATTTTGGTAGCCTTAACTCCAACTACTCTGCCTTTATCTATCACCAGCGCATCTACTCTGGTATTTAATATGGTCTTTCCGCCTTTTTTCTTCATATATTCATAAGCGGCATTTATAGCTCCTCTCATTGCAGCATGGCCACGCTGATCAGGGTCGCCTTTGATTGCAGGAGAATATACTGCGCCAAAAGGGTTTACAGCCCACTCCACACCTATATCTGTAAGCCAATCAACCATTTCGCCACACTTTATAATGGTTGTGCGGGTCAAAGCTTCATTTACTGTATAACGCGATTTTTCAATAGCCTCCTGCACAGCTTTTTCCAGGTCAAAAGGATGGGCACCTGATACCTTTGGCACTTTTTTAGCTCCAAAACCACGCAGGGCGCCGGCATGCCACGTAGTCCCGCCTACTGTTGACATTTTCTCCACAGCAATCACGGAACTTCCCATCTCAGATGCCTTTGCTGCGCCAATAACACCCCCTCCTAATCCAACTACTACAACATCCGCCTGTTTATCCCATATCGCAGGGGGATCTACCGGAAGAATAGGTTTGACATCATCAGGCTCAACTGGTTGGCAATCCCCGGACGGAGATGTAATTGTGCTCGCTATCGCCTTACCGGCAGTATCTGAAGCAAGAAGTGCAGCAGACCCTAAAACAGCGCTGCCAACTACAACCTCAGCATTTCTTAAAAATTCTCTGCGGGATAACCCTGACTTATTTTCCTTTTCTTTTTCTTTCATTTCGAACTCCTTTACCTGACGCACGTACCTCTAAATGGCCTAAGATCTTTCCAAGGTTTTTACGCTCAGGTAAGTACATGTTATTGTCGTTTGGTTACCAAATTGTCCGTGGATTTTCTTAATCTCCGTATCTTGGAACTATATATTTCTTCCCAAATTGTAACCATCATAGATCGCATCCAAGGCCAGGCGGGGAGACATACAATCGCCCGTCGCATACAGCTCCTTTACCTTTCTTTTCAGGGCTTGATAAAGCTTATCATTTGCCCGGCTTCCAGTGGCCAAAACTACGGTATCCACCGCTTCAATAGTTCTTGTCTTATTGGCATAAACATCAAGCACTGTCACTGTATTACCGGAAATTCCCATCAACGCGGTATTAGGACTGAAAACACACCCTTTGGGCCGCACTCTGAAATAGAAAGGAGCCAAATCCGCTGTAGCCGCAAGTTCCATCCCCACAAATAACAAGGGCGTAATGATCTCCACCTGCTTACCCTGATCGAGCAGATACTCTGCCGTAGCGCAACATTGCCAATGTGCATCACCACCATCTACAACTACGATGTTTTGACCAATCTTCACTTTATTCTGCAGGACATCCCCCACAGTCACCACATTTTCCTGATCAATTCCTGGCAATGATGGCCTAAAAGGGATTGTGCCCGTCGCTATTACCACCACATCTGGTTGCTCGCGCTCGACCAGCTCAGGCGTTGCTTCTACCCCAAGCTTTACCTTCACCCCTAATATTTCCATTTGCTTGACCAAATACCTCGTTATACCACTAAATTCCTTCCTGCTGGGCACCTTTGCGGCAATATTCACCTGCCCTCCTAATTCGTTTTCTCTTTCATAAAGCACTACCTCATGGCCCCTCATCCTGGCTACCCTGGCCGTCTCCATGCCCGCAGGACCGCCTCCCACTACTACTACCCTTTTTCTGGTTTTAGCAGGTTCCAGGGTGCCAATCTCCCCTTCCAGACCCACAACCGCATTCTGGGTACAAGTAATCGGTATTCCTTTAAAAGCCCTTCCCAGGCAACCTTGATCACAGGCAATGCAGGAACGAATTTCCTCCAATCTCCCTTCCCGGGCCTTAGTTGGCAGTTCCGGATCGGCAATAAGAGCGCGAACCATCCCCACCATGTCACCCTGACCATTAGCCAGTATCTTTTCAGCCTGAACGGGATCATTAATCCGGAAATCGTTTAGTATGGGAAGATCAACGGCCTCTTTGAAGGCAACAGCATAAGGAGTGTAAAATCCTAAAGGTATTTGCATGCCCTGGCCTATGCCGGTAATCCCTTCGTAGAAGGGGCCTCCGACATGAATGAAATCAATTTGCCCGGTATCTTCCAGCCTCCCGGCTATTTCTTTATAATCATCGATCGTATTGCCGCCTTGCAGGAAATCATCGCCGGCCAGCCGGTATCCTATTACAAAATCATTTCCTACAGCCTTGCGAACCGCATCGACTACTTCCAGTGGAAAGCGCAACCTGTTCTCCAGGCTGCCACCATATTTGTCTGCCCTTTGATTCACGACAGGCGACATGAACTCATGCAGGAGATAGCCGGAGGCCCCATGAAGTTCTACTCCGTCCAATCCTGCCTCCTTGGCAAACTCTGCTGAGCGGACAAAGGCACTGACCACTTCTTTGATATCTTCAATTTCCATTGCTTTTGGGACATGGCGAAACATGACAGGAGAGGGGATGGCAGAGGGCGCCCAGGTTGGAAGCCGGCTAAGCTCTATATCAGACTCTCTGCCCGTATGCACTAATTGCACCAGTATCCGCCCACCCTCACCATGCACGGCCTCACCAAGCTTTCTCAGCATGGGAATGACCTTCTCATCGTATATCTCCTGAATGCCCGCCAGATCTCTGCTGTTTTTCATCACTGGCATCATCCCGGCGATATTCAACCCGGCCCCACCCCTGGCTCTTGCCCTCTGATATTCCACATAACGGTCATCTAGAATGTAGTTTGTAGCCATCATGTTCCCGTGAGGACCAAAATATATCCTGTTTCTTACAGTCATGTTCCCAAGCTTTATGGGAGTAAACAAATACTTAAACTGCCCTTCCATTTCCTCTCCTTCCAGTATTTTTTATGTTGCCTTCAAAAATCATCGGGCAATCTGGGATTTTTGAGTTTAGTAAAACCGAGAAATACAAACTTGACAGCAAGAAAATTCTTAAAAACTGCCCATAATAATGTAAGCATTCCTTTATATGTGATTCCGGCCCTAATGTGCCACCTAACAGGTGAGACAGAATTAATATGCAGGATAAGCATGTCATCAACAACGTCTACTTTATCTACATCAGCAAACAGCATTGTAGTTCCAAGACCGGTAGATTTCATACGCATACATGCTTCAGGTTTTTTTGCTTCAGCCTTATTCGTTTCAGCCACTGATTACCCCCTAAAAATAATGCATTTGGTTGTTATTAACCTTTTTCTTTATTTCTTTGCTTCAGCGCCTGGAGGATGTTGCCAGGGGTAATAGGCATGTACGTCATTCTTACCCCTATTGCGTCATAAACGGCATTGGCAATTGCTCCAATAACAGGAATCTCAGGTGACTCGCTCATCCCCTTGGCTCCAAAAGGCCCTTCCTGATCGTTTGTGATCACCAGGATTGACTCGATCTCCGGTGTCTCTTTGGCCGTTGGGATACGATATTCCAGGAAAGACGGGTTCATCATCAACCCTTTTCCGTCATATTGATAGTCCTCATAGAGTATCTGCCCTAAGGCGCCTACAGTAGAACCTTCTATCTGCGCTTCACAATTGGTGGGGTTTACAGGGTAGCCTACGTCCTGAGATTGAGTCAACTTCAACACCTTCACTTTCCCCGTTTCAGGATCTACTTCAACCTCAGCCACTGCAGCGCCAAAAGTATAGGCCGGTGAAATGTTTCCTTTCCCTGTTTGAAAATTCGGCATTGCAGTTGGAAGATCATAATAACCACGCCCCAGGATAAATTGAGATTTTACATTCTGCACATAAGACACCGCATCTGAGAAGGACATGTTTATATCAGGGCTGCCTTTAACGAATATCTTTCTGTCTTTCATTTCAAGATCCTTAGGATTGCATTCAAACTTGTCGGCTACAAAGTTCAGAAGTTGCTCCTTGGCGTCTTTCGCCGCTTTCCTGGCCGCATTCCCGGCAATAAAGGTTGTCCTGCTCCCATAGGCGCCAAGATCCGATGGAGTTGTTTCGGTGTCCCCGGGTCTATGGATAATATCCTCAAGTTTAATGCCCAATTCCTCTGCTACGATCTGAGACATGGTTGTGTCCGATCCCTGGCCGATCTCGGCGTTTCCTACCATTAGAGAAACCCTCCCGTCATCCATCAGTTTGATAAAAGCGCCTGCCGAATCATAATTAAAAAATGCTTTGCCG
Source organism: Desulfonema limicola (assembly GCA_020723255.1). Classification (GTDB taxonomy): domain Bacteria; phylum Desulfobacterota; class Desulfobacteria; order Desulfobacterales; family RPRI01; genus RPRI01. Next base: position 16,874 of record DYJH01000042.1, on the reverse strand, counting down.
CCACTTGCGCCGTAGCCGGTGCAGCCAAGGCCGATTCCACGATAGCCTTTCGGTTTTCCACGCTTTTCCTTGTACCCTGATTTCTTCACCGCCTCTTCGATGCACTCCTTAAGACCACAACTTGTAATCTTCCATTCGTTAGGCGTTACATATCCGGGATACACGGAATTAATTAAACGAATATCAGACGGGTCAATTCCTAACCGATCGGCAGCCATATCCATGACTTGCTCAAAAGCAAACCTTCCTTGCTGGTTTCCTACCCCTCTGTGAGTCGTGCATATTGAGGTGTTCGTGAGCATGCACTTTCCGTCAAACCTAAAGTTCGGCAACACATAGGTCAGGCTGAGGAAACAACTGGTAGCCCAAATAACGATCGGACCGGATTCTGCATAAGCGCCGGTGTTTGAAAAGATAGTGGCGTCAAGAGCCATAATTTTACCGTTCTTTTTAAATCCCGCTCTCATGTAAATTTTCATGGGATGCTTCTGTAATGCGGTCATGAAATGTTCTTCGCGCGAATAAGCAATTCTTACCGGTTTGCCTGCTTTCCTGGAAAGCATAATGCTCGCTACAACATCAACATTCATACAAGCTTTACCCCCAAACCCACCCCCGCAATACGTCCTGACTATATTGATATTGCTGATCGGCCACTCAAAAAATTCAGACAGCCAATGCCTGAGTTTGAACATAACTTGTGTCGATGTCCAAACTGTCACTTTCTGAGAGAACATTTCATAGGAGGCGACTGTTACATGAGGTTCAATCTGAGCATGTTGCTTCCTCTGGTTTTCAACTTTAAATTCGACTACTATATCCGATTCTTTAAAGCCTTTTTCTACGTCACCATGATGTAACAAAGTGGGGGAGCAAACATTACGTTCGGCATAGTCATGAATTTGAGGCGCTCCGGGCAGGTACGCTTCCTCAGGATCAAAAACCGCCGGAAGCACCTCATAATCCACCTTAATCAATTCCAGGGCTTCCTTTGCTGTGTCCTCGTCAATCGCTGCGACCGCAGCTATTCCGTCTCCAATATAACGGACTTTATCCCGCTGGAGCATTTGGTTGTCGTGAAACGGCTTAAAACCGGGCACCGTGCCATACCCGTTGCCGGGATGATCCTTGCCCGTCACAACAGCTTTAACCCCGGCAAGTCTTTCTGCCTTGCTTGTATCCACATTCAGAATCTTAGCATGGGGAAAGGGGCTTCTAAATATCTTCCCAACCAGCATTCCGGGCAGCGCAATATCCCCGGCAAATTCGGCCTTTCCGGTGGCCTTGAGAATGCCGTCAATCCTCGGCAAGTCCTTCCCCACGACCATAAGATCCTCATTAAGCTTTCCTGTGAATTCATGAGCCCTATCCATGTGTTGTTCTCCTTGTATGAACGACTTTAAAGCCATATTATTTCATCTGTATAGTATGCTTGTCGGTTTCAATGGAACATAGCTTTTCTCAATGTATTTCCTTTTGACATATTCATATACACGATGGGTCCACCATGGCTGATTCCTTATCCCCAATTCCTCGGCGATACAGCAAGCAGCCCGATACCCATTGCCGCCGGTACTATCCGTGGTCCCAAGGCATCCTGATCTATAGAGGTTTTTTATTGGGGTCACAACCCCTCCCTTGTCAAAACCTTCTATATTTGACTTATTCGCATAAAACATCTGGTGAGCCGAAGCGCTCCCTCCGAACATGCAACCCCTGAGGTAATTGGGATTTATTCTCTGGTGATCAACAGGAGTAGACAACCAATAATCTACAATATTATTCTTAAAATCCAAAGAGTATTTATCCCAGATATCAATACATTTTTTAACGATAACCCCCCTAAAATCCGGGTCATCCCAAATGCGCTCACCGCCCTTTTCGTAAATGGCGTAAGGCGCCTCAAAAACCACACTTATGATGCAGTTATCCGGTCGCGTTTGGGTCGGATCATCCTTGTGCGGCAGACCATAGGTAAGAATTGGATGTTCCGAGATTCTTCCTGCCATTCTTTCACCATGCGCGTGGATCATTTCTTTTATTGTGTCGCCTCCCATGGCGCCAGCCAGACTATGGACAACATCAGGATCATACTTCTCTGAAACAAACCGGGGCCTCTCCTTGAGGGCAAAGCATATGTTAACTAGTATGCCGTCTCCCTTCCAGTTTGTCTTAAGTTGCTGTATGACCTTTTTACCCACATGCTCTTCGCCCACGAGTTCGGTAAAGGTTAATCGAGGATTTAGGTTTGTAACCACTTTTTTGGCAGTGATCTCTTTTCCAGGAAAGGCGGCGTCATCGCTCAACACCACACCTTTTGCCTCCCCGCCGGCTACAATAATCTTCTTTACCGGGCTGCTATTGAAAAGCTTACCGCCCAAGGCGCGAAAACAGCGAATATAAACGTGTGCCATGGAGTGAATGCCGTTTTTGGGATGGCCATAAAACCCGCCCAAACCAAAGAATACACCCAATGAACCGGCTCCTCCCGTATTAAAAGGATAAAAGCCTGCGCCCAATGCAAGATAGCCCGTAAAAACCTTCAATTGATCGCTTTCAAACATCATGTCCATCATTTCAAAACCGTTAAGGTCGGTAATTTCATAAGGATCATTAAAAGGCAAAAGAGGGGCCAGTAAGTTCACCAATATGTCAAAATTCTCCCAGGTCCAAGGCGCGGCAAAGAGCAGCTCCATAAATTTTTCGCCGCGGGATACAATATTGTCGTAGGGACTTGCTAAAAATCCCCCTATTTCCAACACCTTCTTGGCATCCTTTTCCGAAAATCTTCTTACCTTCTCAGCGGTCTTGTGATAATCCCAGCAATTGTTGATCAAACAACTGCCGTCACTAAAGTGCGTTGCCCAGCCCCAATCGGCAGCCATTTCAATCGCCTGGTAGCCATATTTGTCCAACTCCAGATTGAGCTGATGCGGCATTATATAATCCATCTCACCCCAAACGCAGGGTTGCACCACATATCCAGGCCGCATTAACTCATGGCCCATGCGGCCGCCTCCGGCTTCTTCCCGGGCCTCCAAAACCGCCACCTTCAACCCTGCCTTCTGCAGATAACAGCCGCACACCATGCCGGATACTCCACTGCCAATAATGACGACGTCGAAATCTTCTGTCTTAGCCATTTCTTCTCCTTTATTGATTCGATGTTTCTATGATCGATTTTTATTTACATGGCCACTAAAACCTCCGGTCGTTTCTTCCCGGCCCCTTTCATAGGTCACAAAATCATCCCTACCGCGTAACCGTCGGAAATGGCGTCAATGGCCCTGCGGGGGGCCAGGCAATCCCCCACTGCGTGCAGCTCTTTCACTTTGCCTTTCAATGCCCGGTAAAGACGGTTGTCCGCTTCGCTGAAATCAGCCAAAACCACCGTATCAACTCCCTCTATCCTTCTTTCCGTGCCGGCATAGATGTCAATCACTATAACATCATTTCCCGATATCTCTTTCAAGGCCAGGTTGGGGCTGAAAACAGCCCCCTTGCTCCTAACCCTGGCATAAAAGGGCAGCAAATCCATAGTAGTCACCAGATCCATCCCCACAAATAACTGGGGAGTAATAATCTCCACATTCTTGCCGAGTTCAACCAGATACTCTGCGACGCTGCAGCATTGCCAGTGACCCTCGCCTCCATCCACAACAATCACTTTATTGCCTACCTTTACTTTTTCCTGCAGCACGTCCCGGACGTTTACAACATTTTCCTGATTTGCACCTGGCAGCCTGGACTTCGGAGGCCGGGAACCAGTGGCCACAACCACCACATCCGGCTTTTCCCGCTCAATCAGCTCCGGCGTTACCTCAACACCCAAATTTACCTTCACACCCAATAACTCCATTTGCTTGACCAAGTATCTCGTGATACCCCCAAATTCCTTCCGAATCGGAACCTTGATGGCGATATTTACCTGGCCACCCAACTCTTTATCCCTCTCATAAAGCGTTACTTCATGTCCCCTCAACCTGGCAACCCTGGCCGTTTCCATACCGGCAGGACCTCCGCCGACCACCAACACCTTCTTCTTTTGTTTTGCCGGCTCCAGAGAGCCCAATTCTTTTTCTCGTCCCGCAAGGGCATTCTGAATGCAGGCAATCGTTTTAGACTTCCCAAACACACGGCCAACACAGCCCTGGTCACAGCCTATGCAGTATCGAATCTCTTCCAATTTCCCTGTCATGGCTTTGTTCGGCAATTCCGGATCGGCAATTAGCGCCCTAGTCATTCCCACCATGTCGCCCTGTCCGTTAGCCAAGATTTTTTCTGCCAGTACCGGATCATTGATCCTCATATCGTTCAATACAGGGAGTTCAACCGCTTCTTTGAATCCTGCGGCATAGGGAGATAAAAATCCTAAAGGCACTTGCATCCCCAGACCCACGGTAAGCATGCCGTGGTAGAATGGGGAGCCGACGTGAATAAAATCAATCTTTCCGGTCTCTTCCAGCATCTGTGCAATTTGTTTCATATCATCGAGGGTATTTCCGCCCGATACCAAGTCATCCCCGGGCATTTTTATGCCCAGGGCAAAATCATCCCCTACCTTATTGCGGATGGCATCAATAACCTCAAAGGAAAAACGCATGCGGTTTTCCGGGCTCCCACCATACTCATCCGTCCTTTTATTCGTAAAGGGGGAAACGAATTGGGCAAAGAGATAGCCGGAGGCGCCGTGGAGCTCCACCCCATCGCAACCTGCCTCCTTGGCAAATCCAGCCGTTCTGGCAAAGGCATTTACCACCTCTTTGATATCCTCGATCTCCATTTCCTTGGGCACGCTTTTGTAGGTGGTGGAAGGAATGGCTGAGGCCGACCATGTGGGTTGACGGGTAAGCTCAACATCCGACTCCCTCCCCATATGCGCAAATTGGCAGAACAACTTTCCCCCCTCGTCATGTACCGCCTTCGCCAACTGCGTCAGCATGGGAACAGTCCGCTCATGGTAGCCCTCCATGATTTTTATCATGTTCCTGGAGTTAAACATCACATTGAAACTTCCGGCTATAATCAGCCCGGCCCCACCCTTGGCTTTCGCTCTTTGGTATTCCACATATCTTTCGTCCATTACCAAATCATTATCCGTAAGCATTGTCCCGTGGGGTCCTACAAATATCCTGTTTTTTATCATCACCGGCCCAATCTTTATGGGAGAAAATAAATATCTAAATTGATCGCTCATCAAAACCTCCTTTATTCTATATAATTATAAATTGATCTTGTTAAACCTATCCGCTGCTAAGGCATCAGGCCCTTTTGTCTTGCTTTTACCAAACATTCAGGATCGTTCCACCATTTTTTCATGCCGAGATCTTCCACAATTGCCGAGGCAGCCACATAACCGCATGCGCCAAGTATCATCCCACCCGGATAGGTGCTTGCTCCGTTTACATATAATCCGTGGATAGGAGTTCTGTAAGAAGAACAAAGGGAATTCGGTCTGTTGGAACCGAGCTGAAAAGCAGTATAAGCTCCATGCTTGAAACTTCCGCGTTTCATAGATGCAAATCTCCGCTCCACATCAAGCGGAGTTGTTATTGAAGTTTGAAAACCCATGTATGCTGATTTAAAATTCGTAGTATATTTTGCCCATAGATCCATGAATATTTCAGTAATCTCCTTTTTTCTCTTGTCCCAGTTGGCCGGATCGCCATCAAGGTCATAGGGAGCCAGTGTTTCCAGTTTGGCTGTATGATATCCCTTTGGCGCCAGTCTTGGTGAATAGAGACTTAGGGGAGATGCATGTGCGTGAACCGAAAAATCGTTGTTATCCATTTTTTTGAAACCGGAGTTCAGATCTTCAAAATTTTCGAGACCGAGGACGCATGTCAGAGCCTTGTTTACATCAGGATCATCCTTGGCAGCCTTGTATTCAAGGGGTTCTCTTAAGGAAACATTAAAATTAAGCATGCTGTAATATTCCCACTTCCACTCATTAACATAGAAATTGAGGTCATCTGTGCAATTCTCCTCTCCTACAAGCTCCTTAAAGGTCTGTTCGGGGTTTAAACTGCTTACAATTGTTTTTCCCCAAAATTCTCTGCCGTCTTCAAGCCTTACACCGGCAGCTCTTCCATTTTCCAAAATGATTTTTTCGGGAGCCATTCCTTCAACAACATCTGCGCCAGCATGTGTAACTCCGATTAAACTGCCGATGGCTCTGTGCGTGCCTCCTATGCAGATTCCGCTGTTTAACATCCGGTAAACAAATAATGGAAACAAAAACCCCAATCCTGCTTCAAAGGGAATGCCCCACATTGTTGCCAGATATAAAAGAAGGGTTTTTGTAGGTTCTCCGAAACCGAACTCATCAACTATCTGCAAAAAATTCATCTCTGCTAGTTCTCCAAAGCGTTTTGCTATGGGCATGTTGGATTTTTCAAACATTGCGAACTGGTCAAGAGCGGGCACTGCATAGGTATAAGTAGCGGGATACAAAATCTCATCAAAGATGGCCTTCATCTCTTCATAAAGAGCGAGAAATCTTTTGCCGTCTTCTTTGGAGAATTTACTTATAGATGTTACAGTTTTTTCAGGATCCTGATAAAAAACCAACGGACCTTCTTTAGTCAACAGAGCTGCCTGAACCTCGGGGGTAATAAACTTTACTCCATCAGCAGCCATATCAAAATCTTTGTAAGCCGGCATTAATTCGCCCATAACCATATATGTGGCGTGTGGTTGATAAACAAAGCCGCCGTGGCTTTCCGAGACCGCTCCTCCTCCCAGTTCACGCCGTTTCTCAATTACCAGTACCTTGGCGCCTGCTTTTATCAGATATGCAGCAGTTGTTAATCCATTGGGGCCACCGCCCAGAATTATAGCATCGTATTCGTCTCTTGACATCTTGTCTTCCCTCCTCCATAATTTACTGAATGAATAATAGTGGCGTCAAAGTTGTTATCGCTTGACGGTATCACTGCCCCCACCGTTGTTTACCGACCCACTGAGAAACCTTGGTTAAAAGTAACCGGAAACGTTTCCTGAAGCAATTTAAGATCAATATGTAACTTCACGGCATCGATGCGCCTCCATTTACCGGAATAGTCTGACCGGTAATAAAAGAAGAATCGTCAGATGCGAGGAGTACAGCTAAGGCAACATAGTCCTCCGGCATACCTAAACGACGTAAAGGGGCCATTCCTACGAAGAAATCAATCAATTCTTGCGGATAATTAGATTCCATGTATCCTTCTGTCGGTGTCAGGCCACAGGCAATGGCATTTACATTTATACCGAGTGGGCTTAGTTCGGCGGCAATCGTTCTGGTTAAAGCGAGCATTGCGCCTTTGGCACCGGCATAATCCGAGAGCCCTGGAATACCTATTCTCGCATTGTCTGAATTGATATTGATTATCTTGCCGTATTTTCTTTTCACCATATGTCTGGCAACTGCCTGGGTACAAAAATATACTCCTTTAAAATTAACGCTAGTTATCCTGTCAAATGAATCTTCATCCTTTTCTAAAAATGGGCAAATAGGATAATAGATTGCAGCATTGTTGACCAGAATATCTATCTGCCCAAACCTCTCAATCGTTTTATCAACCATATCCTGGATATCAGCCATTAGAGAAACATCCGATTTAATTGCCAGGGTATTTACTCCAACGTCCTTGATTTCTTTTTCTGCCTGTTGCAACCTCGCTTCATTTCTGCCGGTTATTACAATATCCGCTCCTTCTCCGGCCATCCCAAGCGCTATTGCCTTTCCGATGCCTCTGCCTCCACCAGTTATGATTGCAACCTTGCCTTCTAATCTCATCTTTGCATGCCCTTTTTTAAAAATCGAGGATGATACTGTAATTTTCATCACATCCGAATATCCAATCAGCAGATAACTTCATGGCATCGCCAAGCCTCCGTCTATTGAAATGGTCTGCCCGGTAATAAAAGAAGCATCATCAGATGCAAGGAGCACAGCCATGGCCACATAGTCCCCAGGACTGCCTAATCGACGGAGAGGCGTCATGCCTACGACAAAATCGATCATTTCTTGCGGATAATTAGATTCCCTGTATCCTTCTGTCGGTGTTAGACCACAGGCAATGGAATTGACATTTATACCGAGGGGGCTTAGTTCGGAGGCAATTGTTCTTGTTATAGCAAGCATTGCGCCTTTTGTACCTGTATATTCCGAATTTCCCGGAATACCGAGCCTCGCATGAGCGGAATTGATATTGATTATCTTGCCGTATTTCCTTTTCACCATGTGTTTTGCAACTGCCTGAGTACAAAAATAGACTCCTTTAAAATTAACTCTTGTTATCCTGTCAAATGAGCTTTCATTTTTTTCT
>DYJH01000042.1:0-8552 GCA_020723255.1 Desulfonema limicola | reverse complement strand
AACAGGATCATAGATTGCAGCATTATTGACAAGAATATCTATCTTTCCAAATCTCTCAATTGTTTTATCCACCATATTCTGAATATCAACCATTACAGAAACATCCGATTTAATTGCCAGGACATTTACGCCAATATCCTTGATTTCTCCTTCTGCCTGCTGCAACCTCGCCTCATTTATATCTGTTATAACTATATCCGCTCCTTCTCCGGCCATCCCAAGGGCTAAAGCCTTTCCAATGCCTGCGCCTCCACCTGTTATTATTGCGACCTTGCCTTCTAATTTCATTTTTGCACTCCTTTTATTTATTGATTTGATCAAAAACATTTACTACTTTGAAATTGTATTTGCTTTTTCGAGTTCTCTGAGAAGCTTTTCCGGGGTCACGGGCAGATCGGTAAGCCTTATTCGAGTCGCATTATATATAGCGTTTAGTATAGCAGGAGCAACGGGAGAGACCGCTCCCTCACCCGACTCTTTCGCTCCAAATGGCCCTCCCGGATCATTTGACTCAACGATGACACTCTTTATTTCCGGGATCTCCAGAACCGTAGGCATTTTATAATCCAGGAAACCGGGGTTTAAAGTATTTCCATCCTTTACGATTAGATCTTCATAAAAAGCATATCCGACCCCCATAGAGACCGCTCCTTCAAGCTGGCCTTCCACACCTAAAAGATTGATAACCCGGCCGCAATCATGACAAAAAGATAATTTATTGACTTCTACTTTGCCTGTATCGCGGTCAACCTCCACTTCGGCTACCACTGCCCCGAATGTGTATGCCGGGGAATAATTTCCACTGCCCTTATGTATATCAAGCGGACCCGGATCAGGATTGTAAGAACCCTCCCCAATAATTGTCATCCCTTTTTGCGACATCTGACAGATTGCAACAGATTCCGCAAAAGCTACTCCTTTTTCAGGAGAGCCCTTGATATAAATCCGCTTATTTCTTGCCTCCAGGTCGTTAACATTCGCTTCCAGTTTCTCGGCGACCGCCTTGAAAAGCTTCTGCTTCAGATTAAAAGCAGCTCTCTTCGCTGCATTCCCGGCCATAAATGTAACCCGGCTGGAGGCGGAAATTGTGTCCGGAGGAGTTAAATCGGTATCCGGAAGAGTAATCTTTATATCTTCCATCCCTATCCCCAACTCCTCAGCAACAATTTGACAAAGAACAGTATCCGAACCCTGACCGATTTCCGACGCGCCAGAAAAAATAATTACCGTGCCGTCAGTATTGGCTTTAATCAGAATGCTAGAAGACGCGGTAAAAGGTCCCAACGGAGAAAGGCTCGAACCGCTCATGAAACCAACGCTTGATAAACCAATACCTTTGAACGGCTGTAAATTCTTATATTTTTTACTCCATTCAGAATCTGTGGCAACCTTTTGCACGCATTCCTCCAAGCTGCCGCTTGTCATCTTAAGGCCGCTTAAGGTTGTCTCTCCGGCCCGAAGACCGTTTCTTATCCTCAAGGCCACAGGGTCCATTCCCAACTCTTCAGCTACCATATCCATCTGGACCTCGCTGGCAAGCTGAACTTGCGGTGCGCCATAACCCCGCATAGCGCCGCTGGGAGAATTATTTGTGTAAACCCGGTAAGACTCAAATCTGATATTTGCTTGTCTATAGGGAAGGGTTAAAAACAGTGTGGTTAAGAAGGCCGCCGGCTGGCCTAAGCTGCTGTAAGCCCCGCCGTCAAGCATAATTTTTGCTGCCCGGCTCATTATTCTCCCATCTCTTTTCACGCCAATCTTTAAGACGATCTCCATGGGATGCCTTCTTCTGCTCGCTGTAAACTCCTCCTCTCGGGTATATACAATCTTGACCGGTTTTCCGCTTTTTTTTGACAGCAAGGCAGCACAAACATCAAGAGGAAGCAGTTCCGTTTTGCCCCCGAATGCGCCTCCAATGCAGGGCTTAATCACCCTCACATCTTTCTCTTGTATGCCTAATACCCTGGAAAGAAGGCGTTTTATTATAAAAGGGGACTGGGTGGAAGTCCAGAGAGTCACTTTTCCGGAGGTTTCATAATTGACCACTGATACATGAGTCTCCATAGAACAATGTTGAACGCTCTGGGTAACAAACCTATCCTCACGGATATAGTCCGATTCTCCAAAACCTTCTTCCACATTCCCAAATTCCATTCCGGACTTAGCGCTGATATTTCCAGGATATTCCTCATGAATCAGAGGAGCATCCGGCTTTGTAGCTTCCGGTATGTTGAATAAAGCCGGGAGTCGTTCATAGTCCACTTCTATAAGATCCAGCGCTTCCTGAGCCACATCCTCCTCTATAGCGGCTACCGCTGCCACATCGTCTCCAATATAATTAACCTTGTCCCGCGCGAGGAGATATTGATCAGCGCTCTCAGGAGCCGCTGCCATCGTAAACCCATATTTAATCTTCGGTGCATCCTGTCCTGTAATGATTGCGGTCACCCCTTTTAGTTTTTCTGCTTTCGCCGTATCAATCCTAATTATTTTGGCATGAGGATAAGGACTCCGTAAAATCTTTCCATGCAACATTCCTGGGAGTATGAGATCATTGGTATATATAGCTTTACCGCTGGCTTTTTCTATGCCATCCACTCGCGGAGTGGGTTTCCCTATAACCGAATGTCCCTCATCCATCATCTTATTCCTCCTTCATTATTCAGATGACATTAGCTTTAACCGCTTAAATATCAGTGCTGTGCTTTGGCCATGTACTCTGCCAATGAGACCATGGCCGGCATATAAGAGTCGAACCCACCATCGATGGTAATGACCTGCCCCGTAATAAAAGAAGAATGGTCGGATGCCAAAAAGCGGATAATCTCAGCTATGTCACTGATTTTGCCCATCCGCCCGATGAGATGATGGGCTGTAATCAAATCCAGCAAGGCCTTCGGGATAGTTTCTCCCATCTTTGAAGTCATTACCGGACCAGGTGTGATCGCATTGCATCGTATGCCCTTATTGCCGTACTGTGTGGCCACATAGAGCGTCAAAGTATTGATAGCTCCTTTTGAGCATGCATATGCTGTGTACTCAGTATAACCGGTAAGCGCAGTTGAGGAACTAACGTTAATGATCGATCCGCCTCCGCTTTTGATTAACTCAGGCAAAGAGTGCTTGCACATAAGCATATAGCCCCGGGCATTGGTCTCCATGATCTTGTCCCATAAGTCAACGGACATATTCATTACATCCATATCTCCTTTCAAGCCCGTCAGGGATGCATTGTTCACCAGGGTATCAAGCCGGCCAAAAGTTTTTACGGTAAAAAAAATGAGCTCTTCCACAGATTTTTCTTCTGAAATATCAACCAAATGATGGGCCACTGCAAGTCCTTCATTTTTCAGAGAATTCGTAAGGCTCTCCAGCTCTCCGAGCCTCCTGCCCGTGAGCACAACTTTGGCGCCCGCCTCTGCCAGAATCCGCGCAGTCTCAAAACCAATGCCTCCTGCAGCGCCTGCGCCCGTCACAATCGCTACTTTCCCTTCCAAATCCTTGTCTCGTTCTTTCATAGAAACTCTCCCTATATTTTCTTCTCTTTTTCTTCCAATGCATTTAATATTTTTTCAGGAGTCAGCGGCAGGCTTCTTATCCTCACACCGACAGCGTCGTAGATGGCATTGCCGATAGCCCCGGCAACGGGAGCTAAAGCCCCTTCACCGCAGGCTTTCGCCCCGAAGGGTCCGATCGGTTCGTAGGTATCCGTATAAATCGTAGTCATCTGCGGCATCTCAAAAGGCGTGGGAATCCAATAATCCAAAAATGTCGGGTTCTGTATTTTGCCGTTAGTCATTTTAAGATGTTCATACACTGCAAAACCAAGCCCCATATGAAACCCGCCTTCCAATTGTCCTCTTACGGCAATAGGATTGAGCACCGTTCCGGAGTCCTGGCCGAAACAAAATTTTGTTACCTCAACCTGGCCGGTTTCCCGGTCCACCTTCACCTCGGCTGTTCCGGCGCTAAAAACATAGGCCGGACAATAATTTCCATATCCGGTCCTATATATCTCCGCCAAAACTTCCGGCATCTCTTCATGACGAAAAACTCCATGTCCGACGACTTCCCTGCCCTTATTGTCTTCCTGACACGCGAAAATTGCCTCTCTGAAGGACATCTTTTTTTCCGGAGATCCTTTCACGAATATCTGATTATCTTTTGCCTCAAGGTCTTCCTCCCTGGCTTCCAATCTATCGGCTACCGCCTTGAAAAGCTGCTTTTTTGCATCTGTGGCCGCATGCTTTGCCGCATTGCCGGCGTGAAATGTCACTCTTTGGCCTGCTGTAAAAGAGTCATACGGGCACAGATCGGTATCTGAAGTTACTATTCTCACCTTGTCCAGACTAACTCCCAATTCTTCGGCTGCTATCATAGAAATCACTGTGCTTGAACCCTGTCCGATATCCTGGGCGCCTGAGTAAACGGTGGCAAACCCTTCTTTATGAAGCTTTATCATTGCCGCTGAGGTATAATTCATCGGCGTCATATCCGGAGCATAAGCGCTTCCGGAAACACCGCCGCCGCCGCCCATTCCCACTCCGATACCGTCTTTTCTCAATTTCCCATATTTCTCTTTCCAGCCGATACATTCGGCCGTCTTCTCAATCGCCTCAGGAAATCCGCAAGTGGTGATTTCAATCCCGGTAGAACTCGTGTAACCGGGAGTAACCACATTCTTCAGCCGAAATTCCACAGGATCCATACCCAACTCCCCGGCAATCGTGTCAAGATGAGCATCCTGGGCAAAATGGACCTGGGGAGCAGTATATCCACGCCTTGCGCCGGCAATCGTCTTATTAGTATAGACCCTGACGGCATTTATGCTGACGTTAGGAGTTTTATAATCCAGCCGCAAATGGAGTGAAGAAAGAAACGGGGCTATTCCTCCTGCGCCGCCTGCGCCATAAGCACCCCCATCTATGATGTTTCGAATCTTCTTGCCCAATATTATTCCATCCCGTGACACGCCGGTTTTAATCTCCACTATAATCGGATGGCTGACCCGTGTCGTCTCAAACTCTTCCTTTCGGGAAAGAACAATCTTTACCGGACGTCCCGTCTTCTTAGAAAGTATGCAGCAGCAGACATCCATGGGAAAGACCTCCGCCTTGCCTCCAAACCCACCGCCCACGGCCGGCACAATCACTCTTACCTTGTCTTCGGTAAGACCCAGAACATACGCAAGAGTGCTTCTTATTTGGAAAGGATCCTGGTTCGAGCTCCATAAGGTAACCCGCCCGTCACTATGCCAATTCCCCAGCGACGTGTGGGGCTCCATGGAACAATGAGCCTGGTGATGGGTTTCAAACCGTTCCTCAATTACCTTATAAGAATCCTTAAACGCCTGCTCTACGTCTCCTGCTTCCAAAAGAACCTCATTGGAAATATTATTTGCAAACCCCTCGTGAATCAACAGGGCGCCAGGCTTAATGGCTTCCAACGGATCAAATAGTGCCGGCAGTTCCTCATAATCCACTTTGATCAGATCAAGGGCTTCAAGAGCTGTTTCTTCGTCTATTGCTGCAACAGCAGCCACTTCATCTCCTATGTATCTTACCTTATCAATGCAAAGAGCAGTCTGATCCCAGTTGAAATCCCGGGTTGCAACCGTAAATCCCATCTTACGGGCACCGGTATCTTTGCTTGTAATTACTGCCTTCACTCCTGCAAGCCTTTCCGCTTTTGATGTGTCTATATTTAAAATCTTCGCATGGGGGAGATGACTTCTTAACAGCTTGCCTGTCAGCATGCCCGGCATCCTCAGGTCATCGGTATAAACTGCTTTACCTGTGACCTTGTCCAGGGCATCAACTTTAGGCGTAGATTTGCCTACCACAGAATATTCTTTCATTATTCTCTCCTCCTTATTATTAGCTTTTGGGCTCTGCTGCCATTTTAACGGCTTCCACAATCATATTGTATCCCGTGCATCTGCAAATATTTCCGGCAATGGCACCTTTAATCTCCGCCTCAGTGGGCTTGGGATTATTATCCAGCAACGCCTTTGACGACATTATCATCCCGGGTGTGCAAAATCCGCACTGGAGAGCGCCATTTTCTATAAACGCCTTCTGCAAAGGATGCAGGTCCTGACCTTTGGCCAAGCCTTCAATGGTGGTGATTTCTTTTCCGTTGGCCTCCATTATGGGCACAAGACAGGAATTTACAGATCTGCCGTCCATTATCAGAGTGCATGCGCCACATTCGCCTTCATCGCAGGCCTCTTTGGTTCCGGTTAAATTAAGCTCTTCACGGATAAACTCCAACAGCGTCATGTTCTGCTTAACCAAAGCTTCATGCCAGTCCCCGTTGACTTTTATTTTTACGATTTTCTTTTCCATCTATATCTCCTCCACGCTACTTCGCTTTTGCCAGTGATAAAGCTTTATTAAATGCCCTGCGGGTCATCACCTTTACCATCTTCTTCCGGTATTCCGCAGAACTGCGAACGTCACTGATCGGACAGGATTCATCCATGGCTATCCGGGCTGCCTTTTCCAAAACAGCCTCATCAACAGCCTTATTCTTTAAGGCCTCTTCAGCCTCTCTTATCCGAAGAGGAGTCGGGCATACCGCCCCAAGGACAATGCGTACGTCTTCGCAATAACCGGCCTTCCCGTTTGGAGTAACAATGCAGGCAACACCGACAATAGCCAGATCCATAGCCCCTCTCATGCTGTATTTCAGATAATATCCGCCACTTTTTGGATTCATTTTGGGAACCTGGATCTCTTTTAGAATCTCTCCTGCTTTAATAGCTGTTTCTCCAGGCCCCTTAAAGAATTCTTCCACAGGCAGAATTCTTTCACCGCCTTTGCTTACAAGCACAACCTGTGAATTAAGCGCTATTAAAGAAGGAGCCGAATCGGCAGACGGTGAAGCATTGCAGATATTGCCTGCCATAGTCGCCCGGTTGCGGCTCTGAACCGATCCTATGGATCTTGCTGCCTGAGCCAGGATTGCCCAGTCTTTGTTTACAACCGGATGATCGCCGATATCATTAAGCCTCGCCATTGCTCCAATTTTCAGCGCTCCGTCATCCGAACGGATATAATCCAGATCCGGAATCCTGCTCAAGCTGACAAGATATTTCGGAGTCATCATCCTGTGCTTCATGCGCACAATAATATCCGTTCCTCCTGCAAGCAGTTTTGCTTCTCCTTTGTGCCTTTCCAGAAGATCAAAAGCTTCGTCGAGACGGGTAGGTTGAAGGTGCTCAAACTTCGGTAATCGCATTTCTCTGTTCTCCTTATCTCTGCTTAACTTATATATTGTGAATTACTTCATCCTGCAGCACTTTTTTATATCTTTAATGGAAGCCGGCCGTATTCTCTGGCTGCTTCCATGTAAACATCCAGGTGCTCTGCCGGAGTGTTGAAATCCAGAGTGTCAGTAATCAGCACAAAGCGTCCTCCCGGCCAGCCCTGTTTAATCACCCGCTTCACTTCCTCACGGATCCGGTCAGCCGGCCCGTGCAAAAGCACCTGAGCATTCACACCATATCGCAGAGTCAGCTTGTGCTTCATTGCAACTTCCTTGGCCTTTTCCAATGGGGTGGGCTGACCGCTGTGGAGAAAAAAACCCTGGACGCCTGCCTGAGCATAAGATTCGAGAACGTGCGACCAATCTCCGGCGCCAATCTGGAAGCAGGGGCCGGGCAGGGACTTAAGCAGGCCGCACAGGTAGGGGAATTCATATTCCCTGTGATACTTGTAAGATATTTGATCATCAATTCCTACAACATGCAGCATATCTGCCCCTGCTTCAAACTGGGCGGTATCAAAATCAATGCAAAACTTCGTGACCAATGCGGCGATGCAATGGGCTAACACCGGATCCTTGCGAAGTGTCAATAACTGCTGTGCCATAGGCATAATAGTTGGGACAACCGCACCCGGTATAATATGAAAGCCATGAATGGGCATGATGTCGCCTATCTTTTTCTTCAAGAGGCTAATCATCCACAGGATATAAGGCAGGGTGCCGTCCTTCCGGACATTGGGAAACTTGATCTTGGCAAGATCGGCTGCTGTTTCCACAACACCTTTTGTGCCGAAGGGCACCGCTGAATCGGTATAAGTCACCTCCATTCCAAACTCCGCTTCACCGGTGCTAAAGCGAAAGGCAGACGGCGTATCGTATCCAAACCGCTCCAGGTGGGTGAGATAGGCAAAAAGCGAGGTTTTGGGATCGCTGTAAAGAGAAGAGGGTCTTACGCCGTAATTTGAAGCTGCATGCAGCCCCAGGGCGCAAACCTGGATGGGGATACGGTCAGGCTCTTCCCCCCTGTAAACAGCCTCGAAACGCTGGCGAGGAGTCATGGGCTCCTTTGCCACCCTCTCCCGAATCCTTTTGCAAATCCCGTCAACCCGATCATCTTCTTCCTTTGTCAGTTTAATGCCATAGTCTTCCATTGATTATTTTCCTTTCTTTCTATATTGCCTGGCTGCACGCTTGCTTTATTGCTCTTTTCACAAGCACTCTTATCAGTTTGCGCTTGTACCATGCCGATATGTTAAAATGAGGCATGGGATGAATCTTTTCAT
>DYJH01000041.1 GCA_020723255.1 Desulfonema limicola | reverse complement strand
TCCCTCCTCCTTGAGGGGGGAGGGTTGGGGTGGGGGGGAAAAAAATGAATAATCAGTCTTTTATTTCCCCTCACCCTGGCCCTCTCCCACAAGGGGAGAGGGAAGACATTCTGCCCCTCTCCCACAAGTTGTTCCTGGAGAAGACATTGGATAATGTCATCCGGTATCTTTTTACTTCGTTTCTAAATAGGATGCCGGGTATGGCATAAAACTGCTTCTTACGTGTCCATCAGTAATAGCTTAATCAAAGCAGATTTTATTTAAGTTCCAAGCAGGGCTATCATGCGGCAAATCGTCAAAATATCTTGACAGGAATAATCTCTAAGAGTAGGCAAATGCAATATCGAAATAAGAATCAAACAGCAAATAATACGCATCATTTTGTTATTTTATAACATCCTGATTTTAATTGATTTAAATATATTTGACAATCATTGGTGTGCTGGAGTGACCATGAGCCAAGTGTACGATAATATTGAATATAATAATACTGAGCCAATCAGCGATGGGCTGGAAACATCGTCTGATAAATCAGATAACAATTTGAAAAGAGAATTTCAGTCAGGGTCCGTTACCCTGTTTTTCATAATCGGTCTTGCCGTCAGCCTTATAATTGGATGGATTATTTTTCCTAAGCTTCTTTATTCAAGAAAAAAACAACCTGTGGATTTTAATCATGCCATTCATGCCGAACAGGTTAGCAACGGATGTGATAGCTGCCATATATTTCGTGAAGACGGAAGTTTTGCAGGCGTTCCAAAGCTTGCTCAGTGCACGGAGTGCCACCAGGAAGTGCAGGGCGATAATCCAAATGAAAAAATATTTGTTGAAGAATATGTTTTAAAGGGGAAAGAAGTTCCATGGCTTATTTATCTTAAACAGCCTGAATGCGTTTTCTTTTCCCATGCGGCCCATGTTAAAAAGGCTAAGATGCAGTGTGCTGCCTGCCACGGGCCTATAGGAGAATCAACAAGTTTAAAGATTTATGAACAAAACAGAATAACCGGCTACAGCCGTGATATCTGGGGAAAGAATATTGCCGGAATTAAGGAAAATTTGTGGGACAGAATGAAGATGGATGATTGTGCCAACTGTCATGAAAAACATGTCGGTATAAAATCGAGTGTTCAGACAGGAAAGGAGGCGTGTTTTGTGTGCCATAAATGACGGCTTTGTAAAAACTCCCTCTGAAGTGTTGCGCTTCATCTTTCGTAATTGCAGCGTACGAATAACTAAGCTTCATTCCTCAAGATTCGCGCACCTTGCATATGAAGCTTTTACGAAGCCGTCAAGTGAGAAGAGGAATTTATGAAAATAGACAGAAGATCATTTTTGTCGCTTGGTATAGGGGGTGCGGCGGGCATTGTGCTTTCGCCTTTGCCGTGGAAGCTGATGGATGACAGTGCAATATGGACGCAGACATGGCCATGGACTCCTGTTCCGCCCAAAGGTGATGCAACTTATGTTAATTCGGCCTGCACCCTTTGCCCGGGTGGTTGCGGTATTTCTGTCAGAAAGATTGACGAGCGCGCCGTTAAAATAGAGGGGATAAAGGGACATCCGGTGAATGACGGCGGAATATGCCTTCTGGGGCTTTCGGGATTACAGCTTCTTTACGGCCCGACCCGCATAAAAACTCCTTTGAAAAGAGATGGGGAAAGAGGAGCCGGAAAATGGATCGAAATATCCTGGGAAGAGGCAATATCTAACGTTGCGGAAAAGCTCGGGGATTTGAGAAAAAACGGAAAATCAGGCTCTGTTGCCTTTATTTCCGGAATTGATAAAAGTACTGTGCCTGCGCTTTTTAAGAGATTTTTATCTGTATATGGCTCTTCCGGTTTTATGCGGATGCCGTCTGCTGCAGATTCGTATGAGCTTGCTGTTTATCATTCTCTGGGACTCAAAGCGCAGCTTGGTTTTGACATTGAAAATTCCGATTTTGTCTTAAGTTTCGGAAGCGGCATTATTGAAGGCTGGGGATCACCTGTTTACATGATGCGGGCAAACGGGAATCTCCGAAAAACCGGCGGCAAGATAATACAGATTGAGCCTCGTCTTTCCAATACTGCAGCAAAATCCAACAAATGGATTCCGCTTAATCCGGGGACAGAATATGCTCTTGCACTTGGGCTTGCCGATGTGATTATTACAAAATCCCTATATAACAGAGATTATATAAATAACAGCACTTCGGGGTTTGGCGAGTTTGCTGCATTTGTCCAATCTTTATATTCGCCTGATAAGGTTGAAAAGATAACCGGTATTAAAAAAGATATTATCGAAACCCTTGCGGTTGATTTTATAAAAGCTGCAAAACCGGTTGCGATTTGCGGAAGAGGGCAGGGTAGAGCGCAGAGTTCACTTGGCGAAGTTATTGCTGTTCAGGCATTAAATGCGCTTGTTGGAAATATTAACAGAAAAGGCGGAGCTTTTACCGTTTCCGATCCCGGATATTTTTCTTTACCAGGTGTTATAAGCGGTAAAATGGCAGAGACCAAACCTGCCAATATTTTTATAAATGATGTTAACTCAGGAAAATGCACAGCGAATGCGCTTTTTATTTATGAAGCAAACCCGCTTTATTCATTGCCTGATTCAAATTCCGTAAAGGAAGCATTTGCTAAAATTCCTTTCATTGTAAGTTTTTCATCTTTTATGGATGAAACCGCAATGAACTCGGATCTTGTTTTGCCGAACCATATTTACCTTGAGCGTTATGAAGATGTTTATATCGGATCAATTCCTAAACCTGTTGTAAGCCTTTTAAAACCTGTTGTAAACCCACAGTTTAATACAAAGCATACGGGAGATGTTATAATTCAGATAGCAAAGAAAATGGGTTCGTCTCTTGCAGATTCTTTCAGGTGGGACAGTTACGACTCGTTTCTGGAGAAAGCACTTGGCGATAAGTGGAAAGTGCTTTCGGAAGAAAGCTTCTTCGAAGATAAAAAGGCTGCCGAATTATCATTAAAAAAATTTGATTTTACAGGAGATTTTTCAGATTTCAAAAGCCTGTTTCTTGATTTGAATGCACAAGGCAATCCGGATAAATATCCTCTTGTTCTAATTCCCTATGATTCTGTGAGAATTGCAAACGGATATATAGGCAATCCTCCATTTGTCGTAAAAACAGTGGAAGATACAGCGCTTAAAGAAAAGGATATTTTTGTGGAAGTAAATCCTGTAACTGCGAAAGCTTTAGGGCTTTTGGAGGAAAGCAGCGCAATGATCGAAACCCCGAAAGGAAAGGCAAAGGTTAAAATACATCTTTTTGAAGGAATAATGCCCGGTCTTGTGGCTATGCCGAGAGGACTTGGCCATAGCGCATATGATAAATATATTGCCGGAAAGGGTATTAATGTTAATGAGCTTATCGGAACTATAGAAGATCCGGCTTCCGGCCTTGATGCGGGATGGGGGATAAGGGCTGGTCTGTTGAAATGCTGAAGGAGCAAGAGCTTTGTAAAATAAGAGTTATTAGAATATCTCTGAGCATGAGGTTTGGATGAAAGAAGAGAAGAACAACAAAAATGCTAAAAAATTTGGAATGGTTATTGATCTGGACAAATGTACCGGCTGCGGGACGTGTATGGTTGCCTGTATGTCTGAAAATAACATACCCTTTAAAGAAGATGAATCCAATAAGCTTTATAGCATAACCTGGATGAGAGTTTACAGGCTTACTAACGGAAAATCATATCCGGATACCGATATTTGTTATCTTCCAAGACCCTGCCAGCACTGCGGCGGAAGAGGAGACCACGGCCATTCGCCCTGTGTTTCCGTTTGCCCGGCAACAGCAACCGATTACAGCAAAGAAACAGGAATTGTAAGCCAGATATACACGAGATGCTTCGGATGCCGCTATTGCATGGCTGCATGCCCCTACCACGCAAGATATTTCAACTGGTGGGATCCTGTTTGGCCGAAAGGGATGGAAAAATACTTAAGCCCGAATGTTTCTGTCCGCATGAGAGGCGTTGTCGAAAAATGCAGCTTCTGTTTTCACAGATATCAGCTTGCAAAAGACAAGGCTTATTATGAAAACCGCAGTGAAATTGAAGAAAATGAATACCAGACGGCTTGTGCACAGGCATGTCCTTCCGGTGCTATTGCTTTCGGAGATCTTAATAATCCGGCTCATGCAGTTTGCGAACTTAAAAAAAATAAAAATGCCTTCCGGCTTCTTGAAAGACTTCAGACAAATCCCAAGGTTTATTATATTTCAGGCAGGCAATGGGTGAGGCATGCAGGTGATAATCATCTTAAAAGGGATAGTTAATTTATGGACACAAAGATTATATCCGGGGAACTTAAGCGCTGTCCTGCCTGGCAGTTTGGTCTGTGGATAGGTGCAGCAGGCATTGTGCTCTTATGGGGTGTTTATGCCACGCTGCTTTGCTGGATTAAGGGCCTTAACCAGACCAACATGAATGATGCTTATGGGTTTGCATTATGGATCTGGGCCGATCTTGCCATTATAGCGCTTGGCGGCGGCGCTTTTTTTACTGGTTTTTTAAGATACATTATCGGCAAAGATGAACTGAAACATATTATAAATTATGCAGTCATTATCGGTTTTATCTGCTATAGCTCGGCGCTTATCATACTGGGCATTGATGTAGGCCAGCCGCTTAGAGGCTGGTTTATCTTCTGGCACGCCAACGTGCATTCAATGCTTACCGAAGTGGCATTCTGCCTGACCTGCTACCTCTTTGTCCTTATTATAGAATATACTCCGATTATTCTTGAAAACCGACGTCTGGGAAATATTCCCTTTTTGCATAATTTTGGTCATAATTTGCATGAAATAATGGCTGTTTTTGCAGCAACAGGAGTATTCCTGTCATTTTTTCATCAGGGTTCTCTTGGAGGGGTTTCCGGGGTGTTGTTCGGCCGCCCGTTTGCTTTCCGGGAAGGAGTATTTATATGGCCCTGGACTTTTTTTCTTTTCACATGGTCGGCTGCAGCGTGCGGACCTTGCTTTACAATTCTAATTACAAAAATTACGGAAAAAATTACCGGCAAAAAACTTGTGAAGCAGAATGTAATTGAGCTTCTTGCAAAAATTTCAGGCTGGATGACAGGAACATATATAATAGCAAAAATAGTTGATACCCTGTATTGGGCAAAAGTTACACTTCCTAAAACAGGATTCGGTTTTCTGGATTTTTATACAAATAATCCTTTATACGGGATCTGGATACTGGTGCTTGAAATAGGTATTTGCGGAATTTTGCCGGCATTGATTCTGATATCTGAAAAAGGGCGTAAAAATCCAGCTTCTCTTATGGCCGCCGTAATTCTTGCCGTTCTGGGAGTATGTATTAACCGCTGGGTGATGGTTCTTCAGGTAATGGCGGCGCCTGTTCTGACTTTTGAAACCTGGCAGATGTATATTCCGAGCTGGCAGGAGATTGCAACAACAATTCTGCCGCTTGCATACGGTGTTATTGTTGTATCCTTTTCCTATCGTTATCTGCCGGTATTTCCGCAGGAAAAGGAGCTGAATCCTTAGATATAACGGAGGCAAATCATGTTTCCTTTCTGTTTTGAATGGATGTGGGATATGTCCCATATAGTCTTTATGGGCGGTTTATGGCTTGCTCTTATAACTATCGGCCTTGGAATGACTTATTGTATTTGCAGGGCTTTTTACGATACATATATTAGGAAAAATGGATAAAATAATTGTTGAAGGCGGCCAATCTTTAAGAGGAGAAGTGAAGATAAGCGGCGCAAAAAATGCGGCTCTTCCTATTCTAATATCATCGCTACTTGTTGACGGATCTTGTACATATTCGAATGTTCCTGATTTAAAAGATATTGAAAGCACAAAAAAGCTTTTGGCAAATCTTGGCGTCAGAGTGGCAATGAATAATAATGCAGTAAAAATTGATGCGGCCGGGCTTAATAATTATGAAGCGCCGTATGAGTTAGTAAGAAAAATGAGAGCATCGATACTGGTGCTCGGTCCTCTTGTTGCAAGGCTTAAAAAAGCAAGGGTTTCTCTTCCCGGAGGATGCTCAATAGGAGCGCGTCCGATAAATCTTCATCTCAAGGGCCTTGCTGCTCTCGGAGCAAAAGTTGACCTGGTTCATGGATATGTTGAAGCAAGCGCAGATACCTTAAGAGGAGCAGAAATATATTTTGACACGGTTACTGTAACCGGTACAGAAAACCTCCTGATGGCAGCCGTCCTTGCGGAAGGAATCACTATTCTTCGCAATTCGGCAAGAGAGCCGGAAGTGGTTGCTCTTGCAGATGTGCTTAATAAAATGGGGGCGAAGATAGAAGGCATCGGCACTTCAGTATTAAAAATAACCGGGGTTGACTCTTTAAAACCCGTTGCAGTGTCTATAATACCGGACAGAATTGAAGCAGGAACTTTTATGGCTTCCGCAGCGCTTACCGGCGGTGATATTAAGATTGTTGATTGCGAACCCACACATCTTGAATCAGTAATACATAAACTCAGACTGACCGGATCTGATATCACTATTGAGAGTAATATCATAAGAGTCAAAGGCGGAGATAAAATCTCAAGCATTGATATAAAGACAATGCCCTATCCCGGATTTCCTACCGACATGCAGGCTCAGTTTATGGTGCTTATGTCGGTTGCCAAAGGGTTTTCCGTAATTACTGAAACAATATTTGAAAACAGATTTATCCATGTGAGCGAACTAAAAAGAATGGGCGCCGACATCAAGATTTCCGGCAATACCGCTATGATCACCGGAGTTGAAAAACTTATGGGCGCTCCTGTTATGGCTACTGACCTCAGGGCAAGCGCCTCCCTGATACTGGCCGGACTTGTCGCATCGGATACAACGGAAGTTAACCGGGTATATCATCTTGACCGTGGATACGAAGCTATAGAAAAGAAGTTTGCCGCTCTTGGAGCCAAGATAAAAAGAGTAAAAGCCTGACGTGGTACAGAAGTTCATAAATTCGGTTATATATTGTCATTTTGAACGAAGTGAGAAATCTTAGCCCAACTTCATGGTTTTTTCTCGTTTTTGGTCGTTTTTAGGGATTTTTTAGAAGAATATCTAATAATATCAGCATTGCGACTTGAAAATGGCCGATGTAGTGCCTAAATCAATATTTGCCTATATTTAAAATACTTATTTATATTTAATTTTTTAAGCCATGAAGTTGGGTTAACATAACGTTCTTCTCCTTTTTCGTTTATCCACATAATATAGATTTGCTCTCTTGAGCCCATAGAACGGTAAGGCAAAGCTTTTTTGTGTCAAGTTTTGAGTAAACTTGGAAATTTTAGAAACCTATCAACTGGTCCACGCTGTTTTTTATTTTCCTCATACTTTTCTCGGTTAAATGCCCAAAATAACGGGATATAATGTTTGACAATATGCCGCTATAAGGTATATGTGTAATCACATCTATTTTGATTTATTGGGATATAAATATCTATTCTAAGTAAAAGCTATGACGAGACCAATGATGATAAAGGAAAACCAATCGTCTTACGGTTCAGTTGAAAAGAGGGTAAAGGAATAATATGAATTCCGATCTTACATTTATTACCAATGAAGATAGTCGCAGCTTAAAGGAAAGATTTGAGGTACTGATAAAAAACACAAGATATTTTGACTGCCTGGTTGCCTACTTCTTTACTAGCGGATTCCATGCTTTATATAAATCGCTTCAGAATACCGAAGCTATCAGAATTCTTATCGGAATAGGTACGGACAGGCCCACATATGAATTGTTAAAAACGGAAAAACAGTATCAACAGCCGCTTCCCTTTTCTCATGCTGAAACAGCTGACTGATGATCAGGAACTTTACTTGAAAAAGGTTCTTGCTCAACTTGAAGAAGGAGGGTTGCCGAAGCAGACGGTAAAGCAGGCCCAAAAAGCTTTAAATAATCTGGATAATGAAATAACCAATCCCTTCAAGGTGTTGGCTGCGCTTCAGGCAAACATTCCGATAAGACTGCTTGAAAGCCACTATGCCGAACATAACCCGACAATCTCCGGTAAACGGGAAGTATTTTATCCATGCATTTGAGCAGTTTCGATTAACATGTAAGTATCAGGCTTGAGTAAATACATCCCGGAAAACAAAAAATATTATTGCAAAAAACTGCCAATAGATTTATATAATTAATAAAATATACCATAACATAGAGATATTCTAAATTGTGGAACCATATGCTATTTGTTATGATGAAATATAAAATATGGGAGACAAAATTATGAAAACAGCAAAAGAAGAAGCAAGATCCCTGATAGATAATTTGCCGGATAATTGTAGTTTCGAAGATATTCAATACCATCTATATGTTGTTGAAAAAATACAAAGAGGAATCAAAAGAGCGGAAAAGGAAGCAACTTTGACCCAGGACGAAGTTGAAAGGAAATTTGCCAAGTGGACATCGAAGTAGAGTGGTCTCCTGAGGCTTTGGAAGATTTGGAATCTATTGCAGAGTATATTGCCAGGGATTCGCAATTTTATGCCCGTGCTGTAGTATCAAAAATCCTTGAGGTATCCAGAAGTGTCCGCGATTTTCCATTTGTTGGAAGGATAGTGCCAGAAACCGAAGATGAAAAAATTAGGGAACGATTCATATACAGCTATAGGCTTGTGTAAAAAATTGAAGCAAAAAGAATTCTTGTTGCGGCAGTCATACATGGCAAGAGATTATTTGATAACATTTCCGACAGATTCGAAGCTGGCACATAATAACGGGCTATACTAAGTATTATACGCAAAAAAACGATTGCGAACCTGCCTACTGGGATATCAGAGATTAATCGCGGATAAAAAAATATGGATAAAACACAAGCCCAAAAACTAATTCGGGATACCTTTGAAAGTCCGTTTGCTAAGGAAAAATTTGTCCGTTTCATCAAAGAACTACTGAACAGGATTGAAGAAACCCCGACTACCGTTTATCGCTGAAACCTTATTCCTGATGCTTATGAGCAGTATATCGGTTCTCTTGAACGCATCGGCAAATACAGCAGGATGAAACTGTGTGGCTGACTCAGGAACAAATGTCGCAGCTTTTTGACAAAGCAAAGTCCACAATCAATGAACATATTAAAAATATTTTTGTCGAAGGAGAACTGGTTAAAGATCAGGTTATGAGAAAATTTGGAATTTCCGAATTTTCTACCAAGCCCACGAACCACTGTAATTTATAGGCGGAAAAGCATTTTATCGAAGCGGAAAAGGAATTGAATCGGATCGAGACATCTGTAAAAAAGAAAAGCAAGCAGAAAAAAGCATAACACAAAAATTATAAAAAGCACATCTTCCGCTTCACATGCCCAGTTCAGATATTTATTTGAGATCACATCCCTATTCAACCCTTTGATATGAAGAATACATAATAAAAACGTGATGATTTACATTTGGTTTGTTTTGATTTTATTTCATGCTTTAATAAGGAAAATCTAAACAAGGAGAAAAAAATTACTTGATTTTTTTTCTGCTACCTTTTCAAAATCAAGCACTAAGTCATCAAAGACAACCTGAACTGCGGCACGTCCACCGCCTGTTGCTCCTATACCAGGATGCGAACTCGGTCCGGTCCGCAAAGGTATAAAGCTTTCACCGCAAACGATACTGGCCGTAACCGAAAAACGGTCTGCAGCCGCTTTGTTGCCATAAAAAGCCGCCGATATGGGCGAAATCGCCACTTCCAAGGACTTCGGAAAGCGCTTTCGATCTGCCAACCGGAAATGCCCCGCCTCCATGCTTGTGAAGGAAAGACAGCGTCATAGATACCGCAAGACTGGTTCCTCTTGACTGCGGTTTGATCATCTTAGAGCCTGTTGTCCTGCCGAGAACAAAATTTTATTCGCGACACACACTTAGCTTAAATTCTTACACATGCTGGCGGAGCTATTAATATCAGCCCAGGTCGAAAGCTTCCTATCAACCTGGGCTAGGCTTGCTTACAAACCCGATGTTATTTAGACAACAACAAGAAATTATTCATGCTGAAAAAGGAAGGTTTCAGCCTTGCTTCGGGCATATACAGGAACGCCTCCTCCGGATTTGCTGATCTGTTTACTGATGTTGCATGATGAGCTGTTTCATCAATAAATAGTTGACAATCAAAATCTCCTGTACTGTTTTTCCCGCTTGGGGCCTCACTGTAATGTGTTAGAAAACTTATCCAGGTACGGAATTCGCCTGATCTTTGATATACTTCCTTATACCATATGGTATATGTTTCCTGATCGATATAATTTATATGCTTTCCCCAATTATAATACGGATCTCTAGGCATTTGCTCTATAATCCATACCTTTCTCGGAACATATGTAATATTTAAAGGTGCCCAGGCTGCGCCTTTCCAGTTCGGATCTTCAAAGCCGAATTTGAGGTGAAGGCCTGTATAAGGATAAACTCTGGTTATTCTTCCATCAGGCATGTCCTGTATAGGCAGCATATTTGGACTGGTAAAAGAAACAAGAATAGTTTTCTCGCCGATATACTTCCATTCCATTGTTGTGCTTTTGCCATTCCACATATAATTTGTGTCACTCCATGAATCAGAACCCATAAAAGGATCAGATCTTGCCGATGAAGAAGTTTTACGGACCCTGCGGATGGCGGGAACATAGGCAAAGTTGGCGTCTTCACCTTCGTCCATATAAATATAGGCCATTTTGTTGGTTCCCTTCATACTCATAGGCTTCAAAACATTTTGAAATTCATAGACTAATATTTTTTCGGGATTACTTATGCTCTGGCCCGGCATACGACCGTTCATGTAAAGTCGCTGGTCTAAACCGCTGATATAGCGTTCTTCCCCGTTAGTATTTATCCACATAATATAGATTTGCTCCCTTGACCCCGTAAAGCGGTATCTTTGGAAATCAAAATTAAACATGAGCTTCGCTCCGGCCCTGGAGTCTTTGATATCTACATCAGGAAAAGGAAAGCCGTAAATATTTTCGGGATATTTTCCTGAGCTTATATCAATCAAATTACCATTTTTATTTAGGTCGTATTTTCCTTTATTTTTTGCCCCCGCAGCAATAAACTTATCATCAAGTTTGTACTTAAAGTTTATTTTACCGGGCGTAACAATATAATCGCCCCTTTCAACCGCACGGTACATAGCCGGAATGAGCAGGTCTTTGTACTGGGAGCAATTTTTCTTATCAATTACATCAGGTAGATCAATAGCCTGCAATGAACCAGCACACATGAATAGAATAAGCAGCGACAGCAGTGGCCATAATATGTGTTTTAAAATCTTAAATCTTTCTGTTTTCGCTTTTTCCTCCTTTGACTCTTCATTAAACTATAAACGTTTTTTTTTAATATTTTGCATGACATCATCTTTAAGAACCGTTCATATGATCCGGCATATTAAATAAATAGTTACCACTCATAACCGATTTTTATACTTGCCTCACTTACGCCGATAAGGTCTGCAAAGCTATAGCTGGCTTTTTTGTCTCCAAAAAACGCCTGCAAGTTTAAATTGCTATAAAGCTCAGGTGTGATTTGCCATTTTATTTCAGGCTTTATCATCCATGTCGCGCCTTCACCATGTTTTCCCGGATTACACGCCACGGCAAAAGCAGGAGCCAGCTTGGATGACCACCAATACGTTGATAATTTACCAAAGAAAACATCGACTTCTCTGACATTAACACGATCCTTAGTTGATGTCGGGTTGCTATAAGCGCTATCCCACTCATTTATTTCCTTATGAAGCCATTCGAAGGATAAACTTGTTAGGTCATGCGGAGAAATCCATCTCCAACGCAAATTTTTGTCAATAGCCAGCATTGTCTTTGTGACGGGCTTATAAACATAATTTATTAAAGCCGCAGAATTATCCAAAGGCACCCGCCCGCCGATTCCAATAGCCGGATTGCCTGTATTAAGCCAGTTGCCGTCAAATATAGGTCTATCAGTTTTAATAGGATAGGCTGTGTGGCGGGAGACTTCACCCCTGACGATAAAGTCTAAAGGAGGAACCACCTGATAGCTGAAATAAGCGCCATATACATGCTGTTTATTATGTGTAAACCAGGCTGTCCTGCCGGTTCTAAAACTATCCATTTTTATACCCGGATCATTGACAACATCCCTGAAGTAGAGCGCTGAAAAGCTTAGCCTTCGGCCAATTTCTGCCGTTACTTTTGCGCCGTATTCATTTTCACTTGTGGGCACATCCTCTCTGACACTAAACCCTCTTAAACTGGTAAATAAAAAACTATAAGGTGCCTCCATTCCTGCAAGCGGATTTCCGGCTACACTGTCCCTGACCCCAAGCTGTTGAGGCCTTATATCCGGAATCCACAGAAAATCAAAATTAAGGCTAAGCGCCTCTATTATACTCGGCATATTGTAATTTAATCTTCCCATCCAGAGAGGAATTTTTACGTCATCAGGATTCTGGAAAAACAACTGGTAAGACTGATCAGGGGGGTTGATAACATCATTAAGGGTTTCCAAAAAACCCTCGCCCCAGGAAACAATTTGCCGCCCGGGTCTGAAAAAGGCGTCGCCAAAACCACCTTTGTAAGTAAAATCAATAAAAGCTTCCCGCAGGTCATTTTCAAATCTGATGTCTTTAAGACCGTAATCGAATCTTGTGGCGCCTATATTCTCTTTTATGTCAAAAGCGTGTGCCCGAAGATCAAAAATCGAATCATATGCCCCTCTGTAGGTCAAATGTACTTTTTCTACTGCAAAGGGCCCGTATGAAATATCGGGTTTAATATCAATATCAAATTTTAATGTATTTCTCTGTTGGACCCCATAAGCTTCATCAAAAAAACCATACTGAATGCCGTCTGCGTCCCGCAAATAAAAACTGGATTCAAAATAACCATGAAAACTGCTATTCATTTCCGCCGCAGCATTTGAAGAGAAAATTCCTGACATTGCAAGCATGACAACAAAACAAAAGATTACTTCACCCAATTTTCTTTTTTTCATCTATTTCCTCCCTAATTTTAAATTTCAGAAAGACAAAACATCGCCTTGAGTTTATATTTTATGTTTTCACCTCCTTTCTTTGTTAAAACAGATCATTAACTGTCCAAGACGGACTACTTGAGAGCTTCAGAATATGTTTAAATAAGCAAGAGCTTTTATTTTTTATAACTGTTTAGAAAGTAAATTAAGAAATTAAACAAGATAATCGCTTTAACACTATATGTTAACATATAATTAATATTAGTGCTGAGTTAAAGTCAAGAAAAAAATAACGTAATGTTAATATATTTATTTTGCGGGTTTTCGATAGATTTTGACTTACGATACTTTAATGGCGGATATATTGCTATAAATGCAACATTTTATTTGTCTGATAGAGTATCTAATAATCTTTTTTGTTGTTTAGCCGTATATATTCCAAACGATATGTTAAAATATTGATTGATTATCATATTAACTATATGTTAACAATGTTTATCTCGCTAAATCTCCCTTCCGACCTTGTGCCCATCATAGACTGCTTCACCATAACCCCTGGGAGCAGCACAGTCACCTATAACGAATACTTCCGGCTTGCCTTTTGCCTTTATTTGCTTATAAAGATCGGTATGGGATTGCTTGGAAGTAATAATAACGATGTCATCAACATCTTCCCTCACTACCTCCTCTTTTGTAAAAAGGTTAAAGGCATATACCGTGTTTCCCGATATTTCCTTAATGTAAGTGTTTATTGTGCATTTGACGTTGAGCTTGGCAATCCGGCTGTATTCAAATCCATATCTACCAGTTGGGCCATAAAGGGCCGGCGCCAACAGTGGGTAGCGCGTTATTATCTCAACTCTCTTGCCTTGAGAGGCCAGCAAATAGGCCACTCCTATGGCAACGTCGGTTCCCACATCATCTAATATGATTATATTGTTGCCCGTATTCACTTCGCCTCTAAGGATATCTTCCGGGATGTGAACATTATTTTGATCCCATCCCGGAATGGGGAAAGCTATAAATCCTGATAATCCTGTGCGAACAAAAGATGAACCCGTGGCTACGATGATTGAATCAGGGTTCAGTTCATCAACAATCTTCAAATCGACTTTCACACCTGTGACTACTTTTACCCCATGCTTTTTAAGTTGTCTTTCATACCATTTGACAGCCGCCATCAACATCCCTCTTGAGGGAAGTTTTAAAGATAATTGAATCTGACCGCCTAAAACCTTTTCTTTTTCATAAAGAGATACATGATGACCTCTTAGTCCTGCAACTCTGGCTGCTTCAAGCCCCGCCAATCCACCGCCTATCACGAGAATGCTTTTCTTTTTTTCGGCTTGCGTGAGCGTGCCAAGCCCCCACTGTTTTTCTCTCCCGGTAGCAGGATTTAACACGCAGGACAGGTGAACGCCCTGATAGTCCCGACCGACGCAATATTGGAGACAAGAAATGCAGGGAATAATGTCATTTATCCGATTTTCACTGATCTTCTTAACGATCTCCGGGTCTGCTATCAGCCCCCGGCCGGTTCCCACCATATCCATTTTACCTTCTTCCAGCAGCCTTTCACCCATATAAGGAGTCAGCAGAATAGGGTTTCCCAGAATCAGTATTTTTTTCTCTTTTAAAGACTCTTTTATCCTCGCTATGGGTTCGGCAAGATGCCCGGGAGGGATACCTGATCCGAGTGGAGCCATTACCCAGGCGTGGTTATGTTTGCTTCCTATCTTAACTTCTAAGAAATCGACCTTGCCGGTTGCCTCTATTGTTTGAGCCACTTTACACATATCGTCCGCACTCAGACCGCCAGGTATGCTTTCATCGGCATTAAGCGTAAGGCCAACCGCTCGGTCGTTGCCGATATTCTCCCGCATTGCGTTTATTACTTCGAGAACGAATCTCATTCGATTTTCAAAAGACCCTCCGTATTCGTCCGTTCTTTTATTAAAGAATGGCGACATGAATTGCGCAGGCAGGCTGTAATGGGTATGAAGCTCAACTCCGTCGAATCCGGCCTCCCTTGCATTTCTGGCTGATTTGCCATAACCATCGATGATTTCTTCAATCTCTTCCTTCTCAAGCTCTTTAACACCCTGAAAACCCTTTACAGGCGGAATCTGTGAAGCCGACACCATCGGTCTCATCGTTCTGATATTATTATTGGCCTGGTGTCCCGCATGCCAAAGTTGTATGAAAATCTTTGTTCCATATTTATGAACTGTTTCAACCAGGTGCTTTAAGGGCTCTATACATCTCTCGTCGTAAAGAAATATGGGGTTTATAGGATTCTGGTCCGAAGATGGGTGTACAACTGACGCTTCTACAATTATAAGTCCGACTTCACCTTTTGCCCGTTCTTCATAGTAGTAAACATCTCTTTCCGAAGGCAGTATGGAAAATTCGCCGTCGGTCCATACAGGCTGTGCCATATTGCTGCCGCATGGCAAAAAAACTACTCTGTTTTTAATCTGTATCGGACCGATGTTTATCGGGCTCAGCAAATGTTTGAAAGTCTGGGTTTTATCCATGACAGGATATCTCCTTCATCTAAAAGTATTACTTGATTTCCTTTCCGGCCACCTTTTCAAAATCAAGGCCCAAATCATCGAAGACCACCTGAACAGCCGCGCGTCCACCGCCTGTTGCTCCTACACCGGGATGCGAACTCGGTCCGCAAAGGTATAAACCTTTCACCGGCATACGATACTGGCCGTAACCGAAAAACGGCCTGCATCCGCTTTGTTGCCACAAAAAGCCGCCGATATGGGCGAAATCACCACGGATATGGGAAGGATTACGCCGTTCGATATCAAGGGGTGTCCATATCTTTTTAGCAAGAATGTTGTCATCACCCATGTTATCTGAATGCCTGCGCACAAGCTCCAACTGTTTCAAATAAATTTCTTCTCCCTTTTCTTTCCAGGCTTCTGCCCCGCCGTTCTTTAAAGCATAAGGCTGAAAACTGTATAGAACAAAAGTGTGTTTCCCGTCGGGAGCCCGGGTAGAATCAAATATGCTGGGCGTGACGCAACATAATTGCTGTGTATCGGGAATGCCGCGGGAAAGACCTTCATAGATATCGGGGAAATTTTCTATGTTATCGGGCAGAAGTTCTACAAGAGCAGCTCTGGAAGCGTCCTCGCTGCATGTCCAGTGAGGTGCTTCATTGAGGCACACATTGCACTGCATGCCCATAAATTCGGAATGCATAACTGTGCGAACACCTTCGGTAAATTGTTCCGGAATATCTTTGGCATCTTCAATCATTGAAGGAATCTGTTTGATGTTAAAATTTGTTACCACTGCCTTTTTAGCTTCGATTTCTTCTCCTGATTCCAGTATTACACCGGTTACCTTATCTCCGCTGATCTTAAATTTCTTTATGGTGCTGGAAAGCCTTATGGTGCCGCCATAATATTCGATACATTTTCCAAGGGCTTCGGAAAGTGCTCCTGACCCGCCAACCGGGAATGCCCCGCCTCCATACTTATGAAGGAAAGGCAGCGTCATGAATACCGCAAGACCGGTTCCTCTGGACTGCGGTTTGATCATCATTGAGCCGGTAGTCCTGCCAAGAATAATTTTAGTATGCGGATCTTCGAAGAGCTCATTGATTATGTCCGTTCCGCTCATCAAATTCGACCGTAAAATCCTTTGTCCTTCCGGGCTGGCATCCAGCAAAGAGGCAAAAGTAGCAAAAGAGGGCGGAGGAGAAAACATTCCCACTACCATCAGATCCACCACTTTTTCCGTAAAATTATAAAATTTGCGATAGGCTTTGGCATCTCGCTGGGAATATTTTGCAAGCCCCTGACAGGTTTTATCAATGTCCTTGTAAAAATGAAAATAACTGTTGTCCGGGAAAATAATAGACATACAGATATCATCGGAGAAAATATATTTGAGCCCAAACTTTGATTTAAGCCCCAATTCATCCCTCGTTAAGAGCGGGTTGAGCTGTATCATGCCATGCCAGGTGGAAGCTATATCATGTTTGAAACCGGGAAGGGTGCATTCACGGGTTACTACTCCGCCACCCAGAAAAGGTTGATGCTCCACCGCACAAATATTCAATCCAGCCTTGGCCAAGTATCCTCCGGCAACCAGCCCGTTGTGTCCGCCACCTGCAATAATCACATCATATTTTTGCGCCATCTTTCTCTATCTCCTCAAGTATTTTATATTAAATATAAATATAGCCGGTTAGAATAAGATGTTATGGTCATTTACTATTACTTTTAAAAAAATCTTACCATGCACTGTTTAAGAATTTACTGAAAGATACTGCTTGCTATGTTTTTTTGGCCGACTACGTTTATTAATAGTCTTGATAATATATGCTCCAATTTTTGGGAAATTTAAGCTTATTTTAGTCAGAATACGCAGAGGCAACATATCAGGCACAACAATCATCTCTGAAGGTTCATACGAAGGCTTGTCGGCGGAAGCATTGTCGCCTGCAATCCATCCGGTGCTGAATGCAAGCCCGACACCGGAGAGAATAGAAGGAGCCATCACCGATTCACCGGCAGTTCCACCGGCTGTAAGTCCGGCGGCGTACAGTCCGGGGATCGGTTTAAGCTTCTTATCCAAAACCTGGAATTTGTAGTTTACACGAGGGCCGCAGTATAAAGTTGCAAGGAGATTGCCTGTCTTAATCCCGTAAAATGGCGGCTTTACAATGGGTTTTGTATTCTGGGGAATACGTCCGAATTTATCCTGCTTGCCACTTGACGCTTTTGCATTCCATGCTTTTACCCTGTCAGACAGGCTAATCGGATCAAGCCCTAACTTTTTGGCCAATTCTTCTATTGTATCGGCATACTTGATTCCGCCATATTCAATCGCCTGGTTTACAGAATCAAGCCAGTTTTTCGGCATCAAATGTTTGAACTTATCAAACCATGGATATTCATTATCATCCTGGGTCATTGGACGGTTTCCCATAATGGGCGGCGGCATTGTATCCCATAAATTTTCTTGATAGTCTGCGTCAAAAATAACATATACAGCCGCACCGGGTTGATTAGCTATCGCCTTTGCATGTAATTCACCGAGCAAATGCGCCGTATCCGGTATATACTCCTCACAAGCTGCATTAACTTCGAGCCATCCTCTTCCACAAGCCAATTGAATCCATCCATGGCGAAGATACTGGAACCAGGGTCCTGGTTCAGGCTTGCCTGTGTAATTGGTGTCATAAAAAGGTATGCCGCCCGGAAAACCCAACCAGGTGTCTGTGCCGGCCAAATCAGCGCCTGCTCCAAAAGCCATTCGGGCAGCTTCACCAGTGTCATGCGGAGGCAAAAAAGTAGCGACTGCTTTTTTATGAACATCGGGGCAGTATTTTTTTATCATAGCCCTGTTATTTGTGAAACCCGCACCTGCCAGAATTACAGCCCTGTTTGCTTTTACATATAATATCCTGCCGTCTGTTGTTTCGGCCTTTACACCTGTTATCCTGTCGCCCTCTTTAACAAGAGCCATTGCTTTAGTGTTAACAAGAATCTTACCGCCTTTTTCACTAACATGTTTTGCCAGCCACTTCAGCCAGGGGTACATCATGGCGACTTGTTCCGTACCGGAGGTAAAAGGAATATTTGGCAATGAACCTTTCACAACTATTCTGGCAACACCCTGATCAGGTGAAAATCCCAGGGACAAAGCAACCCATCTTTTCCCCCAACTTTGCGTTTCAGACCAGTCATACACCTCGTGCGCCCGGTCAATTAAAGTAGCAAGCAGTTTCGTATCTATGGAAGAATTGCTTTGCACTGTATATGCATGTTTAAATGCTTTTGATCTGTCAGTTTTTAACCTTTTCCGTATCGCTTCCTTTGTGTTGAAAGTCGCTGCGGCACCTGCATGCTGACTATGGCCACCGGTCTCAGACTGTTTTTCCAGCACAATAACTTTTGCTCCGTTTTCCAATGCTTTTGCTGCGGCGCAAAGACCTGACCCGCCGCCGCCGACACACACAATATCCGCTTCATAATCCCAACTAGCAGGCGTGCCGACAGGCGGAATATCTTTTGCATCCTCAGGTTCATCAGGCAAGTTACAATTTTCTTCCATTGATAAATTCCTTTCAGAATGCTATAAACCAAGCGCTTTCAAAGCAGCATGCGTATCCAGATAAAAAATTCTGCTCTCGAATATCTTTCCGTCTTTTATCCTGATTTTTTCAAGCGCTTCGAGTTCAATCTCTTTACCGGTTTTTCTTGAACGTGCAGGCATTTTCATCCATTTGAAGACTATGTCATCGCCTCCGTCAAAGATCTCTCTCTCAACTGTACCGGTTATTTCCCAGCACTCGCCGATTTTTTTCATCATATTCTGCAAACCATCCACACCGTGATGAGCGCCGCCGTAAGGAAGAGAAGGGGGTTCATAAACAACGATCTCAGGATGATGCATTGCCAGCGAACCTGCAATATCTCCTTTGGTCCACATCTCATCACACCTTTTCATGATCTCTACGTTTTCTTTTGACATGAAGGGTTTTCCTTTCTTTTCTATCTGTGCTAACTAATTCCTGCAATTATTTGAATAATTGCAGGAATTGAGTTTCCGTCTTTACTTTTAACTGACCGTTATTGCTTCTACCGGGCATTCATCTGCAGCAGCTTCAACCCATTTGATATCGTCAGGAACTTCTCCGCTGGTTTCTCCGTTAGTCCGATATTTTTCAACTAACCGGGCTTTACCTGCCGCATCAATTTCATAAACTTCGCTGCAAATACCTACGCAATTTCCGCATTCGGTACATGTATCCTGGTCTATTTCTACTTTACGCAAGTTATTACCTCCCCTTTTTATTGGTATTACATCTGTTATGACAGTTTTTTGTAGTCGGCTATAGCTCCCTTCCAACCTTATGCCCGTCATAAACAGCTTCGCCATAACCTCTTGGAGCAGCAGCATCACCTATGGAGATGACCTCACGCTTGCCTTCCGCTTTTAACTCTTTATATAGATCCATATGGGATTTCTTTGAAGTAATAAGAATGATGTCGTCAACATTTTCCCGGACTATCTCCTCTTTCGTATAGACGTGGAAAGCCGTTACAGTATTTCCAGATATCGCTTTAATGTATGTGTTCGGTGTGCATTTGACGCCAAGATTGAGAATTCGGGTAAATTCATATGGAAACCTGAAGGTCGGAGTCATAGCAAGAATAGGCGCCACCAAGGGAAAGCGACTCATAATCTCAACCGTCTTACCTTTAGAAGCCAGTAAATATGCTGCCCCTAAGGCAACATCAAATCCCTCCTCATCTAAAATTAAGATATTGTTGCCGGTCTCAACTTCATCTTTATATATTGCTTCAGGTGCGTGAACATTTTTTTGATCCCAGCCAGGTATGGGATAAGATATTAAACCCGACACACCCGTAGGATCGAAAGAAGATCCCGTGGCTACGATGACAGTGTCCGGATTGAGTTCGTCAACAAGCTTCCTGGTTACTTCCACACCTTTAACCAAATTTACATTATGCTTGGCAAGTTGTCTTTCAAACCATTTGACGGCTGTCATTAACATTCCTTTTGACGGCAATTTCAAAGCCAACTGAATTTGTCCACCGAGAACCTTTTCTTTCTCATACAAAGATACCTGATGGCCTCTTGCAGCCGCTACTCTTGCAGCCTCAAGCCCGGCTAATCCACCTCCTATTACAAGTACTTTTTTCTTTTTAGCGGCAGGCTTGAGCGTACCGATGCCCCACTGCTCTTCTCTTCCTGTGGCCGGGTTTAGTACACATGATAAAGGAACGCCCAGATAATCACGGCCTATGCAAAATTGCTGGCAAGATATACAAGGGATAATATCACGGACACGGCCCTCTTTCGCCTTATTAGCCCATTCCGGGTCTGCAATTAACCCGCGGCCGCAGCCCACCATATCCATCCTGCCTTCCTCTATCAGCTTGTCCGCCATATAAGGTGTCGGCATGATCGGGTTTCCAATGATCACCATTTTGCCCTTAAGAGATTTTGTGATTTTTGTAATAGCTTCAACATTTCGTCCGGGAGGTATGCCGGAGCCGATAGGCGCCATTACCGCAGCAAAGCTATGCTTGGTTCCTATCTTTACCTCCAGAAAATCAACTTTACCGGTCGCCTCTATGGTTTGAGCTATCTTGCACATTGCGTCTCCGTCAAGGCCGCCCGGGACAAGCAGTTCCTCGGGATTGAGCACCATGCCTAAAGCCTTGTCATAACCGATAGTTTCCCGTATTTTATCGACTATTTCGAGAAGGAACCGATTGCGATTTTCCTGAGACCCTCCATATTCGTCCGTGCGCTTGTTGAAAAATGGCGACAGGAATTGTACGGGCAGGCAGTATTCGTTTTCGATTTCCACGCCATCGAACCCTGCTGCAATTACATTTTTAGCTGCTTTCCCATAATGCTCGATGATTTCCTTAATCTCATCCTTTTCTAATTCTTTACAACCAAACATGCCCCTCACAGGCGGAACCTGTGAAGCTCCCTGCATAGGCCTCATCACTCTATGAGTCATTGCTTGCACGCCCAAATGCGAAAGCTGTATGAATATCTTGGCCCCGTGCTTATGAACAGCGTCAGCCATAGGTTTCATAAGCTCGACGCACCGATCAAGATAAACATGGATGAGGTTTATCGGATTCATGTCTGCCGCAGGGTGAACAAGTGATGACTCAACTATAACGAGACCGCACCCGCCTTTTGCACGCTCTCCGTAATAATAGGCGTCTTTTTCAGAAGGTAAGGCAACAAATTCTCCGTCAATCCATGCAGGTTCCGCCATATTGGTGCCGCATGGCAAAAATACAGATCTGTTTTTAATTTGTATCGGACCGATTTGTATCGGTCTGAAGAGGTTTTCGAACATCTGATTATCTCCCATTATCATTTCCTCCTTTATATAAAGTTATAATAAAGTTATAATTTATAATTCATGCTAAGCAGATTTCTTGTTCATTTGTCTGTTATCAGTAAACTCCGTATTCTTTTGTATGGTCCATCCAGACTTTAACAAGCTCAGGATTTGCAGTATCCAGCGGGGCGTTGGAACCCATAATGTAACCGCCATCTTTGCCGACAACATCGATAAGTTTCTTAGTATATTCCTTAATCTGATCCTTAGTGCCGATCTGAAGAATTGAGATGGGTAAATTACCGGCAATGCACAACACATCACCGATTACTTCTTTGGCTTTGAAAAGATCGGTGCGGTCAAACCAGCATAAAACTTTGCCTTTCGGAAATTCGCGCAGATACTCCAGCCGCTGGTCATAACTACCCTCAAAAAAAGGAATGGGCGTCAGACCGGCATCAACTAAAGCAAAGATCAGCTTTTTTAAGCCTGGCCAGTAAAACTTTTCGAACTGCTTGATGGACATAAAACCATCAGCACCGCGATGAAGCGGTATCACAACCCTCGGATTTTTACTCATATGCGCCTTTCCTATTGTCATCTCAATTATGAATGGAAGAAGCTTTTCCTGGGCAGCCAAAAGTTTCTCAGGGCAACGGTACATATCCAGCATGGAACCGCGCATTCCCCGCAACAAGTCCGAAATCAGGTCGAAAGGCGCTATTGAGACAGCAACATTAAGGGCAGGAAATCCTATTTCTTCCATTTTTTTGTAAAACCCGTCATAAGCGGCATGCCAGCGGGCTGCTTCCGGGGCTGCCTTGTTAAGGGCAGCCATAGCTGCTGCAACTGGTGGCGCCAAAAGCAATGGTGTCAAACCGGCCGCGCCAAACGCTAAGCTCTTAAGAGGAGGCAGCATGCTTAAGCCTTCCAATGCAGAGTTTGAACGGGGTATATAGGTTCGAATCAGAAAATCAGACGGATCATCCAAAAAGGCATCATATTCTTCCGCCTTCATGTATTCTCCTTCCACATATTGATGCGGAGTATTGGAACCGACACCATGACCGGGCCATAAAAACTGCTTAGATCCCAGCGCTTCCAGCACGCGTCCTGGGATAATAACCCCAGCGCCCAGCGAAAAAAACATATCAGGTTCAAAGTCCACGATGGTTTTTTCGTTGGCAGCCAGCCACTTGTCAGGATCTGTAAAAGCCTCTTCCAAAACCATACCGGTATATCTTGCAGGAAACACTTGTTGAAGCATCGCAATCGGCACACGATCCGGCGTCTTTAGCGCGATGGCATCGTTTATCCTCTTGTTTCGTTCATCTAATAATTCAGCAGGCGTTTTGGGCATATCACGATCCTCCTATCCATTTTTTGGAAAGTGTTACCGCCGCCATTGCATCAGCTCCATAGGCATCGGCCCCGGAGAAAACACGCACGCTGTCATCTATTGCTCCGCCTCCCACCATAATCTTGACGCTGTCACGCAAGCCGGCTTCCTTGATGGCATCCACTGTGGCTTTCATTGAATCAAAAGCCAGGGTCAGAAGGGCGCTCAAAGCTACAACCTGCGGCTTAACAACGGTAATTGCTTCAACAAACTTCTCGGCAGGCACATCAACACCAAGATCGGTAACATCAAAGCCTGCTATATCCAGCATGAATACAACAATATCTTTTCCGATATCATGAATGTCGCCTTTAACCGTGCCCACGACTACCTTGCCGTTTTTTTTCGGCCCGCTATCTTTTGTCAGTCGAGGTTTGATCAATTCTGAAACTTGTCTCATCATCTCACCTGCCAGAATGAGCTCCGGCAAAAAATATTCGCCCGCTCCGAAACGTTGGCCAACTACCTCCATAGCCGTGCGGCAGTCATCAAGGATTGCCATAGGGTCGGCGCCGCTTTCCATTATCTCCCGGGCAATAGTGAGCACTTGCTCATCCTGCATACCCGTAATTGCATCTATTAGTTTATTTGTCATCTTGACCACCTCAAATTCAGTTAAAAATTAATAAATTTGATCGATTTTAGGTTCATCCGCTAACCTGCCGCAATATCGAGGGGCGTGTTTGCTATAGCGGTCCCCAAAGGATACCGCTATAATCCTATTTGTTAACGTTATATTAATATTAAAACTTTATTGAAGTCAAGAAAAAAATAACAAAATGTTAATATAATAGTCGGAAAGATTTTATGGAAGGGTTATTTATTTGGATTTTTCTTCTTTTCTTCTTCCTGGTAGCTTTTATAAATTTTGTACAAAGCTAATGAGGAGTCCATTATCCATTTTTTTATTCTGAAAGGCTGGGTGTCCATAAAGCGATATGCTATCAGCATTTCCTTAATATTATCATCTGTTTCATCATCAAGGTTTTCCATTAGAAACCTGAGGGGAACATTCAATATCTTTGTAATATCAAATAAATTTGCAACTGATAAGTTTCGATCTGATTTCAGTTTTTGGCTGATATTGGCTCCGCTGACACCCAATTGCTTGGCCAGGCTGTCTTGCGTAACGCCATGAATAGCCATTACTCTTTTAATGTTTTTTATAATTCTTTCTGTAGTCATACCGGTCATTAATTAAACACATTGTTAATATGTTATTTAGGATCTGTTTAACCTATTGGTAACAATATTTTGAATTGTACTAAGGATTTTTAATTTTTTCAAGAAATGATTATTTATATTGCTGGGACATTAAATATTAGAAACCTGGGGATGTTCCAATTTACTTCTTATTTTTCCATAA
Source organism: Desulfonema limicola (assembly GCA_020723255.1). GTDB lineage: Bacteria > Desulfobacterota > Desulfobacteria > Desulfobacterales > RPRI01 > RPRI01. Next base: position 74 of record DYJH01000041.1, on the reverse strand, counting down.
AATTCCGACTTGGTTAACTGCCTGTCAGGGCCGACTTAAAAACGTAATTAAACCCCCGTGTTGAAATTGTAATT
>DYJH01000040.1 GCA_020723255.1 Desulfonema limicola | reverse complement strand
TAAATTCAATATGTTCTGGATACCGGCTTTCGCCGGTATGACGGTTCGGGGACTTTTTGCTGATTCATCTATCTTGATGGGCTTTAAAAATTATTATGTTTTATTTGGAATGTGTATGAAAAATTCGCTGCCTTTTCCCGGCTTGCTTTTCACACTCACATTTCCTCCATGGGCGCTGACAATGTGTTTTACTATTGAAAGTCCAAGCCCTGTTCCGCCAAGCTTCCTGCTTCTTGAAGGATCTATGCGATAAAAGCGCTCAAATAACCGTGGAACATGTTCCTGGCCGATTCCTATGCCGTGATCACGAAAAGCTATGGTAACTTCGGATTCATTTTTTGCCGCTTCTATTTCTATACTGCTTTCGGGTTCACTATATTTAACCGCATTATCAATAAGATTTACAAACGCCTGCTCCAAAAGTGCGGCATCAATTTTCGCAGAAAGTTCTTCATCGCAAGAACAAACTATTTTTATCTTTTTTTCATCGGCTTTTAAACGGCATGCCTCAATGGCAGATAACAGAATCGGCCTGATCAGGCATTGCTTTAATTTAATTTCTTCATCAGCTGAATTTTGTTCGATAACAGAAAGTTTCATCAGGTCATCTATTATCGATATAAGCCGGTTTGCGTGGTTTTCAATGATTCCCACAAAACGTAAAGCTTCTTCCGGTTTGTTCAATGCGCCTGTTTTAAGCGTTTCCGTAAAACCTTTAATGGCTGTCAGAGGAGTTTTGATCTCATGCGAAACATTTGCGGCAAAATCACGGCGCATATTTTCCAATCGTCTGATTCTGGTAACATCATTTAAGATAATCAGGATTCCTATACGGTCGCCCGCCGCATTTTTAAGAGGAGTACTCCGGCTGTTTATTATGGTTTTACCGTCAAAATAAAAAGATAAGTCTGCTTCGTACGGAGCTTCATCCTGAAATGCTATTTTGATAAAACGCTGAAAATCCGGGTTTCGGACAGCTTCCTGAGCGCTTCTGTTCAGCAGTTCAGATACAGGTTTATGAAACATTCCGGCGGCGGATGAATTTGCACTGATGATTATTTCTTCCATATTTACGGCAATAAGTCCTTCTGCCATACTGGAAAGAATTGCTTCGATCTCTTGTTGCTGGCTAATGATAGTCTGCATTCTCTCATTTAGGTTTGCAGCCATATCGTTCATAGTTCTTGCCAGCAATTCGGTTTCAGATGAATCAAATACGGAAAGCCGGTAATCCAGATCGCCTCCTGCAAAATGTTCTGCGCCTTCGCGAATCTTCTCCAGCGGCCTGCTGATACGCCGTGAAAATAAAAAAGACGCAAATGCGGCAAACAGAGATACTAGTACCAAACTAAAGAATAAGCGCTGCTTGTATTTTTTAAGTTGCCTGTCAATCTCGCTTATGCTGACAGAAGCACGTATTACTCCGATAAATTTTTCATTTTCATTTAACGGTACAGCCAGATACATCATTGTCTCCCCAAGTGTATCGCTATAACGTGTGAAAACGCCCGTTTCTCCGGACATTGCCTTAACAAATTCAGGCCTGTCAGAGTGATTTTCCATCTTGACCGGATCTTTTTCCGAATCGCCCAAAACTTTTCCGGAAGCAGATATGATTGTAATGCGTTTTTTTGAGGAGTTGCCCGCCTGTTTACACAGCAAATCTATGCTTTTTTCTTCTTCACCTGTAATTAAACTCGAAGTACTTTCTTTTAAAAGGTTGGCCGTAGATTCAAGATCGGCGGCCACCTGTTCCAGAAAAAAACGACGCATTGAAAAGTCTGCATATCTGCTTTCAATAATAAGCGGAATAAGCACTATCAGCAGAAATGGCAGATATAGTTTCAAAAACAGAGGATAATGTTTTTTCATAGCTTTTCCTTAAACCGGTAACCCACACTGCGTACCGTTTCAATATAATGTCCGCAATGTCCAAGTTTTTTTCTAAGCCCGACAATCTGCACATCCACGCTGCGATCAGTTACCGGGTAGTCATCGCCATGAACCGTATCTACTATCTGAGAACGGCTGAACACCCAACCAGGGCGTCTGCTCAGCATTGTAAGAATCTGGAACTCTGAAAAGGAAAGCTCTACCGGATTACCGCATACTTCGACTATACGCTTTTTTGGATAAATTAAAATATCGCCGCGGCTGATGATATCATCATTATAACCATCGGTTGCCCCGTCAATTTTTCTGCGAAGAATCGCGCTTATTCTGGCGCTAAGAATTTTGGGGCTGAAAGGTTTGGTAACATAATCGTCGGCAAGTTCCAGGCCGGAAATAACATCAGCTTCTTCGCTTTTAGCAGTCAGCATGATTATAGGAATATTTATAGTTTTTTGATCGGATCTGAGCTTTTTTGCGACATCAATCCCGCCAATTCCAGGAAGCATTAAATCCAAAACAATCAGGTCAAAGGGTTCAGACATGGCAAGCCTGACAGCTTCTTCTCCTGAATACGAACATCGGACATTATAGCCGTCTGATACCAGATTATATCTGATAAGTTCGGTAATATCTTCCTCATCATCAACCACAAGTATTCTGATTTCACTCATTGCAGCCTTCCCTAATAAATTAATATTCAATTAGTTAGCCATGTGAATTCTATATTAGAATATATGAAAATAGCTTTTGGGGCAAACTAATTTCATTTTCCGATATATTTGCACACTATTGTTAGATTTTGATTAGCAGCTAAATAAAAAACAATTTTACAACTTAAATTTATTTATTGAGAACTCCAATATCCCCTTAATTTTATCAGACAGTCTTTTATCTCCTCATAAAATCCACCGTTTAATATCATATGATAATAACTGTTGACTTATTTATCATATGATATATTATCTTAATAAATGTTCATATTATTCAATTCAATGGAGGTTGCTTTTTGGAAATACCGCTGGAAATCAGAGTTTCACTATTTTTAAAAGAATTCAAAGAGATAGTTACAGCAGGTAGAGGTTTGGACATCGTTGACCGCCGGGAGAATATAAAATCCTTATTGGAACTTGGATTTACCAAAAAGCATTGTGTGGAGGAAATTCTGAGTCTTTCTGTAGAAAATTATCATGATGGGCCTAAGCCGGATATAGATCGACCTGGAATGGTCTGGGAATTTGGCAAAAGAATTGATGGGGATGAAATATATATTAAATTAAAAATAGCTGAAGTGGGCACTGAAAAGCTTGCTAAGTGCATCTCATTTCATAAGGCAAATTCACCATTAAATTTTCCCTTGGGAAGGAAAAAATGAAAGAAGAAAGGAGGGGAGATATGAAAGGCCTGTGCCCGAATTGTGAAAAAATCACTGATTTAAAGATTTTTAAAACAAAAGAGATATTTAACGTCAGAAGCGAACCTATAGAAGTTGATGTTGAATGCTATAAATGCATGGAGTGTGAAAAAGAGTTTGAGGATCCACGTTCGAAAAGTGACCCTTTGGAAAAAGCCTACAGAGAATATAGAAATAGGCATAACATGTTACATCCTGAAGAGATTTGTAATTTACGAAAACATTATGGTCTGACACAAAGAGAATTGAGCGGACTAATTGGTTGGGGAGGCGCTACATTAAGTCGTTATGAAAATGGCGCACTACAAGATATAACACATGATAGATTCTTGCAACTATTGAAAAAACCAGAGAATCTGCAAAGTCTAATTTTAAAAAATTGTGATTTCCTGCCTGATGAAAAAAAGGAACGCATTTTAGCAGAGTTGTCGGCTGAAATTGGCGAATCGTGCACTATTCCGGAATTTATAGAGGAGCATTTTGGTAAATATGAGCCTGAAATTGATAGCGGGTTTAACAAACTAAATTTGGATAAACTTTTTGAAGCAATTAAGTTTTTTGCAACTGATGGTGTATTCAAAACAAAGCTCAATAAGCTCTTATTCTATGCAGACTTCAAACATTATAAGGATTTTGCTGTTTCAATCACTGGAGCCAGATATATCCATCTGCCTCATGGCCCAGTTCCTGATAATTATGAACATTATTTTGCAATTTTAATTCATGATGAAAAAGTAATCCAACCCCGAGAAGTTGATTACGATGATTTTGTCGGTGAGGAATTTTATTCACAAAAGGAACCGGATACCTCCGTATTTAAAACAAGCGAATTGGAGATACTTGGTTATGTAAAAAATTATTTCAAAAAGTATACTACTAAAGCCATTAGAGATTTTTCACACAACGAGAGAGGATATAAAGAGACCGAAAACGGGGAAACAATTTCATATAAGTATGCGGATGATCTTCAAATTTAAGTACCCCAAATTCGGGATAGGGTGGCCTGGATCTTTTTCTCGAAGCGGGCAATCAACTCACGGTTGGCGGCAACCAGCTCTTGCTTTGAAAATGTGTTGATTAAGCACGGCTTTCCCACCTTTCCAAATGTGCGCACCAAATGACGTACCTCGTGAGCCTGACCATGAAAACAAAAGTTCTCCTCTGTTAATAAGATGGCGATAACTCACCTCGCCAGTGTAGTAATTGAAATCACTATCAGGAGTGTTGAGATTTTGGATTCGCACGATTGGGATGCCTCCGCTGTCAAAGCGTTTCCAATCTTCTGGCTTGAATGCGCGGCCATTTATAAGGTTACAAATATCACCGATCGGGATGGTCGGATAGTTCGATGTGCGTACACCATTTTCCCGATAGCGCTCCCCGCTAAGGTTATACTCTCCGTTTGCGACGATCTTTTCTTTTGGAACAATCAACCCCAACGAGGACTGAAAGTTCTCAACCGATTCACCCGCCCGCAAGCTCTGCAGATATTCACCTATCTCAATATTCGCTTGTGGCAGATCGTTCTTGTCAATCTCACGCCGCTGTGCGCCCAATCCAAATCCGTCGTTTTCAATCTTGAAGAAGGCGATGGTGTTGCTTTTCTTGGCCAGAGACTTGTCGAGGATAAGAATTGAGGTTTTGACGCCGGAATAGGGCTGAAATACACCTGCCGGCAGTGAAATCACGACAACGAGGGATTCCTCCACCAGCATCTTACGCAGTTGTTTGTAAGCATTTTGGCTCTGGAAGATAATGCCCTCCGGCACAATGATACCGGCACGGCCGTTGGGCGTGAGGTGTTCGGCCATGTAATCCACGAACAAAACTTCGCTGCGCTTGGATTGCACCGAAAAGCGGTTGTGGGGCTTGATGCCGCCCTTTGGTGACATAAACGGCGGATTGGCAAGAATCACGTCGGCATAGTCGTTCCAACGATCCTGGCTGGTTAACGTGTCGTACTCGTAAATGTGCGGGTCCGCAAAGCCGTGCAGATACAGGTTCACCAGGGACAGGCGCACCATGTCGGGTGAGATGTCGTAACCCTTAAAATTTTGCGCCAGTCGGCCCTTGTCATCCGGTGTCAGGGTGCTGTTGCCCTTAGCGTCTGTATTGGCCTTGAGGATGTGCTTGTAGGACGAGATCAGAAACCCGGCGGTTCCGCAAGCCGGGTCAAGCACGGTCTCGTTCTTCTTTGGGTCAATGATTTCGACCATAAAATCAATGATGTGGCGCGGGGTTCGGAACTGCCCGGCGTCGCCCTGGGAGCCAAGAACGGAGAGCAAGTACTCAAAAGCGTCACCCAGGCGTTCGCTGTGATCGTAGTTAAACTCGTCGATGATCTTGAGGAACATCTTGAGTGTTTCAGGGTCGCGGTAAGGCAAGTAGGCGTTTTTGAAGATGTCGCGGAAAAGGAGTGGTATGCCGGGATTTTCCGGCATCTTGGTAATGGCCTCGGCGTAAAGGTTCAGGGTATCAAAGCCCCCAAGGCCGGAGTGCATAAGCTTGGCCCAGCCATAGCGGGCAAATTCGTCGGCAAAAAACTTGCGCTTGCCGCCAAACTCCTCGCTTTCGGCGTCCATGTCATCCATGAATTTGTAGATCAGGGCAATGGTGATCTGCTCGACCTGGCTTTTCGGGTCGGGCACTTTGCCGACGAGGATATCGCGGGCGGTATCGATGCGGCGTTTGGTATCGGTGTCGAGCATGTCTCTCCTTAACTGTTACTGGACAAAGTGGACTTGGTGGACCGGGTGGACGGAGGGCGTGATGACCGTTTTTGTGAGCGCACACGGTAGAGGCGCTCTGTGAAGCCGCCATCGGTTTCGAAGGCTTTTGCCTGCGCGGTGATTTGGCGGTCGAGCAGGCTGCAAGCGACCGATAGCAATATCAGTGCGGCATTGGCGGCGATTTCTGGGAAAGTGGTCGATTTAGACAAATTTTGTCCACTGAGTCCACTTTGTCGACTCCGTCCACGATCATGCTCTGTCTGCACCCAAGCTGCCATTTCATCGGCTGTGGCACACCGTCGTTCTATAAGGCTTTGCCGACGGGGATCGTCACGCTCCCAGATCAACAAGCCACGTTGGCGCAGGAAATCCTCATAATCAAGCTTTAGCTCTTCCAAGCTTGCACGCGCAACATTAGTAAGCTTAAGTTCAGTCTTCTTTGAGGTTCCCGATGCCTGGCTTCCTTCGGCGATATTCTGGACACCCGATCGCGCAGCCTGCACCATTTGGTCATGGGTGCGGCTGCGCTTGTCGATGTAACGATCGCAAAAACGCACCGTGATATCGAAAACCAGTTGTGCGACCTGAAAGCTCTTGAGTTTTCGGTAGCCGCCATGCTTCGGGATTAACTGTTCATTATTTGTCATCTCAATCTCTCATGCCGCGAACTGATTCAAGGAGACGTAGTCCTTGACGTATTCAGGGATGATTGTGCGGTACTTTTCCGGTACGGCGCGGAAATCGCGGGTGGAAAAGACCGGGTTGGTGGCCAGATCGGTGAAATGTTTGCTCTCGATAATGTGGCGAATCTGGTCGCTGGTGACATAGGCCTTGAAATAGGTCTTTATAGCCGGGATGGCCTCAGCCGGTTTGTAATCGGCGACGAACTTAGCAAACTCTTCTTCCAGCAGTTCATCCTTGGACTTGAAGCGCGGGATCAGGCCGAAGATTTTTTCAAGAATTTCGCGCAGAGTCAGACGTCTATCTACCGAGGCGGCTTTACGCAACTTGTCAAGGTTGTAATATTCTTCCGGTTTGTCAAAGACCTCGCGGTTCACGTAGTCGATAACGCGATCCCAATGCCCGGCTTCCACACTTTTTACGATAAAGTCGTTTTCGCGCATGGTGTCCTCGAATTTTTCGAAGAACATCCGGTCGATTTTCATTCCCTCGAAACCGATAAGCTCTTCCTTGATAGATGCGAGTATATCCGCGCCAAGGTGTTCGTAAGCGCCACCAACTACAGTCGGGCCGTAGCCATCATCTTTCTCTCTGCCCTTACCTTTGGGCGGGGGGAGCTTCAACACCTCATCGTAGTTGAACTTCTCCTCAAAGTACTCGCAGTTGGCGAAAAAGTCGAAGAGCTTGAATGCGGTTTTCTGTGGCTGCGCTACTCCATCCTTGAAGCTGTCATCGAAAAGCTGTTCAAGAAAGTTGTGTTTGCGGGTGCCGCGCCCCTTGATCTGAATGAAGTCGGTTGGCGAGAAAATCGGTCGAAACAGACCGAGATTGAGGATGTCGGTGCAATCGTAACCGGTGGTCATCATGCCGACCGTAACACAAACGCGAGCCTTGCTGGTCTTATATGCGGGCAGAAAGTTAGCCGAGCCGAGCAGGTTGTTGTTGCTAAAATTGATAGTGAATTGCTGGGCGTCGTTAATCTGCGAAGTGACCTGCACAGCAAAGTCGGACTGGTATTTGCCGGGAAACATGCGGTCTATCATCTGATTTAAGATCTGCACCAGTTTGGCTGCGTGGTTCTGGCTGACGGCAAAGATAATGGACTTGCCGATTTCGCCGCTGACAGGATCACGCAAGGCGTTTTCCAAAAAGGTCTTGCAGAATAGCTGGTTGGTGGCGTCGGCAAAAAAGCGCTTCTCAAACTCGCGCTGTTTGAAAGCCTCCTGCTGGTCTTCGCCTGCATCGTCGGTGAACGAGACGACAAAGCCTTCTTTGGAAAGCAGTTCGGTGGTAATCTCAGTACGGGCATCCACCACCGTAGGGTTGATCAGAAAACCTTCCTTCACGCCGTCCAGAAGCGAGTAGCGATAGGTGGGCTGACTGTTCTCGCAGCCGAAGGTACGGTAGGTATCCAGCAACAGTCGGCGCTCGGCTTCGCGCGGGTCCCGGGTGTTGGTTGCGGTCTTATCAAACCGCTTGAGATAATCACGGGGTGTTGCGGTAAGGCCAAGCTTGTAGCCGATGAAATAGTCAAATACAGCGCGGGCGTTGCCGCCGATGGAGCGGTGTGCTTCGTCGGAGACGACCAGATCGAAATCGGTCGGCGAGAAGAGCCGCTGGTATTTGTTGTTGAAGAGCAGCGACTGCACCGTGGTTACAACGATTTCAGCCCGCCGCCAGTCATCCCGGTTTTCCTTGTAGATGACAGTCTTGAAATCGGCGGACAGCAGCGCCTTAAAGGCCTTTCTGGCCTGGTCTTCCAGTTCCAAACGATCCACCAGAAAAAGAACGCGCCTGGCATTGCCGGAGCGCAGAAATAGTTTGATTACAGCACCGGCAACAAGAGTTTTGCCGGTGCCCGTGGCCATCTCGAACAGGAAGCGGTCTTTGCCGTCCTTCACAGCCCGTTGCATGGTGTGAATGGCCTTTAACTGATAAGGTCGCAAAAAACGCAGTTTATTGGACTGAATATAGCCCGGACGCTCCACCTCGTTTCGCCATGCAGCTTCAGATTTATAATTTGGGCGTTGGGTCAGCACAATGTAGTCTTCGCCGACCCGGTCCTCGACGAGGCGTTGCGGGTTAGGCGAAATCTGCCGGTAGCCAATCACCGAGTCCGGCGTAGGAAAGGATGTAATAATGTATGGGTTGCCTCGCTCCAGGTCCCAGAAGTAATGCAGATTGCCGTTAGAGAGAATGATGAAACGGCAGTTCTGTGACTTGGCATATTTGCGGGCCTGCTCCTTGCCGATAAGCGGGTTTTTATCCTCAGACTTGGCCTCCAGGACGATGAGAGGGAAGCCTTTTGTGTCCAGCAACAGGAAGTCAATGAAGCCTTTGCTCGTCTTCTCGAAGTTTTCGCCAAGCGCTTCCAGATCGAATGACCTGATCGTCACGCTGGGCTCAAGGCGGATGTTGGCGGGCGTACTTCCCTCCGCGAAAAAACGCCAGCCTGCCGCTTCGAGCAGCTTATTTATCTTGATACGGGCTGAAGCTTCTTTATTTGCCATTAGGTTTCCCATTATTATTACGCTTCTTTGAGTGAATAACTAATTAATATACAAGATGTATCATATTTGACCTGAAAAAAATATGTTCTTTGAATGTGCTATTTCTTACACCTATATCTATATAAAATCAATTGAGTTCTGCTAAAAAGGGAAAAGTGCAAGGCGCAAGGTTAAAGGAGAAAGCTTCAAGGGGATGACAGCTCATAAGTTTATAAGTTCGTAAGGAAAAACAAGGGAACTTATATTAAGCAATAGGAGCCGTTTTCTCTGTAATATATGGGAAGATTCTGGTCATGAAAGCATTATGCTGCATAATACGGAGGCAATTTGAGATAATGGCTATATTAAAAATCCCGTGCAAAAAAACACGGGATTTTTACCAGGTGTTTTATTATTCTAAATCAGAACTTCACATTCAGATCCGCCTGAAGTATCTGCTGATTTTTATCGTTTGCTCCGGATTTCCGGACTTCCTTTGTATTGTAATAATCAAGACCTAAAGTTACATTTTTTGCAATTCCGAATTCAAATTCAGCTTCATGCCCCTTGGCATTGGTTGCACCACCATAAAAGTCACTGTCCGGCAGAAAATCCGGCCAGGCGTCTCTTTCAAGACTTCTGTAATTATAAGTAACCTGCCAGTCACCAAAATCACTTACTTTTTTATGCCCGAACTTAAGACCTGCCAGCCAGCCTGTGTCGTCTTTATTGCCGTAAATATTTTTATTATCCACATTGGTGGCTTGAACAAATTGACCAAATATCGCCGCATAAGGAACATGTCCTGGAATCTTGGTTATTCCTAATTCAAGATCTCCTGCAAATGCGTCGTGGTCGTATTTCCATCTGCCTGCCGCATCTCTGGAATTTATACCGATTCCATAAGCATCGCCTTTGGTCCAGTCATTGCCTTTCACATTATCAAACTCATAATAGCTCGCCGCTGTTTTAATATACATGCTCCCGGGCAGCTTGACATTTATACCGGGTTGAACAGCAATCATATAAGGATCATTGGCTTTATTACTAAATTCTTCCAGTACGAAACCGCCTAATGTGCCGAATACTTCCAAATTTTTTGATGCTTCATAATTAAATGTAAGTGCAGCTCCTTCAGGTGTGATATCGGTGTCCCATAAGAGGTCTTTTGTTCCCCATATGGGATTTTTAAACTTTCCAAGCCACAGGCTTGTCCATTTAGCCGGACTATATTTGGCGTACGCATAATCAAGTCTGATATCTTTGCTGCTAAAAGTATTGTCAAGCGTCTGGTTGGTAGAACGCGGATCGCTTGATCCTGATGCAAGGCCAAAGCCGGCTGTCCACTGATCATTTATTTCCGATTCAACACCAAGTCTTAATCTTATACGTTCGCGATTTCTGTCAGGTTTGCCATCGTATGCTGTATCTTCAGTCTGATATCTGGCTCTTACATCACCTTTGAATTTCGTTTTTTCCACCCATTTGGGCAGCTCAAATCCTTTGGATACTTCTTTGCCGGCAACTTCCTTTTTGTCTATTTGTTGATGCAATTCTTCCGCCTGCATTTGAATTACAAGTTCTTCAGCTTCGGATCTGGTAAGAATATTTTTCTCAATAAGTTTGTTGATCAGAATCTGATCACTATCCGCCCATGATGGACCCATTGTAAATACCAATAACGCAATCAAAGCCAATACTGTTAAATACATTTTTTTCATCTTTCTTCATTCCTCCTTATATTATATAATATATATTTACGAGGCGTTAACCCCGTTTCCCAACAAACTTTTTAAATGAATAACAAGCAACTCTATTCTACTTTATTCCTTTAAGGACAGAGAACCGCCTTTGCCAGAACTGTTTCGTTCTTTCTGGTTTCACCTGATATTTTAATTAGACATAATCCATATTCTTTAATAATATGGTACTTCAAAGTGTTACAGATCCTCCCTTGTATGCTCTTTCATAATGACGGTTGTTTATAATGGACTTTTGTTATGTTTTTATTAAAAACAGGTTAAAATTCGGTTAAAGATGATGGCCTTGGAAGGGATTATAAAAGAATATGTGTAGTCTGCCTGTAATAATGATCCTTATAATAATCGTATGCGGCATTCTTCTGTGGTTTGGGATTGATGGCCTTCGTAAAAACCGTGTAAAGGATGACGGCGGAGAATTCATTTGCCTAGAAAAATCTCCTGTAAATTACTGGGTAACAGTATCCATATATATCGGTCTTGGCATAGGAGGTATAATATTCTGCTTCTTTTTATAAAAAAATATCTATTTTTGCTTTTAGCTTTTTAAGGAGAAAGGACGAGCGCAAAAAACCTGAGTTTTTCTTAATTATGCGGTATGAATAGTAAATAGTAATGTCCGACCCCAATTTCTTCCATTTGCTTGATTATTCGGATTGACATTCCGAAAAATCAATGTTAAATTATCTGTATGATTAACAGACCAACTTATATTGCCAAATTATCCAATAGCTTACGACGGTCACCGATAACAGCTCTCCTTGGACCTCGCCAATCAGGAAAAACAACTCTGGCCAGGATGTTTGGTGAAGGGAAAATAGCTACCTATTTTGATCTCGAATCTCAGCCCGATCTTAAGCGCCTTCAAAATCCTGAGATGATGCTTGGTTCTCTAAAAGGCATTGTTGTTTTAGATGAAATTCAGGAGATGCCTGAACTATATTCTGTTCTGCGTGTACTGGTTGATCGTTCGAATAACCCGGCACGGTTTTTAATTTTAGGAAGTGCTTCCCCTGATATCATAAAAAATATTTCCGAGACCCTTGCCGGTCGTGTAGAATTCGTCGAACTTTCAGGGTTTGATCTTATCGAAACCGGATCTGGTTCCATAGAGAGCCTCTGGATTCGCGGGGGATTTCCAAGGTCTTTTCTTGCTGAATCGGAAGATGACAGCCTTGCCTGGCGTGAGAGCTTTATCAGTACATTCCTTGGACGTGACATTCCCTTACTTGGCATCAGGATTCCATCCACTGCGATGCGACGTTTCTGGACTATGCTGGCACACTACCACGGTCAAATATGGAACGCCTCTGAACTTGCTCGATCCATGGGCGTATCGGATAAAACAATCCGATCTTATCTTGATATTCTCACCGGGACATATATGATCAGACAGTTGCAGCCCTGGCACGAGAATATCGGAAAACGACAAGTAAAGGCGCCTAAAATATACTTTCGTGACTCAGGATTGCTCCATAGCCTGTTAAGCTTATTTGATATGCATACCCTTTTAGGCCATCCGCGAGTAGGCGCTTCCTGGGAAGGCTTTGCCTTAGAGCAGTTTCTGCACATTGCAAAACCACCTGAAGCATATTTCTGGTCAACTCACAGTGGTGCGGAAATTGATCTTTTCTTTCAATATCGTGGTCGACGTTATGCTGTTGAGTTCAAGTTTAGTGAGGTCCCAAAAATCACAAAATCAATGAGTATGGCCTTAAACGACCTCCAGTTGGACCATCTTTGGATTATATATCCAGGTAAATATAGCTATCCGATAGACGATAAAATAACCATTTGCCCTCTAATTGAAGCGCCAGGTTTGTCTGAACACTTTAGATAGAAGAAAAAATGAAAATCGCAATAACTAAAAACACTGAAATCTTTTTTATACTACTCTCCTTAAATTGGGTGAAAAAGTTTGAAAGCTGAAAGCTGCAATAAGGTTGTAATTACTTCTTCCATCCGCCGATAAGGTGAAGATGAAGATGAAATATAACCTGACCGCCTCCTTTTTCCACGTTAAAAAGGAGTTTATAACCGGATTTCGAAACAGACTCTTTTTCCGCCATCATCTTAGCGGTCATCATCATTTCGGATACGATTTTTGCGTCTTCATCCGTCAAATCATTTACACTTCTTATATGCCTTTTGGGCACAATAAGAATATGAACAGGCGCATGCGGGTTTATATCCCTGAATACAACAAGGTTATCGTTTTCAAAAAGAAAGGTGCTTGGCGTCTCTCTTTTGACAATTTTGCAGAAAATACAATCAGTTTCCATACGCTTATCCCTTCATATTATCTTGTTAACACGTATTTGCTTACCCCGGCAGCACGGGCAATATCCACAACCTGTACCACCGTTTCATAGCTTGCTTCAGGAGAGCCGTTGATCGCAACAATGCTCTTAGGATCCAGACGCATCAATTGTTGCAGAATAGGCTTAATTTCATTTATCGGATATTTTTGGTTATCCAGAAAAATACTGTCATCAGCCGAGATAGAGACCGTAATAAATGCTTCCTCATTTTCTCCCGGCGCCGTCTGTTTTGTCAACCCCGGCATATCCATCTTCATACCTGCCTGTATCAACAGCGCCGTGGTGATCATGAAGATAATGAGCAACACCAGAACAACGTCAATAAAGGGTGTAATATTAATATCGGCAATTAAATTATGGTCGTCCGGTCTTCTCTTTGCCATCCATTTCCCTCCCGATCATATCCGGTTTCATTCTTTCAGCCACTAATATATATTGTGAGGCTCCTGCAGCACGGGTTGAATCCAGAATTGCCATTACAATATTATATTTAATGCTTTTATCTCCGTTTATCTTCACAACAACCTCTGGATTTATCTTAACTCTTGGCTCCATCAACCGGCGAAGCTCTCCTATAGACGCTTTCTTTTCATCTAAAAAGATGTTTTCCTGAGCATCAATACTAATCGTGCAAAACTTACCTTGTTCAGAGCGGCTGGTTTCTGCTTTCGGAAGTTTAACCTGGATGCCGCTTTTGATAACCATAGGAGTAATAATCATAAAGATAATCAATAGCACAAGGACAACGTCCGTAAATGGCGTGATATTTATATCAGCTATGAATTCAGCGGGTTTTTCTCGTCTTTTCATATGATTCCTATCCGAAGAGGATGAAACATCATTTTTCTGATTCAAGGATATCCAAAAGCTCGTTTGCCGTGGAGTCCATTTCGTGGGTAAACGTTTTAATCTGCTTCATCATCCAATTGAAAAAGATAACAGCGGGTATTGCGACACCCAGCCCCACGGCGGTGTTTAATAATGCCTCTGAAACTCCACCTATGACAATGTTCAACCCGATGGCGCCCGCGTTAGCAATACTGTGGAATGCATTCACAATCCCGAGCACGGTTCCGAATAATCCGATGTACACGGCAATGTTGGCAATTGTCCCAACAATAATGGTGCCTCTTTCGAGCTTGGTAATCTCAACCGTGATTTCCCGGTTCATGGCATTCTCAATTTCACGCATTTTTTTCCCATAGTATTTAAGCCCTGCGGGGATAATTATACAATATGGGCTGTGAGCATACGTTCTACAATATTGGATGGCTTTATCTATTTCTTTATGTTCCATCAACTTACGAACATTTTCGAGCACCGTGTCCCGTGATGGTTTCGACTTTTTCCTGAATTCAAAAATTTTTCCGATCAACACCCCTACTGACAAGACAGAGCATGCCAGCAGAATGTACATTACCCATCCACCCATTTGAAATATTTCAAGCATTGATTTGTTCTCAAACATAACAGCGCTTCCCCTTTTTTAGATCGAATAGTGATTATTTATTATTATGGTTTCAAATTTATGCTTTCATAGATCGTTTTTAGACGATCGATATCACCCGATGATTCCCCTTCCAGGATGATAGCAAAACCGTCTTTAGCGATTACATTGACATAAGTGGTCAGGCGCGGCAGCGGCTTTCCATCCTTTGGTTTATAGTTTATTTCAAACTCACAGGCAGGCAAGCCTTCATATACGTCCGAAGGCTTGCTATAGAGTACACTCGTATTCGAACTGCCCGCTTTACGCAAGGATTCGGTAATAACTGCCGGAAACAACTTGAGGTATGCCGCCTCATCGCCGCTGATTTTTGTTACACTAATTTGCATGGCAGGAAGGAGGTAGGAATCGTTTCCTTTGAAAACGAATTTATCACCTGCCCTCTCTACTGTCCAACCCTCAGGGAACAACAAGGAGAATGCAGGCGGAGTGGCGCGGATAAATTTACCGTCTTTCACCAGACCGTCTTTTTCAGAACTCCATTTCATCAGCTCAGGCATAGCCTCAGGTTCTCCCACATTCTGACCGGGAGGAGAGGCGGTCTCTTCCTGTATCAGGGCAAGTGTCACATCTTCTACAGTCGGAGCGGAGGGCGACTCCTCTTTTACCGCTATGGTTGCCGAAATTTCTCTGGCCGGAAGCGGAAGTTTAGAAGATAAAATCGCAATGGTTTTGAAGAGTTCTTTGACACCATCGACACTATTGAGAGTTACTCTGCCTGATTTTTCTTCCCATACCGGTCCTGACCCTAATATCATAATTGCATAACCATCCGTAAATATTACATTGGCGTTGACCGCAAAAAATAAGGGCTTTGACCTATGCTGCAAGTCTGTGAACCTGACTTCGAACTCATAGGCCAAATAACCCTCATAGGCAGATATGGGCCTGAGATACAGGAGCTTAATATCTTTCTTATTATATTCTTCTTGAAGATCCTTCTGAACACCCGTTGCACAGTTTTCCACTATTATCTTCAAAGCGTCATCTACGTTACCACTTATTTTTCCAATCTTCATAATGATAACATTCATTCTAGGAGTGTAAGGCGGATTATACCCATTGAAAATATCATTATCACCTAATTTATCAATCACCCAAGGCTTCGGATACTCGAATGAAAAGGCAGGCGGCGCTGTCCGGACAAATTTTCCGTCTTTTGCCAAACCATCTTCCACACAATTCCACTTTAAGGGCACTGCCTCAGAAACTTCCTGTACCTTCAAGAGTGCTTCTTCCTGCTGCTGCCCTGTGATAGGCTTTACCTCTTGTGACGCCAGAGGCCGGCGAGCGGAATAGGGAATAACGATCGTTTTTTTCACGAGCGTTTCCTTATCAATTCTTCCGCGGGCGAATTGATCAACCCCGTCTATTGGGAAATAGCATGTCATAAGCCTTTGTACTTGGCTGGTGTTTGGGGGAAGCGAAGCGATCTCGAAACTGAAACCATTAATTTTCTGTTTACCCTTGAACTTGACATTTAGGTATTCCAGTTGTCCGGCAATGATATCATCAAAGATTTCATCTGGGATAACTTCTGCGGGTATCTTTGTTAATTCTTGATCATTATTGAATGTTAAATGGGTTGAAAAATAATTTTTCCCTTCTCTTGTGATAAAAGAAAAAAAGAATGAAAAGTCGCCTATCTCTTCTTTACTTTCCAAAATCAATTCTTTTTTCAGCCTGTTTAAATTAAGCCGGTAAAGCGGCAAGTCAAAACCGTAATTTTCCTTAAGGACCTGGGCAAACTGGTCTATTTCAATTTCCTGTAGATCTTTGCTTGCTTCATTCAGGAACATGCTCTGTGGGTGCCTGGAAATGAAACTCTTATAACAGGCAGATGTGTTTTCTCTCCTGCAATAAGCAAGTTCAAGCTTTTCGATATTGTCCTGTACTTCGGGCAGATGCGGATTGCCAGGATACTTTTTGATGAATTCCGCATAACCCTCTATGGTATTTATCTTCTTGACTGCGGCAAACCTGAGGTCCTCAATTTCTCGCCTGGCAGCGGCAACAAAACGGTTGTATGGATATTTGGCAATAAACTCTTCATATCCCTCAATTGTCTTTCTTTTTTCATAAGGCTCGTACACTGCTCTATCGAGAGCGGTTGTTTTCATTTCTGACGATCCGGAATCAAGCAACGCGGCACAGCCCTGAAACATAAGGCAGACCGCCGCAATAAGCAGAAGGGAAAAATATTTTTTGAACATCGTTTTTCTTCTCTTCTTGTAAGTGTAAATTGGTTCCTATTTGAGGGGGATGATCTCACCCATTTTATAGTTCAATATCTCGATTACCCGGCCGTTTTGATCATACTGTTTCACCGGCCCATCCAATTCATCATCTAAATAGATTTCTTCTTTCGACAACGAACCTGATTCAGCATATTGTCTGGCGGGACCGTTTTTAAATCCTTTGCTGTAAGTTGACTCGCTCTTCAATTTGCCGTTTTCGTAATAATACTTTACAATCCCTTCTAATCGACCGTTTTTAAAATTCGACTCTTCTCTCAATGACCCATTGCCAAAATATCCTTTAACTACGCCGTGGCGTTTCCCATCCTTGAAAGTTTCCTCAGTCTGAATCGAACCGTCCTGATAATATGAAACAGATAATCCTTCCTTTTTTCCGTTTATATAGTTTAATCGCTCCTTTAATTTTCCATTCGCAAAATAGATTTCTCTTTCTCCCCATATTTTATCGTTCTTATAGAATATCATTTCTTTCAGATTGCCGGTACACATAAAATAACGCTCGGTTCTGCCCTCCATCTTCCCCTTTTGAAAGGTTATCTTTTCCTTTATTTTCCCATTGTCGCAGTAAAACGTTACCGGTCCGTCCATTTCACCATTACTATAGGTTTCCTCCTTCTGCAAAAGGCCATTTTCATCGTAAATTCTGGATGGGCCATCCAAGAGATTAATCTTAAAGACTTTATCCAGCATGAGTTTCCCATCAGGGTAATATTTTTTGTAGGGACCGTCCATTAAGCATTTTTGTTCCCCCTTGGCATCATAATGACACGCCTTGGTCACTTCTTCCATTAATACGCCATCAGGATAAAAGGTCCGGAAAATCTTCTTCTTATCATTTTGCGACGGTAAATACTTCTTTTCTGTTTCGGATAGTATTTTCGGCGGCGAGGGATTTTTTTTCTCCCCGGCGGTTTCTCTCTTGGGGGAAGATATGTCCTGCAGCTCCTCTTTAACCTGATTTCCGGCGCAGGCAAAAAGCAGCATAAAACATAAAAATATAAAAATGTTTTTTAACATCCCTTATTGTCCATCACTGCACATTTCTGCTTTTAACTCACTGTATTTCTTTAAAAGAACGTTTTCCAGATTGGGATGCAAAGTCATCGTAATTGTTAAAATCGTACATGCTTTTCCTTTGGCGCCGATTTTTTTGAAGGCGCATGCCATCTTGTATCTTGCTTCAAGCCAGTCGTTTGTACCCGTTGTTACACCCTTTTCAAACCTGCTCCAGGTGCGAAGGGCTTCTTGCCATTGTCCGGTTTTTTCATAGAGCAAAGCCAGATCGTGCATTACTTCAACAGACTGAGGATCTTGTTTGAGTATATCCTGATATAATTCTATGGCTTTGGGTAGTTTATCTTCATCGATGAAAATTTGAGCCATCTTTAGCTGAAGCTGCTTGCGCATTTGGAGATTGGGAGAGATTTTATCCGCCTCTCTTTCCACATCTTTCAGCATGTTGAGCCGGAGATAATACTCTATACGCAAGAGCGCCGCTTCCATGAAAAGCGATTTCTCCCCAGGGTAGTCAGATTCAAAGTTTTTGAGCTTTATCAGGCTTTTTTTACACGCATCATCAGGACCAAAGAGAAAAAACTTTGCCCGAAGGATTGCCATGTGTGGTTCGATATTATCCTGCTTGTCTGATTCGTCCGGTTTGACCTTTGCCGCCTGAACTTCTGCAATCAATCGAACGCCATTAAGATAGATTTCTGTCGCGGTTTTAGACCTGCTCTTCCCCTTTCTTTTCAATGTTGTTAATTGATCGACCTGTGATTTTAAAACCTGGTATTTCGCAAGCCGATAATAAGAGGAGTCCTTTTGCACTTTCAGATATTCTTTCAACGCCGGTTCCATTTGGTCTTTTTTACGATAGTGCTCCCCAAGATGAAAGTGGGCGTCACTCCGGCCGGGGCAGGTGTTACAGTGGGTCAGATAAACATGGAGGGAATCAATATATATTTTATAATCTTCGGCCCTGACATTTTTCTTGTATTGGTTGGAGGCAGCCATATAGTATAAGGAGACCGCCTGGTCCATTAAAACAGACGCGGGAAATCTGTCATAAAATTTTTTAAGAAAAGGGATTGCTTCATTCCACGCTTCCTTTTTGCAATAAATATACGCAATACGAAACCACACACTGTCCATGCGATCTTTAAGAGTAGAAGGAGAATCGGCATAAAGCGCCAGATAATAGGACAACGCCTTATCATAGGCTTTTTGCTCGAAAAGCCGGTCTCCGACGGCAATGGCGCCAATTGGTCCAAGCTCAGCATAAGATCGGTTCTCAAAACTTCCTCCATGCTCGCGGACGTAATCGTAGAAAACTGCGTCCGCACCTGGATCACCTTTTGATAACTCATTTAATTCACTCAGCCTTTGTTGCAATACTTGATCGCTCTGCTCTCCTTTATTCTCGCGTTTCTCCTGTTTTTCCAATCTGGCGACAAGAATGGTTGCCTTCAGTGTTTTAAGGTCAGCCTTCTGCTGAGCGGGAGGTTTGTCTTTGGTCTATGCCTTTTCCATCTCATTTATTTTGTTAAGAGCTTCGCCCAAATCCCCCGTTTCGTATCTGATCAATGTTTCTTCATACCCGCATTTCCAATACAATGGATCATCCTTCTTAAGAGTTTCTTTCACAGTTTTGAAGTCTTTCAGAGCGCTTGCATAGAATTTCATCTGTTTATAGCAGAGTCCGCGGCCGAAAAGACTGTTGATGATAATGGCATCTTCCCCGGAATCGATAAAGGAGCGTGAAAAGCTCTCAATAGCCTCCTCCAGAAGCGTCTTGCGCGTTGCGTCGTTTTCAGCAAATAAAAGGCTGCAATAATATCCGT
Source organism: Desulfonema limicola (assembly GCA_020723255.1). Taxonomy (GTDB): domain Bacteria; phylum Desulfobacterota; class Desulfobacteria; order Desulfobacterales; family RPRI01; genus RPRI01. The sequence continues at coordinate 4,804 of DYJH01000040.1, read as the reverse complement.
TCCATCCAAGCCAGTAGCTTGATAAAGCAATGAGATGCTGGGGCTCCTGCCATTCGGGAGATTTGAAGAATGCCGAGGGATCGTCCATCCGATCCAGCTTCTTTTCCTGGATATCACTTATTGTTTTTTTATTTAAGGCAAGGATTTGTTTGAGGATCTCTTGGTTCATCATAAAAATATCTTTTTCATCCTGCTTGAAAGCATCCGTCTCTTGAGCGGATCTCTCACGGAGATCCGCTATTTTAATGATAAACTCTTCCGATTTTTTGAGAACCGTCTCCTGGAATTTGAATGTGAACCTCTGCTCCCCGATCGCCTCTTTTACACTTTTGGTCATCTGTTCAAGAGCCGTCTTTATTTCCGCAACTGAGTCAACATGACCGGCATCGGGCTGCTTTATGGATTCTGACAAAGACGAAGCAGAGGCGTCGGGGGAAAAACAGGAAAATACCAAGAGGCATTGAAAAATCGTTATTAGTCTTTGAAAGCCCTTGCGAGCGATGATAAGCAACAATTTGTCCTTCATGAAAGACGTTTCCCTTTTGTTTTTTAACGCACCCATTGCCTTTTTATAAATTCTTCATAACCTCGTTAAGATAGGCCTCCCATTTTGACCCAAAAACAAATAATAACATGTGCTTGACCACTTTTTCTTCATTGATCAGGCGCGCCGACTCCCCACCTCCTGTTTCAGATAAGGTCTGAAAATCATCCATAACGCTTACCGGGTCCGTCAGGAAGCTGAAACTCTCTGTTTCAGGATCGGTGATATAGGGAAGAACCGAGATCCTCCAAAGCTCTTGTGTCATTTTTAATGGAATCCGGGTATCAATGACGATAATGTCCCTCCCATTTGTTCCTTGAATTTCCTGACTGTCTCAATAGCCTTAGTCATATCTCCTTTGTGAGGCGGAGCATCCCCGATAAGAAGGATAAACTTTTTCGCTTTCTTATTCCATTTCATCCTCTCTACAGCTTCCTCCAAACCTTTGTCCACAGATTCTCTGATATCATAACCCCCTTCCGCATTGAGATCATCCAAGAAATCCTGCATAGAAGAAATTCCATAAGAGAGGGGATGTCCCTTGATTATAAATCCATCTTCCCGGTCACGATAAGCAACCAATCCAATTCTACAGGAAGGCACTAATTTTCTTAAGGCCAAAGCAAGGTTTCCGATCTTTTTCTTCACCTCGCTCAAGGTAAACGACATGCTGGCGGTGGCGTCAAATACAAAGACAACGTCAACACCTGCCTCCCTAAGCATCTTGATATATTCTGAAAAGGATTCAATTGGTTGTCCAGGTCCGGCATGGAGGGAACGGCCGCTCCCTGCTCCCCTGCCGATGCCGCCCCAGGCTCCTCCGCCTGTTCCCAAAGAAGGATTAACCCGGAGCTTAAGTCCTTTGCCTCCAATTTTATCCGCTTCAATGCCGATAATGTCCAATGTATTGCCACCCATTACACCACCGGCTACCCCACCCGTTCCCCCGCCTCTTCCTTCGGTACGATATTCGACCTTCGGGATCAAAGGAGTCTCGTCTCGATGGCGTTGGAGCACATCCACCTTCTTGATATCAATCTTAATGGATTGAGGGATATCTTTTCTTGCGGCATGTCTCTGGCCGAAGTTCCAGGAGGTAAGGTTTGCCTGCATAAGTAAAATGCCATGAATGAATAAAGATATGAGATAGGGTAAAATTGCCGGCAGAAAGAGATGAACCAGATGTTTGCGATCCGGTAAATTGGATTTTAGCGTCGGCGACTGAATTTTCGTTGGGATGAGCATTGACTATTTACCGTTAATTAAAAGTTACACAGACAAATGCTATAAAACCGGGTAAATCACCTGAAGCAGGTACCGGCAATAATACTTTTTGAAGTTATAGTCAAGAGTTATATGTGATAAAACAAGGATGGAAAGTTGTTCTCAAGAAATGCTTTAACCCTGCCGATAATGTTCTGCTGTTTATCCTCTATAGACAGGGCTCTGCCTTCAAGTTGCGCCTGTAATCTTTCAGCCCTCTTATCCGGGTCCGGGTGGCTTGAAAAAAAAGAATGCGTTTTACCCAACCCGGCAAGCTTCCTTAAAGCTGATACCGCATCTTGCGCTTCAAACTTTTCTCGTTTAAGAAAGACTATCCCGTAATCATCAGCCTCTTTTTCCTCCAGTTGAGAAAACCGGGCATTTATAAGGGATTCTGCAAGACCTCCTAAAAATGAGCCGGCTATTTCTCCGGAGATGCTGTTCTGGGATGCAATACCTTTACGCACAGCACTTGCAGCATAAGCAAGCTGTATTTTTTTTTTGATATGCTTTTTCATAACATGCCCCATTTCATGCCCGATAACAAAACGCAATTCACCATCATTGAGCATGTCCATAAGACCGCTATATATGCGTATAGTACCGTTTGCCATCGCAAAAGCATTTACTTCAGGGCTTATATAGACCCCATAGTTGAATTTCACGTTGCCATCCTGAAAGCTCTGTAAAACAAGCTTATTGAGCCGTTTTGCGTATTTGCTTTCAGGCGTTGCAAGGGTGCGCTTTTTATCTGAATACTGAGCTGAATGTGAAGCAATCTCCTTCACTTCCTTATCGGAAATGGTCAGCGCCTTTACTGCATCCATACCAGCATCTGTAGCTGTTTGCATGTTCGTATTTTCACACCCTGACAGTAAAAGCATGCAGAAACAAAATACTATAACCAAATATTTCTTCATCATTGTTTTTGTCCAAATCAAAGGGTTCCAGGGTTCAAGGATTCGAGGAGTCAAGACTTAGATGAACTTGACCACTGGAACCCTTGAATCCTCACGTCATCAGCCGAGGCTGACGGCAGTTTATTTTGGGATTATGACATTATCGTCGTCATATATTCCTTTTTCGGCAGTTGTATGACAGGCCGAACAGTTGGATAATGAACCTATAGCTTTTCGCTTGATCACATCCTGGCTGATTTCATGGTGATTTTTCCGGATATATCGGATCTCTGTGATCCGCTGTGGTATTTGTTTTCCTATGCATTTCATTATTTTTGCGGATAGTTTCGCAGAGGAATATTCTGCCGCATTGGCTTTGAGATATTCAGCAATTATTTTTTTTGAGCCCGGATCAATCTCGACGGCCTCCCCAAAATGGTCTTCTGTATTATTTAAAATCTTATCCCATGAACCGGATGGCAATAATTCCGGCTGATATGCAAAATGGCAAGCTCCGCAATTCTCTTTGTATGTTAAGTTATTAACTACTATAAGATTACCTTTCACATTACGTTCAGAGTGTTTTCTCTCTCTTTTTTGATGATGGCCCTTTTCTTCATAGTCATCTTCTTCAGCAAAAGCGGTATAAAAAACTCCATTTGCGATAAGTAAAAATGCCAACAAAAAAACAATATATTTATGTATTCTGTTCATATAAATCAATCCTATTATTAAAGTTTCGCAGTTAAATAATCATGTTGATTGCAGAGCATATTTTCAATAACCTCGATAATATATAATATATTATTTCTGTCAATTTCATCAGATAATAGCTGACTTGACATAATGATAAGCTCTTTGACATTACGCCAAAATTCGTCTGCCATACTAAAATATACCTGATCGTCAGATAATTCTCTGAACAGCGGCCCTATCGGACCAATAAGTTTACTTTTGTTGAAAATGTAAACCAGTAGAAGATACCGGATCATCGACAGACTGTAACAGGCTATGACTGCATCAAAAGCATTGCTCTGTTCACTACCTAAATACAAGAGTTGTTTGGCGTCTTTAAAGAATACTTCAATCGACCACCTTATGGAATAATAAGATAACACCTCTGATGCTTCTAAATCCTGATCGGTTGAAAGAAAGGCCTGCCATTGCTTTTTGCCATCCGAAATAAAAACGACTTGGATATGGCCGGATTTCGGCAGTTGAACATTCAACGACACAGCTTTTACCTGGTAATTGCCAAGCCATTTTGTTTGTTTCTTTACAACATTTTGCCAAAGCTGTTTAAGAGTATATGCCTTCCCATGATATGTATATTTTACTCTGCCTCGTTTAAGCCGGCAGATAACACCGTAACCAATATTATGGATTTTTGATATGACATCATCATGAGCAAACCAGCTGTCAAAAAGCATAAAGGATGCATCAATTCCGGCATTCCATGCACGATTCGCCATTTCAACTAAAGTATCTGTTTTTTTATTAAAGGCCTCTTTACGTCTTTGCCAACCGTTAGTTCTCTTGTCGATATTACGAACGGTTGTGTTCGGCCTATTTCTTGAAGTTTTAAAAGCTACATCTATCGGGAAAAAATTCATTCCATTGTGATAGCCCAACTGCAAGCATTGATAACCTAACATAGATTGCTTTTTTGTATGGTCAAAATGATAACTGACCATTTCCATTTTCTTACCGGTTTTTGGCGTCAGTGTGTCATCTGCAATAAGTACTTTTTGTTTTAACGGAACGTCCTCAGTATTACTGATTATTTTTAAAACCATTAAATAAACAAATTTTCTCCAGTTAAAGTATTCATGGTTTAAAAACCGATAATAAGTATCTTTTTGGGCATCGATCTGGTTTTTGCAAGCCTTGGCAGACCAAAAATAGGATAAATACTGCTTAAGGAATGGGAGTAAAACGAGCAGATAAATAATGTTTGATGTGGAGTATCCTTTTTGTTTCATAATATTAGATCTGTGCAAAAGAGATTTTATGTTGAGTTCCTTAAACGCTTTATTAATTTCGGAATCCATAGAGTGTTTATGCTTATGAATTTCTTTTTGCAATGAAAGTGAGAATG
>DYJH01000039.1:7111-24788 GCA_020723255.1 Desulfonema limicola | reverse complement strand
GCTTAGTAAAAAGTCGTTTTTTGACTTTTTACTAAGGCATCAAATAATTGATGGACATGTAAAAAGTTAGGGGGGGGGTCGTCATGGATAATTTTGAAGCAATCTTTTCGCCCAAATCGGTAGCTGTTATAGGTGCTTCTACAACGCCGGGTAAGGTCGGGCACGATATTTTTGCCAATATTTTAAAAGGTGGTTACACAGGCATTCTCTATCCGGTTAATCCGACCGCTAAATCGATTTTATGCGTAAGAGCGTATCCGAACTTAAACGATATACCTGATGAAGTTGAACTTGCAATAATTATTTTGCCGCCTGCCTTTGCCTTGAAAGCCGCCCAGGAAGCTATTGAAAAAAAGGTCAAGGGGATAGTTATTGTATCGGCAGGCTTTCGCGAAGTCGGAGGCAAAGGACTTGAAATAGAAAATGAGATCGTATCTATCTGTCGCAAGGCAGATATCCGCGTAATAGGTCCTAATTGCCTTGGTGTGATAAACCCCAATCCTTCAGTAATGCTTAATGCAAGCTTTTCTGCCCGTATGCCTAAATTCGGGAACATATCTTTTATTTCCCAGAGCGGCGCTCTTTGTACGGCTGTGCTTGATTTCGCCGCGGATATGGATTTCGGTTTTTCAAAATTTATTTCTATCGGCAACAAGGCGGATGTGGACGAGCTTGATCTTCTCAAACATCTTCATAAGGACATTGATACCGAAGTAATAATGATCTATCTTGAAGAACTTAGGCGCGGACCCGAGTTTATCGAAGATATCAGAAAAATCACGTTGGGAGATATACGGCCTACGCCGATTATAGCGATAAAATCAGGGCGTACTGGGGCCGGGGCTCTGGCTGCGGCATCCCATACCGGGGCTCTGGCAGGAACAGAATCAGTCTATGATGCTATTTTCCAGCAGTCCGGCATAATCCGCGTTGATTCAATTCATGAGCTTTTTGATTTTGCAAGCGCATTTGCATCTAAAAACGAAAATGAACAGGGAAAGCTAAGAAGAAAAGTTCCGGCCGGAAACAGAGTTGCGATTGTTACAAATGCCGGCGGTCCCGGAATCGTTGCAACCGATATGACGGTTTCTTCCGGTCTTAAGCTTGCAAAATTTTCCGAAGAAACGATTGAAACTCTGGCAAGCCATCTTCCTTCAACAGCTAATATTCACAACCCGGTTGATGTTGTCGGAGATGCGGCACAGGACAGATATGAAAATGCTCTTTCTGCAGTGGTAAGAGATGAAGGCGTTGACGGAGCTCTTGTAATACTGACACCCCAGTCGATGACCAACGCACTTGGAACTGCTGAGTCTATAGCAAAAATCGCAAGGCGTTCAAACAAGCCTATACTTTGCTGTTTTATGGGCATTTTCGATGTTTCCGCAGGGGTGAAATATTTACAGGAGCACGGCATTCCGGTTTTCAAGTTTCCGGAAAATGCGGCAAAAGCTCTTGGCGCCCTCTATAAATATTCTACAATGCTTAACCGGCAGCAATTGGCGCAATATAGTCTGAAACATGATAAGGAACGCGCCTCATCCATCATCGATCAATGTCTTGCAGAAGGAAGATATATATTAGGCGAGCTTGAAAGTGATGAACTGTTGGAATGCTATGGATTCAAAACTCTATACTCCAAACTTGCAAAGACAAAAGATGAAGCCGGGCAAATCGCAGACAATATTGAGTTCCCGGTGGCAATGAAAATTGTTTCTCCTCAGATTCTGCACAAAACAGATGCAGGAGGAGTAGCGCTTGAAATTAAGAATAAAGACGAACTATTAAAAATATTCGATATAATAATAAAAAAAGCATTGAAATATGACGGCAAGGCTGAGATTACAGGCATCATGATTCAGCAGATGGCAAAAAAAGGCGCTGAAGTGATTCTCGGGATGAACCGTTTTCCTGTGTTCGGCCCTTTATTGATGGTAGGGCTTGGCGGAATATTTGTTGAGCTGTTTCAAGATGTTGTATTCAGACTTGCTCCGCTTGAAAGAAATGAATCCCGGAGAATGATTCGTCAGATAAAAGGATTCAAACTTTTCAAAGGCTTCAGAGGAAGACCTGTTTCTGATCTTGAAGCTCTAAATAAAGCAGTGGTCAGTCTGTCTGAAATGTCGATTAACCATCCTGAACTTATGGAAATGGATATAAATCCGATTATTATCCATGAGGAAGGCTCCGGTGCAACCGTTGCTGACTGCCGCATAGTGCTAAGAAACGAAAATGTTAAAAAGTAGCGTAGTATTTCCGGTTATTGTATCAGTTCCCGAACAAACAAAAAATCTTAAGGGAAAAAATAAGGTTGCAGCCTTAAGCCTGCTTGCAAGATTTGCGCTTGAAGTTTCTTGCCGGAAAAGCGGTGTAATTCCCATGCCCCTTAATAAAGATCAAAGCGGCGCTCCTGTGCCTTTTGACGGGAACTTCTGGTCAATTACCCATAAGAATGAATATGCAGGAGGAGTCGTTTCCAGAAAAGCAACGGGTCTGGATATTGAAAAAATCAAGCCGGTTTCTGAAGCTCTTTTAATGAAAATTGCCTCCCCGAAAGAATGGGCTCTTTCAGATTCGGATAAGCAAATACTTTTTTTCCGTTTCTGGACATCCAAGGAAGCAGTATTGAAGGCATCAGGCAAAGGAATAAGCGGGCTTTCAGATTGCCGCATTGAAAAAATATTAAATGAAAAATCTCTTATTGTAAAATACAACAAGAAAAAATGGATAGTTTCGCACTATTTTTTTGACAGTCATATCGCTACTATCGTTAATAATGGATATGAAATAGAATGGACTGTGTGTCAGGGATCAGAGGTCGGGGATCAGGGGGCAGTGGTCAGTAGCAAGTAATTTGAATATCGAAGGAAGAAAAAGAGTAAGAATCAAAAAACTTCATAATTCGAAATTCCTTGTTCGATATTCGATATTCGATTTTTTTATTAACAAGCTTGATCAAATAAGTTAGCGCTTATGGGAAATCAGGTTCTGGAGTTTGTCAAAAGAATCGTTCAAACGGTTCAAGCAGTTCAAACAGATAAACGGGAGGTATAAAATAGATGGAAGTCGCATTTTACGGAGCTGTCAGGGAAGTTACGGGCTCAATGCATGTCATAACTGCAAATTCTGATAAAATAATGCTTGATTGCGGAATGTTTCAGGGCCGCAGAAAAGATACCGAACAAAAAAACAAGAATTTTCCTTTTGATACTAAATCAATTGTAAATCTTGTTCTTTCTCATGCGCATATTGACCATTCCGGCAGAATTCCGCTTTTAGTTAAAAACGGTTTTACCGGCCGGATTTTCTGCACCAGAGCAACAGCCGATGCCTGCGCTTTTCTTTTGGCCGATTCAGCCCATATTCAGGAATCCGATGCTAATTACCTAAACTATAAAACTCTTAGAAATACTTTGCTGTCAAAAAGCAAAGGGAAAAATAAGAATAATAAAAAATCTGAAATTGCAGCGATGTTGAAGCATGAAGGGAACAAGCTTAACGTTGAAAAGATAAATGACCTTATAAAAGAAAACGATCTTGAATACATCAGACCTCTTTATACTGTCGAAGACGCACAAAATTCGCTTGGTCACTTTGATAGTTACCCCTATCGTGTCCCATTTGAAATTGGAAAGGAAGTAACATGTATGTTGTTTGAAGCCGGGCATATTCTCGGTTCGGCTATCTGTTTAATCAAAATAAATCAAAAAGGGCAGGTCTTTAGAATTTGTTATACAGGAGATATCGGAAGATATAACAAGCCGATAATCAAAAACCCATGCGAAATGTTTCCTGAAGAAGACAAAGACATAGATATTCTTGTCATGGAAAGCACCTATGGCGACAGAGAACATGAGGCTATGGAGGATGTTAAACCTCGATTAAAAAAAGTAATAAACGATACGGTAGCCCGCGGCGGATCGATAGTTATACCGGCTTTTGCATTCGGCAGAACACAGGAGCTTCTTTATATAATTCATGAACTCTATCATAGTGGAGAAATACCCAGGATTCCGGTATATGTGGACAGCCCTCTTGCTACAAATCTGACAAAGGTTTTCGGCGAGCATCCTGAAGTTTACAGCGATGAGACAGTTGAAACATTTCTTTCAAAAGGCGATAATCCATTTTCATTTAAAGAGCTAAAATTTGTATCTTCGGTTGATGAATCAATGATTCTTATGAGAGACAACACTCCGCATATAGTACTTGCAGCTTCAGGTATGTGTGAAGCAGGAAGAGTGCTTCATCATCTTCGTTATAAAATACATAACTCTAAAAATACAATTCTATTAGTGGGTTTTATGGCGCAGAACACACTTGGGCGACGTATCCACGATCAGGGGCTTGAGTACGAAAAATCGGGAAGAAAAGGTGAACCGCCTCTTCTCAAATTCCTAAACAAAGAATACCCTTTAAAAGCGCATGTTGTCGAATTGGGCGGATTCAGCGCTCATGGGGATAAAAATGAAATGCTGCGATTTTTGAAAGAATCAAAGCTTAAAATTAAAAATATTGCTGTTGTTCATGGTGAAGAAGAACAATCAATAGCTTTTGCCGGTTTTTTAAGTAAAAACGGGTATTCCGCTTTTGTCCCCGATCCAGATTCTGCAATTCAATTGCCATAAAATGAAACCAAACGATAGCGATTTTACACTTTCAGCCGCTTTTTTTACGGTCTTTCTCTGTGTTATTTTTGGCGCAAACTATGTTGCCATAAAAGTCGGCCTTACCGGAATGGGCATCTTTACTTCAGCGGCATTACGTTTTACTATCGCATCGCTTTCTATAGCGTTGTGGGCCAAAATAACCGGGCAATCCTTTTTATTAAAAACAGGGCAGCTCCATAATATCATTATACTATCTGTTATTTTTTTCGTGCAGCTTTCCCTTTTCCATCTGGGAATGAGCAAAACAACCGCCTCTCACGCAACACTTATTTCTAATTTTATGCCTTTTTTTATACTGGTTCTTTCACATTTTTTTATTCCCGATGACAAAATAACATCAAGAAAGTTTCTTGGAATACTGCTTGGGTTTTTGGCTATAGTTCTAATTTTTTTTGAGAAGGGAAAAGAAGCTTACGGTTTTAAAACCGGTGATTTAATTATTCTTATAGTTACCCTTATATGGGCAAGCAACACAATTTTTGTTAAAAGAATCATAAACGGCTTTAATCCTTTTCAACTTGTTTTTTACCCGATGGTTTTTTCTGTGCCATTCTTTTTTATCGAAGCGTTTTTGCTGGATACAAGAATGCTTTTTTATTTGAATCCCAAAGTGATCGGCGCTCTGTTTTTTCAAAGTGTTGTGACTGCCGCATTCGGATTTGTAGCATGGAACAATCTTCTTAAAAATTATGGGGCAACTTCACTGCATTCATTTATATTTATTATACCTGTTACCGGAGTTTTTTTTGGCGGATTGCTTATTGCTGAACCTATTACACATAATATAGTTTTATCCCTTGTTCTGATCGCTTCAGGTATTTTGATTGTTCACTATAAACCCGCTAAAATGCCGTTATTCCCATTTAACAGGAGCATGTAAACATGAATTAAATAGGCCGCTGTCCAGCAAAATTCGAGCAGATGCAAGATTTTCATCAGCAGGTTGCCCAGATGGTTTCTTTATTTTTTTTCAAATCTACGTGCAAGATTCAGGTAATAAAATGCAAAGAAAATTACGTTTAGGTGCTCCTGGCACTGATAATTTTAATTTCCACTGTTCTGAAATATTGACATACATCGTTCCCATTAGTTTGCCACCAGCCATGATTTGCTTTTTTTCTTGTCCATTTCTTTCTGATTTTTCTTGAACTGGTAATTAGACCTTGCCATAGTCCAGTTGCATCATAAATAAATGTTACCCAACGATGCGTATTGTAGAGATAGTGTTTCCCTGTAAATTATTTTATTGACAGACTCACAGAGGTAAGCTTAAATTGACCAGAATTATGGGTAATCTTAATTGGAGTCATACTATGAAAATGCTATCGTTATCTGAGGCAAAAATGAAGTTCAGCGCCCTTGTGGATATGGTTAACACAAGTGACGAAGAGGTTATCGTGACAAAAAACGGACGCCCAGCGGCGGTCATTATAAGTTCCGATGAGTACGAAAGCATCAAAGAGACATCCCGGATTAACTTGGATGCGGATTTGATGACGGAAATCAAACAAGGGCTGAATGCGTTGAAGGCGAAACGGGCGAAGGTTTACACTCTTGAGGAATTATGAAGCCCAGACTTCTTTCGTTGAAGATCCCGGATGAAACAGCAACTATGATTCGGGAAATGCATCCGGAACTGAAGAAAAAAATCAAGTCGGGACTCAAGATAATCTTAGAAGAGCCCCAAACCGGCAAGCTGTTACTCAACGAATTAGCTGGATTGCGAAGTTTTCGCGTCAGCAGATTCAGGATCATTTACCGCGTTGTTAAAAAAGAGGTGGAAATAGTTGCTATAGGTCCTCGTATCCGGATTTACGAGGAAACATACAGGCTTCTTCAAAAGAAAAAATGAAGCGCCATCAAAAACCATTCACGTTTAGATGCTCCGGGTGCTGATGATGTGAATTTTCACATAACAGCACATGCCTATCGAAGATCCGCCTTGATGCGTGTATCTCCTTATCAGTATAATGAAAAAGCCTAAAACATACGACTATTCCGCAAGATGCTGCTAAAAAGGCCCCATGAAAAGGTATATACATGATCAGGTCATAAAGGATCTAAAGAAGAAAATGGTTATCATAACCGGCCCTCGCCAGGTAGGGAAGACGTATTTGTCCAAGGAAATAATGAAAGAATTTCCGTCTCCGCAGTATCTTAACCATGACAACGAAAATGATCGCCGGATCATCATCCGGCGATCCTGGCGTCTCAATACAGGACTTCTTGTTTTTGATGAAATTCACAAGATGAATAATTGGAAAGTATTCTTGAAAGGAACCTTCGATTCCAGGACCGAAGGACAGACAATTCTGGTTACGGGCAGTTCCAGATTAGAGACTTATCGGCAGGCCGGAGAATCACTTGCAGGAAGATATCTTCATCTAAGACTTCTGCCATTATCTGTAAAGGAATTGTCTGACGACCTGACTCCTTTTGACGCATTAGAGAAGCTCAATCGCTTTGGCGGTTTTCCTGAGCCTTTTTTGTCTGACTCCGAAGAGGATGCTTCGCGGTGGAGAAACCAGTATTATAGCGACCTGATCAGGGAAGATATCTTTTACTTCAGCAGGATTCAGGAATTTAAGGCAATGAGAGAGCTTGTGGAATTACTGCGCTATCGGGTGGGGTCCTCTATTTCTTTTATGTCGCTTGCAGAGGATCTTCAGATTTCACCCAATACAGTCAAAAAATACATATCCATTCTTGAAAGCCTATATATTATATTCCTTATTCGCCCATATCACAAAAATATTGCCCGTTCAATTCTTCGGGAACCAAAGGTCTATTTCTACGACAGCGGATTTGTGAAAAGCAACGAAGGTGTTAGATTAGAAAATACTTGCGCTTTATGCCTGCTCAAATATGTGCACTATCTTTATGATGCCCACGGAAAACATGCCGAATTGAATTATATTAGAACCAAAGACGGCAAAGAGATCGACTTTGTTATAGTTATGGAAGGGACTCCCCATAAGTTAATTGAGGTAAAGCTTTCTGATAAAACCCCGACAAGGTCAATGCATTATTTTGCCGGTCAGTTTGCAAACACCCAGAACATTCATCTCGTTCACCATCTTCACCAGGAAGAACATGTGGCCGGACTCGATATTTTACGCGCAAGCAATTGGCTGGCTGGGCTTAATGTCTGATAGGTAAAATATTAAAAATGGCTTCCATAAGATTGCCGCCGACCACGATTGAAGTCGACAAAAAAAATTGGTTCCGGTCGGGTATCTATGCTTGCTGGTCTTCCACAGAAGGTATTGGGTCTTTTTCAGTTTGATCGGTTTCAGCCGCCTTTTTTTCCAGCTTGCTCTGCTTTTTTTCCTCTTTCTTTTTTTTCTTGTCCATTTCTTTCTGATGTTTTTTGAACTGGTAATTAGATCTTGCCATGGCGTTTCCTCCCTGGTCGGTTGTGGTACCGATAAGATTACTTGATAACAGGGTAAAAAGTTTAGCCTGCTTAATTGCAATTTGATGCAAGCGACCATTAAAAAAGGCATCCCCGATTCACAGGAGATGCCTTTAATTGTCTTAAAAACAGATTTAGGTGATGGTCACATTGGCAGCAGACGGACCTTTTGGCCCTTGCTCGATGTCAAAAGTCACGTGCGAACCTTCGCTGAGAGATTTAAAACCGGTCGCATTGATTGCGCTATGATGCACAAATACATCCGGCCCATTTTCCTGTTCGATGAATCCAAAACCTTTTTGGTCATTAAACCACTTAACAGTTCCATTTTTCATAATATCATCCTCCTTTCCAAAAATTTCAACGTCACATACTGAAGGATGATATAGACTTCGGGTGCTGAAAGTCTACAGCGTTTAAATGGATAATTCCCGCAGAGAGAAACCCTCCCGCCAATTTGCGGCGGAATTTAATTGATGGTGCATAATATGCGTGTTTACATATAATAGCAAGCTAAATATTTATTATTTTTTAAAATATCAACAAATCAGACTTACCCACAATTAAGTTGATTTTACACCTAAACTCTTGCAATATACCCAAATGCGGCAAGTGAAACTCCACTTTTTCACCTTAACCCTAACCCTCCACTATCAAGGGGGGAGGAAGTTTTAAATGACCTCAACTTAAGGGTGGGTGGGGAATTAAAGTGGGCTGTTTATATCAATATCAATACTGCAAAAGGTTTAAAATGATCAAGCAATGTCTTGACCGTTCTTTCCGGTTCCGATTGAAACATAAGCGGTGAAAATGGTATCAGCAGATCGGGTCAAATTCCTTAGAAGAAAAAAGCGGCAAGCGGCGATATATCAATATCAGAGGAATTGCCGTTATTTTGCTCAGATAGCCGATGGTTTAAAAGAAGCCGGCGCAGAAGAACTATCCGAGCTCGGCGCCGAAGATATCAGACCTGATTTCAGCGGGTTTCATTTCAGGGCAGACAAATCTACCCTTTATCGAATTAATTATATTACAAGGCTTATTTCACGTTGCCTCGCACCTTTAATTTCATTCGATTGTCAAGATTCAGATACGCTGTATCAGAAGGCAAAACAGATCGTATGGGAAGATTTTTTTTCTGATGGCAGAACATTTGCCGTATCCGGCAATGTTTCCAACAGTTCGATTTCGCATTCAAAGTATGCAGCTTTGCGCCTTAAAGATGCGATAGCAGATTATTTCAAAGAAAAAACCGGCAAGCGTCCGGATGTGTCGGTAAGAAATCCCGATATCCAACTTAACCTTCATATCAGAAACGATGAGGCAGTAATAAGCCTTGACACCTCAGGCGGCGCACTTCACCGGAGAGGTTACAGAGAAGAGACCGTTTCGGCGCCAATGCAGGAAACCGTGGCTGCTGCGATTATCCGGTTCAGCGAATGGGATGGATCTGTTCCTTTATATGATCCTTTATGCGGCTCTGGAACCCTTTTGTGTGAAGCGCTCATGATGTATAGTAATATTCCTGCGGGTGTTTTCAGGAATCAATTCGGTTTTGAATTTCTGCCCGACTTTGACAGCGCTGCATGGAAGCAGGTAAAACAAGAGGCCGACGGACGTATTCGGGAATTGCCGAAAGGGCTGATTGCGGGCAGTGATGTGTCCGCAGAGGCTGTAAACGCAGCGCGAACAAACCTGATGGGGCTTCATTACGGAAATAAAGTAAGCGTTGAAAGGGCGGACTTCAGAAAGCTGCCAACAGTTGAAAAGCATGTAATTGTAACCAATCCGCCTTATGGCATTCGGATGGGAGGGGGCGAGAACCTTGAAATGTTTTATAAAGATCTCGGTGATTTTTTGAAGCAAAAATGCAAAGGCTCGTCCGCTTTTATTTATTTTGGAGAACGGAAGTATATCTAATATATCGGGCTGGAAGCATCATGGAAAAAACCGATCAAAACCGGCGGTCTTGACGGCAGGCTGGTTAAATACGAGATGTACTGATAACACAAAAAGGACCTGCTTTACCGGCTTTCCTTGACATATGGGAGTATTTTATCTAATATTCAAGAACTATATAAAAAGCAATAATGCCGGATTGACAGGAAACATAATGGCAGACAGACAAAAAATACCCCAAAAAGTCACGGCGATGCTTGTGTACGGGCGCCTTCCGCTTGTCTCGTTCGGGATGCTTTGCGCTATTGTAGTCATGTGGATGCGCAGCCCTGTTGTTTACAGTATGGGAGTTTCTTTTCTCTTTATTTCTATGTCCTTTGATCTTGTTGACGGGTGGTTTGCAGCGCGCTACAGCCCAAATCCTACTCTTGCAAATCTTGCTGAAAGAATAATGGATAAAATTGTTTATTCTATAACTTTCCCGCTTGTTTCAGTAGGTGTAATGTGGCGGCTAATTTTCATATCACCCGGTCATACAAAACCAGAGCTGCTTCACGCTATTTTTATTCTTATTTTATGCGTAGTAGTTCTAGTTCGTGATAATTTTGCCCATTTTATCAGGGGGTTTGCAATGCAGAGAGGGCAAGAGCCTGAATTAAGGGAATTTACAAGGCTCAGAACTATTGTAGCCGCTCCGGTAGGTGCGCTTTTATATGCTCACGCATTTAATGTTCCGGGCGGCTCCGGAATACTTTATTCCTGTGTTTCGTGGTTAGGAAATCTTTCGCTGCGCACTCTTTTCATTATTGAAATTGTTTTTCTTGTAATCAATCTTGGATCTATAGCTGCTTATTGCAGAAAATACGGAACATACTGCCTTGATGATATTTGTGACAACGATGATCTGTTAAGAAGGAAAATACTCTCCTTTTTCCCAAATTCACTTACTATGATGAACGCAGTTATGGGATTGATCGCAGTCTTTTTTGCATATCAGGGAAGAATCAAAGAAGCATACCTTATCCTTGTGGGCGCAACTTTATTCGATAAGCTTGACGGCGCGCTTGCACGCAAACTGGGTCTTACGGAACCTCTTGCCGCTTATTCCCCAAAAATAACTATGGGCGGAATTTTGGACGATTTTGCCGATGCAATAAGTTTCTGTATAGCTCCTGCATGGATATTTTATATAATACTTTCAGATGCTCAAAGTCCTATATCTTCTCAGCTTCCGATAGGGTTTGCTGCACTTTTTTATTTGGTTTCGGGTATAAGCAGACTGGTCTATTTCACATTGGACAAAAACCCCATCCCGGGATTTTTCAAAGGAATGCCGACCCCGGGAGCTGCATTGCTTGCTACCGCGCCTTTGATTATATTTAACCAGAATATATCAGACAGTAGTCAGCTTGTTCATTTCTGGGGAGTTTTTTGTTTTGCAGCAATGATTGCAGCCGGCCTGGCTATGAACCTTTACCCTGTGAAATATCTTCATCTCGGACGATTCATGAGCAGGCATCCGAAGGTGGGCCGCATATCGCTTATTCTTCTCTTATCTGTTTTCACGCCCTATTTCGGGCATATCACCTTAACATATATGCTATTGTATCTTTTCTCCCCAATCATAACCGGACGGATTGATCCGGAAGACGCGGCAAGAGAAACAAAAAAGAACAAATTATGAGCCCATCTTGCATTCTTTGTCCCATTCGGGGCATGCTGTTTTGATATCAGTGGAGTATTTGAGCACGCATTCGCTGCATTCCATTTCAACATTCGGAACATCGCCATATTTCTGTCTAATTTCTTCAGGCGTTAAAACAGTAAGGCTTGTGCATCCGCACTGCGGACAGGCTGTTTTTATTGTATATCTCTTTTTTTCCATTTCTTACCTCCTTTTTAGTGTTGCCGTAATGACCATAGAAACCGGCCTTCCAAACAGAAAATCAAGAAGTTCGGGATCAAGTCCCCCTTTGTTTACAACAACTTCACGTAGCGCTTTATCATATTCAATAATTTCTGAAATGTTTTGCGGTAAATATTGATTTTCCTTCTTTCTATATTCATTTAATAAATTTGTTATTTCTTCATAAGGACATCTCTGATCATGCTCTTTCACCATATCCCAAAGCCCTTCGATTTTACTGATAATGCTTTCTCTTTCAAGAAGATCTTTGCCAACAATATTTCCAATTTCTCTTGTATCCAGGCAATCAAGAACCCTGCATTCAAGCGGCCTGTTCTGATAAATACTACATTTGGCTTCGTCTTCGTTATAAAAAAAGCATGTCCATCTGTTTTCCTTCCCTTTTATTTTTATTATATCGGAAGAAGTAAAAATAATTTTACCAGTTCTAACGTCGCGAACCGGCTCTCCTTTTCTTATAGTGTAAAGGTATTTTGCCGGTAAATGGCCTTCTTCTATAAGCCATTTGTCCTCGATATGAAAAGACGGGCCGCCTTTTATACAACAGGTTCCGCATCTTTTACATCCTATTGAGTTGCCTTGCTCTGATATCATTTTTACATTTTACCCGCCTTAATATAATTCAGGTCTTCTGTTCGGCAAAAAATAACGCATTTTATGATTACGCACTATATCCAAATCTTTTGCTTTAAGATCGGATATGATCATTCCTTCTTTTTCGCTTGTATATTTTTCAATAACTTCGCCTGAAGGGTTTATTACTAAACCCGTTCCAGGGAAAGAAAGACCTGCTGAGTTTTTGCCGCACTGGTTGCACGCCACTATATAAAGACTATTATCAAATGCTCTTGCAGGAAGATGCCTTAACCAGGATTTAAGTTTTTCATCAGGAGTTTTTCTTGGAGAAGCATGGGGAATGAATATAATATCAGCGCCCATCAGAGCCATCCTTGCTGAAAGTTCTGGAAAGTGTGCATCATAGCATAGCTGAACTCCGAATTTTATCCCTTCCGCTTCAAACAACAGGACTTCATCTCCACTGGTTAATAAATCTTTTTCAACATAAGCGATATGCAGTTTCCGGTAAAGGCCGATATATCCGTTTGGTTTTGCAACAAGGTGGCTGGCATATAAGCAGCCATTTTTTTTTTCAAGCATGCCGGCAAGTATTACCATATTGTATTTTAAAGAAAATTCTGAGAGTTTTTCCGATATCCTGCCGGGTATTTCTTCCGCTGCTTCGGCTATCTTATTGTTTATCATGTATCCGCTGATATTTTGCTCCGGAAAACATATAATTTTTACACCGGCGTCTTTTGCCGGCGTAAGCCATTTTTCCAAACAATTAAGGTTATAACCGATATCACATATTTTTGAATGTAAAATTACCGCTGCTATTCGGACATCTTTCATATGTCACAAATCAAAATGAGCTCTTATTTTAAATACTTTCGTTGCAGGAAAATTATAAATCTCTTTTACACCGGTTTCGCCGGATATCTGCTTCAGATTAAATTCGATTTCTTCCATGGAAGTAGCAATAAATGTAAACCAGATATTAAAGCTTCCGTCTCTTAAATAATTATGGGTTACCCCTGGATATTGATTGATCACTTTTGTAAAAGATTCTATATTCTCTTCAGATACCGAAGCAGTACATAACGTGCTGACAAAACCCAGTTTTTCGGGCACAAAATTACCGCCTATACGGCGAATAAAACCATTTTTCTTAAGTTTTTTAAGTCTGTTAATTACATCATCTTCCGATAGTCCGAGTTCATCAGCAATAGCAAGATAAGGGCGGGAAGTAACCGGAAAATTTGACTGCACCCTGTTTAAGATAGCTTTGTCCGTTTCATCAAGAACTGCGTTTTTGGTTTTATTTATTTTTTTTAAATCCATTAAGCCTTAGACCTTTAACCTTTTTTACTTATGAACTTATCAACTTACGAGCTATCCTTTCCTGACCCCTGACCCCCGACCCCAGGTTTACATTATTTTGACATTAACCTTTCTGCTACGCGGCCCATCAAACTCACAGAAAAAAATCCCTTGCCATGTTCCAAGAACAAGCTTTTTATTCTCAATCGCAACAAGTTCGGAAGATCCGACCAAAACTGCCTTAACATGAGCCGGAGAATTTCCCTCAAGATGATGATAACCGTCTTCCCATGGAATTATTTTATTCAATACCATAAGAATATCGGTTTTTACACTTGGGTCTGCGCTTTCATTAATAGTTACCGCCGCTGTCGTATGCGGAATATATATCATGCACAAGCCATCTTCAATATTGTTTTCCGCGCAGAAAACCGAAACCACTTCCTGTATAGTTGATGTAATATCAATAAGTTGTGTTTTTTGATCGGTCTTTACCGTAATAAACATCCAAACTCCCAAAAGGTCTCAAAACAAAAGGCCCTGCCTTTGGCAGAGCCTTTGAAAAATGATACAATACCTTGTTTTTATCGATCAGACGCATCCTGTAGGTTTGGGAAGGCCGGCCATTTTACATGCCCCCTTGCCAGGTCCTGAAGGAAACAGCTCGTAAATATGTTTCAATTTAAAACCTGTAACCTTGGAAAGAACACGAACCATCGGAGCAATTCCGTTTTTCTCGTAATATTCACGAAGCACTTTTATAAGCATTTTATGTTCGTCATTAAGTTCCTCAATTCCCTCTTGTGTTTTTACATACTGTACCCATTCTTGTGACCAGTTCGCATAGGAATCAATAAAACCGTCTTCATCTACTGTAAAAGTTTTACCTCCAAATTGTACCTCCGGCATTTAAACTCCTCCTTTATCAATTAATTATTCTCACGGCTTACAGCCTATCATCCATAATATATTGCTACACCCGGACATATAATATTATTGCTCTGCCAATGTCAATATAAAAAAGGCGAAAAGATTTGTCAATATTCTCTTGGCGTAGCATTCAGTTGTGAAAGAGTAAATACGGGCCCGTCCTTGCAGACAAATTCTTTTCCTATATTACACCTTCCGCACATTCCTATTCCGCATTTCATCCTGTTTTCAAGCGACATTATAATATGGTCATGATCATATCCCAGTTTATCTAAAACAGGCTGGGTAAATTTTATCATAACAGGCGGCCCGCAAATTATGGCATAAGTATCGGCATCGGCTTTAGGAGCTTTTTGTTCGGTTACGGCAGGCACAAAACCTATATTATATTTCCAATTAGGATCATTTGTAGCATCAACCGTAATATGCATTTTTATATCGTCGCGTCTCTCCCATGCAGCAAGTTCATCCCTGTAAAGAAGCATCCCCGGTGTCCTGGCGCCATATATTACATTAATATCTTTAAATTTCTTGCGGTTGGCAGGATCAAGCATGAAAATTATTGAAGAACGCAGTGTTGTAAAAGCAAACCCACCTCCAATAATTACTATGTTTTTCCCCTCAAGTATATTCCAGGGATAAGAATTGCCGAGAGGCCCCCTTATTCCCATGATATCCCCAACTTTCATGGAATGAAGATACGAAGAAACAAGCCCGACTTTATTTACAGTAAACTTGACAAAGCCCTTTTCAGTTGGAGAAGATGCGATACCTATGGGTATTTCTCCTTTACCTGTTACCGAAAGCTCCGCAAATTGCCCGGCTCTGTAAGAAAATTTATTTTCATCATCCGGGTTTAGAAAAACAAATTTAAATGTTTTAAGATTCCTGTCTTCCGTTTCAGTTATTATTTCATCTATACGCACAGGATAAGGCATATATGGATTTTGCACTTTAATACCCTCCTATTTTCACTTTTCCGAACAAGCGCAGGCTTTAGGATCATAACTGTTCATCATGTCACAGACCCTGCGAATATCAATGTTAACCGGACAGGAGCGGATGCACCGTCCGCAGCCAACACACTGAATTCCATTATCATATTTATCGACGTAATACTTCAGCTTATGCATGAATCTCTGGCGTACCCTGTGAAGCTTCGTTCCTCTGGGATTGTGTCCTGTGCCATGAATTGTAAAAAGAGGAAACATACAACTATCCCAGTTTCGCATGCGCACACCGGAGCATCCTAAATTTTCATCCTGGATATCGAAACACCAGCATGTCGGACATAGATATGTGCATGTCCCGCAGTTAATACAAGCAAATGACACATCTTCCCAGAAAGCAGCCTCATAAAGCTCATTTGTATTTTTGTTTTTAAGCTGGTCTGAAGCAACGGAAGAAGTTATTTTAGCTTCTGCTTCTTTCTTAAGAGCGTCAATTTTTTCAATGTCGCCGCCTTCAGCTTCGGCATTCCATCCCGCATTTTTCAACAGGTTTTCGCCTTTTTGCGTTATTGCTTTAGCATAATAGCAATCTGTCGCATCAACAAGAAGTATATCAAGCCCTTCTTCATTAAAAGGTCCAGAACCGGCGGTTGTACAAAAGCAGGTACTGCATGGATTATTGCAGGCTGCACCAATAAATGTCGAGGCATCATATGATTTTAGCCAGTAAGGATCCTTATAATCCGGAGCATCAAAATTACGCTTTACAAGCAAAAAAGCCGCAGCATCGCACGGTCTTATTCCCAAAACAGCTTTTGGTGAATAATCTTTAGCTGCATCCCTCATCACATGATGATTAGCCTCTTTTTCATCAAGAGAATATTCGAACAGAATTTCGGTTTGAGGATATACTACCGATTTTGGGGAAAGGCGTGTATTTTGAAAATTCAGATCAGGCAATTCTCCCTTTCCAAGCTCTTTGAAATCGTGAAATTTTTCACTCCTGACCGGGCCGAACAACCGGTAACCATCTTGGATTTTATTAATTCCATCAGCCCAGTCTTTTTTATTAATTTTAATAACCTTCATAGCAATAGCCTTATTTTTGTTGCGGGTTACAAGTTATTAGCCATTAGAACAAACTTAATTATTTTATAAATTTCCCCGGATCATCCGGTTTGAATGTATCAAGCGGAGGCCGTTCATCAGGAGAAACGCCAGCTTCCCATCCAAACATATCAAAGCAATCCTTTTCAAGTTTTTTGGTAAATGCGCGAACATTTATTCCCACCGGGCATGCTCTCTCGCATGAACCACAGTCCGTACATCTTCCGGCGCAATGATACGCCCTTAAAAAATGGAATGTCCTTATATCGGTTTCATCCTGGCTTTTACCTACCCACTGTGGATTCGCTTCATCCACAAAGCATGTGGGACAGTAGCACAGAGGGCAAGCGTTTCTGCATGCATAGCAGCGAAGGCATCCTGATAAAAGATTTTCAAAATAATCCCACTTTTGTGCAGGCTGCATATCTTCAACATTTTTGACATCGGCATATCTGTCTACACCTTTTTGTTCTTCCACAAGAGGCGCAACAAGCTCGTCGTACACTACAGGATTTCTGTGAATGCAAATAGAACAGTTATTCTGCATCACCTCGAATTTATTTAAATTTTTTTCAAATCCTTCGCCCTTAACAATTATCGTATCCCCTTCTTCATTAACCTCTCTAACTTCAGTATCTGACATCGCTGATATTTTGCGTCTGTCAATCATACCCTTACAGGGAACACCTATAATTACCAGATTTTCCCGTTTGATTTTATTTTCAATTATGTGGGTTACAATATTTCTTGAATCACAACCCTTGGCGATTACACCTATTTTTTCTTTTCTGTCGGTAAGATAATTGGCAAGGTTTATTCCGCAGTTGCTGTCCCAAACAAGCTTAGACACATCGCCGGAATTTTTTATGAAACAAGGCTCGTTCATCATAGGCACGGT
>DYJH01000039.1:0-7101 GCA_020723255.1 Desulfonema limicola | reverse complement strand
CCTTTCTTAAAGCCTATGACCATATCCACCTTCCCGTCATCCAACAGCCGTTTAGATATTTCCCTTATCTTATCAATATATCCTAACATGTTAAGCTACCTTAGCCGTCTTCTTAAAATTATTATTAGGCCCCAGGGCCTTCACTGTCTCCGTCACATCCTTTACCACATCAACAAACTTTGTTGACTCGGCAGATGAAATCCAGGAAAAGCTTAACCTTCCCGGTTCAACGCCCATGTGTTCCATAAGATTTTTGAAAAGACCGAATTTTCTCCGTGCGTAATAATTACCTTCCAGGTAATGGCATTCACCCGGATGTCACCCGGAAACCCAGACGCCATCAGCGCCCTGCTTTAATGCCGCTAAAAAAAATTTAGGGCTCATGCGCCCGGTGCAAGGTATCCTGATAACCCTGATGTTCGGAGGATACTCCATCCGGCCGACCCCGGCCAGATCTGCAGCTCCATAGCTGCACCAGTTACATAAAAAACTGACGATTTTAGGCTCAAACTCAGACATCTTTATCTCCTCATACGACATACGATTTCAAATTTGAAATTTTAAATTTGAAATTATTATTAAACAGCTTCATTCAACGCAAATATCTGCGCAAATATCTGGTCATTATCAAACCCTTTCAGCCGGATAGCGCCTGACCTGCAGGATGCTACACATAATCCGCATCCTTTGCAGAGAACCGGATTTATCTGTGCTTTGCCTGGGAAAAATCTGGCGGATTCTTCGATAAAAGATGGGGCTGAATATGGACAAATTGAAACGCAAACCCCGCAACTGCTGCATGTCATGGGCATAACTTCAGCAATAGTGCCGCTTGTCTGTATAATCTTACGGGCAAGCAGGGTCACAGCGCGGGAGGCCGCAGCTTTTCCCTGGACAACGCACTCATCTATCGGCTTTGGATAATGGGCCATGCCGCATAAAAACACACCGTCTGTTGCAAACTCAGAAGGTCCAAGTTTGGCATGACGTTCCACAAAAAAACCATCGGCATTCATAGGGACTTTGAAAAAATTGGCCAGTTTTTCATCACGGTTCGGGATAATTGCCGTTGCCAGTGAAACAAGGTCAGTTTCAAGTTCAAGCGGACGTCCGAGAATATGATCCGTAACCAGAACCAGAAGCCGGCCTTTATCAATAGTCACCCTGGGCTTGTCATCAACAGAAAAGCGTATGAAAATAACTCCTTTTTCACGCGCTTCTTTGTAGAGATATTCGCGCTCTCCGTAAGTTCGAACATCCCGGTACAGCACATATATATTCATTTCCGGATTTCTTCGTTTTAACTCCAGGGCATTGTCAACCGAGTGTGTACAGCAAACCCTCGAGCAATAAGGACGATCCGGTTCCCTTGATCCTACGCACTGAATGAAAACGGCTGATTTCATATCGTTAATCATCGGATCATTATTTATTAACTTCTTATCCAGCTCCAGGCTGGTTAATATGCGCGGATCTTTACCGTATTTATATTCATCAGGTTCCAGAGGATGTGCGCCGGTTGCAATTACCGCAACCCCATGTTCAATGACTTCTTCTTTACCATTTGAACTGATAGTGCTTTTAAAACTCCCGACAAATCCATCAACCCGGATCAGATCAGTATTCAGATGAACGCTGATCTTTTTGTTATTATCGATATCTTTAATCAGCTCGGGAAGTTTTTCCTGAATTTTTTCACCCTTGGCTGTCTGATAAAGATTTCTGGCCTGTCCTCCGAGATGTCCGCTTTTCTCAATCAAATGGGTTTCGTAACCTTGTTGAGCCAGATTTTGAGCCGCAGCCATACCGGAAATACCTCCTCCTATAACCAGCGCGGAAGGTTTAATCTGCAAGTCGGATTCCTTGAGCGACTGGGTCAAAGCAACCTTGGCCACAGCCGAACGCACCAGATCTTTTGCCTTTTGTGTTGCTTTTTCAGGAACTGTTTTGTGAACCCAGGAATCATGATTTCGTATATTGGCCATCTCAAAAAGATACTTGTTCAGTCCGGCATTGATCAGGGTTTCCTGAAACAATGGCTCATGTGTTTTTGGGGTGCAGGCTGCAACAACTATTCTGTTGAGATTTTTCTGTTTGATAATACTGACTATATTTTCCTGCGTATCCTGTGAGCAGGAATAAAGGTTATCGGTTGCAAATTCCACAAAAGGAAGAGTCGCCGCATATTCTGCAACAGACGGCACATTTACTACTCCAGCGATATTTATACCGCATCTGCATACAAAAACACCGATACGGGGTCTTTCTCCTGTTATATTGATTTCAGGCACAATCTCCTTGGTCTTGGCAAGAGTATTTCTTGCCTCACTCAGATCCGCTCCGGCTACTGCCGCAGCAGCGCTGGCATCAATAACCGACTGCGGAATATCTTTAGGTCCCTGGAAAGCGCCGCATACATAAATACCTTCTTTTGATGTGCTTACAGGTTCAAATGAAGTGGTTTTACAGAAATTGCCTTCGGTCAGATCAAGCCCCAGCTGTTTGGCCAGATCCATTGTTTCCTTCGAAATTTCAAGACCTACTGAAAGCACTATCTGATCAAAGGTCTCAGTGATTGTTTCACCGGTTTCGGAAATATAGCGAATGCTTAAATCATCGGTTCCCGGAACGGCGTCAATGGTATGCACACGGCTGCGTATAAATCGGACTCCGTGCTTTTCTTTGGCATTGTTGTAGAAACGCTCAAATTCTTTCCCGTGCGTTCGCATGTCCATGTAAAAAATGGCACAGTCCAGATCTGCTCCGGCATGTTCCTTTGCGATCACAGCTTCTTTGATAGCGTACATGCAGCATACGGACGAGCAATAGGAATGGTCGCATTTATTCATATCGCGGGAGCCTACACACTGAAACCATGCTATTTTTTTAGGCTCTTTATGATCGGAAAGCCTTACCAGATGGCCTCCCGTAGGACCGGATGCCGAAAGGACGCGCTCCATTTCCATAGCAGTAATAACATTCGGATGCTTGGCATAGCCATAGGAATCGAATTTCGACGGATCAAACGGTGTGAAACCCGGCGTCAGAATGATAGCGCCAACATTCAGTTCAACGATTTCATCCTGCATATCGTGATCTATGGCGTTTACTCCGCAAAATTCCGTACACACCTTACAGCCGCCGGTTTTAAAATGGATACATACTGAACGGTCTATAGCCGGCGTATTGGGAACAGCCTGAGCGTAGGGGACATAAACAGGCTTTCGTCCCTTAAGTCCCATATCATATTCGGACCCAATGAGTTTGAACTGATCAGTGCTAACATTTTCCCGGATTTTTTCCAGCGTGATATGACCGGTAGGACAAACAGAAGCACAGGCTCCGCAGGACAAACATGCCTCGGTCTTGATATGAAACGGTGTATCCACCTTCATATCAAGCCCACGCCCGGTAAGGCTTATAGCGCTGTTTCCCATGCGGGAGCAGATTCTAGTGCATAAGCCGCAAAGAATACAGGTATCGTTTTGTTTCTTGAATCTTGTTTCTGTAATTCCGTATTTTTCAGCTAACTTTTTTATGATGGGAACATCCGGACAGCGGGCCATCAGCAGCTCAACGATAAGCTTTCTGCCCTGGTGCACCGCTTCGGAATCGGTCTTAACCTCCATTCCTTCCCATATCGGATAATTACAGGAAGTAACAAACCGGCTTCTGCGGCCGTCGAAAACTTCTACTGTACACAGCCGGCACATGCCTGCCGGTTCCAGGGCTTTGTGATGGCAAAGGGTCGGGATTTCGATTCCATATTTCTGGGCAACCTGAAGAATATATTGCCCTTCTTCTCCCTGAACTGTTTTACCATTAAGTTTGAATGTTATCATAAATCAATACCCCTTATAATTATCGAATCACAATTGCATCAAATTTACAGGCGTCATAGCAGATGCCGCATTTGATACACTTGCTCTGCTCGAGTTGATGAGGCTGTTTCTTTTCGCCTGCAATTGCTTCCTGAGGACATTTCTTGGCGCACAAACCACAGCCTGTGCAGTTTTCCGCATCAATTTCATAATGGAAAAGCGGTTTGCAGACTCCCGCAGGGCATTTTTTGTCCCTTATATGCGCTTCGTATTCATCCCGGAAATACAAAATAGTAGTAAGAACCGGGTTTGGCGCAGAAGTCCCGAGGCCGCAAAGAGAAAATCTCTGTATCATGATTCCCAGCTCTTCCAAAAGCTCAATATCGCCTTCCTTACCATTTCCCTGGCATATGTTGGTCAGAATATCAAGCATCTGCTTGATGCCTTCACGGCAGGGGTTGCATTGCCCGCAGGACTCGTCTTTTAAAAAATCCACGAAGTAGCGAGCCACGTCAACCATGCATGTATCCTGATCCATTACTATCATGCCACCGGATCCCATGATGGAACCGACTTTGGCCAGCTCGTCAAAATCCACTCCAAGATCTAAAAACCGCTCAGGAATACAGCCGCCGGAAGGGCCGCCGGTTTGAACAGCTTTAAATTTTTTCTTTTTTGGAATTCCCCCGCCGATATCAAAAATAATCTTGCGAAGTGACGTACCCATCGGAACTTCAACCAGGCCGGTATTTACGACTTTGCCCACAAGTGAAAAAATCTTTGTGCCCTTGCTTCTTTCAGTGCCGATAGACGAATACCATGCTGATCCTTTATTGATAATTACCGGAACATTGGCATAGGTTTCGACATTGTTGAGATTTGAAGGGCTGTCGTGAAAGCCTTTAGCTACCGTATGAACATATTTGGCCCGGGGTCTTCCCGGTTTTCCTTCCAGCGAGGCCATCAGGGCGGTTGATTCCCCGCAGACAAAAGCTCCGCCGCCGCGGCTGATATTAATATCTAAATCGAAGTCGGATCCTAAAATCTTTTTCCCCAAAAACCCTTTGTCTCTGGCCTGATCCAGGGCAATGGTCAGATTCTTTACAGCAAGCGGATATTCATGTCTGACATATACATAGCCCACGTGTGCACCGACAGCAACGGCAGCAACAATCATGCCTTCAATCACACAGTGCGGGTTTCCTTCCAGAAGACTTCGGTCCATATAAGCGCCTGGATCGCCTTCATCGGCATTGCAGATGACATAGCGTTTACCTTTATGTTTCCGGCATGTATCCCATTTAATTCCTGTGGGAAATCCTCCGCCTCCGCGTCCGCGCAAACCGGATTTTTTGATTTCCGAAATAATTTCATCCGGCTTCATATCAAAAAGCGCTTTTTCAAGAGCGGCATATCCGCCGACGCCTACGTAGTCATCAATGCTGGTCGGGTCTATAAGCCCGTTGTCTCCGAAAATAATTCTCTGCTGAAGTTTGTAGAAGGGAATATCATGCTCTAAAGCTATCTTCTTTTTGGAAGAAGGATCTTTAAATAATAGAGCATCAACGAGCTCTCCGTTCTTAATGGTTTTTTCTACAATT
This sequence comes from Desulfonema limicola, assembly GCA_020723255.1. Taxonomy (GTDB): domain Bacteria; phylum Desulfobacterota; class Desulfobacteria; order Desulfobacterales; family RPRI01; genus RPRI01. Next base: position 1,679 of record DYJH01000039.1, on the reverse strand, counting down.
TCGGGAATATGATCTTCCTTTACCTGAGGATAAAAAGTTCCTTCAGGGTGAATAACCATTATGGGACCTTTTTCACAAAAGCCGTGACATCCGGTAAGTTTAATCTCGACATTATCCTTTAACCCATGCTTGTTGAGCTCGTCAACCAGCGCCTGATGAACTTTGGATGTTCCGTAGGCGCCGCAACCGGATCCTGCACACAGGGAAATCAATTTATTATTCTTTTTTCCGGCGCGTTGCGTGTTTTTTTGGTTCTCTCTGAACTTTTCCAGCGCTTCGCGATTCTCAAATTTTGCCATGTTTCAAATAACCTCCATAAAACATATGCCATCAGGGTGCATGTTGTTTATACTCATCAATGACTTTAAGGACGGCTGTACGGTCAAGCCCACCATAAGTTTCCTTGTTGACGGTGATTACAGGCCCTGATGCGCAGCAACCAATGCAGCGAACCGCCTCAAGCGTAAATAAGCCGTCTCCGGTAGTTTGGCCTTCACAAACACACAGCTCTTTTTGCAGGGCATCAACAATTTTTTCAGCACCCCGGACATGGCATGCGGTTCCGGTACATACATTGACGATATATTTTCCCCTCGGCTCCAGGCTGATGGTTTTATAAAATGTTGCTACACTGTATACTAGGCTTTTGCTTACGCCCAATTTGTTTACCAGCACCGGAATCACTTCGGGTGGAACATAGTTATACATATCGCTGATATCCTGCATAATCATCAGCAGGGCTTCATTGCTGCTTTTGTATCTATCAATGATTACATCAATCTTTTGCCAATCAATATCAATTGTTTTGTTCATAATGTTAACCTTATGTTCTGGATTCCGGCCTTCGCCGGAATGACGAAAAGGGGTGAATCAGTTTGAAACCTGACACACTACCGGGCAATTTTCAACACAGGCGCCGCAGCCTGTGCACAAATCCATTTTAATGCTGCGCGCGCGTTTTTTAACCTTTACTTTAAAATTGCCTGGTTTTCCTTCAACAGATTCAAGATCTGCATATGTAATTAATTCGATATTAAGGTGCCGGCCGACCTCGACCAGTACAGGTGATATAATTCACATAGCGCAGTCATTGGTCGGAAATGTTTTATCCAGTTGCGACATGACTCCGCCAATAGACGGTGATTTTTCAAGAAGATACACATAATAGCCGGAATTGGCCAAATCCAGAGCGGACCTCATCCCTGCAATTCCGCCGCCAACAACCAGCACAGAACCAAGTACACTTTGAGACATAGCTGATTCTCCTGATAAAAATTTAAAGGGCAAATTTTCTGCCCTGTTCTGGGTCAAGATTAATTTTGTTTTAAAAAAGGTAATTTTTTTTGATATAGGGAGAAAATATTAATGTCAATATTTTTATTTGAATATGCTATTTGTTTGTCGCTGTTGGCTATAACCCATATCGGCGATAAAAAATTCAATAAAAACAAAAATAATACATAACATTAAGCATACCCAACATAAAGTAAAGGCCGATCGTAGAAAGAGCTTTACATAAGGGCATTTTTGAGCTAGGAAAAACCATATTAATTGCCGTCGCAGATTAAGGGATCATTCACGAGTAAATAATGTATTAATTTTACGATATAAAACATCTTTACCAGGAAGTTGTAAACAGATGTGACAGAAGGAGAAGTAATAATGAGCGACATATCCGG
>DYJH01000038.1 GCA_020723255.1 Desulfonema limicola | reverse complement strand
TTATTTGATAAAGCCAAAATGGTACCTTTACAAAAATCAATAGCGGATTTTGGGATAAGGATAGCTATTGACTAAATGACGGTTGATAGGATAGAAGATTTGATTTACCAGCGTTATGGGTTATTATAAATTTTTTACATTTTATAACGGAGCTTAAGATATAAGGAAATGATTCAATTAATCAGAGGGGTTAGAGATATTCTTCCGGAAGAGGTAGGTTTATGGCAGAAAATAGAAAAGACTGCGACATCTCTTTTTGAGAATTTTGGTTTTTGCGAGATTCGTCTTCCTGTTATCGAATTTACCGAACTATTTGCTAGAAGCATTGGTCAGGATACTGATATTGTTGAAAAGGAGATGTATACTTTTCTGAACAAAAAAGATGAATTAATAACTTTACGCCCTGAAGCTACAGCCTCGGTTGTGAGGGCTTATATACAACATAGACTCTATGCAGTTGATCCTGTGCAGAAATTTTATACCATCGGTCCGATGTTCAGGAAAGAACGGCCGCAAAAGGGGCGATACAGACAATTTTACCAGATTAATGCCGAAATGATAGGAGTTGATTCACCGCTTGCGGATGCTCAACTTATATTTATGCTGGTTGAGCTTTTTAACAGGCTGTCTGTTTCGGATATAAGTATTCATTTAAATTCGCTGGGATGCCCCGAATGTCGTCCCGGCTTTAAAAAAACGCTTCAAAAATTTATATCAAATACAACGGCAAAGCTTTGTTCGGACTGTGATAGAAGGAAAGATAAAAATCCTTTAAGAGTTCTTGATTGTAAAGTGTTTGCATGCCGTGAGGCAATGAAAGATGCTCCAAGCATAACAGAGCATTTATGCAACGAATGCAGCGAACATTTTGAAGCAGTTAAAATTGCATTAAATGATTTGAATATTATATTCGAAATAGACAAGCGTCTTGTAAGAGGCCTTGATTATTATACAAGAACAACTTTTGAAGTACAAACGGGTTCACTTGGAGCTCAAAGCGCTGTAGCCGGAGGCGGACGTTATGACAAACTAATAGAGTCTCTGGGAGGACCTTCGCAGCCGGCAATCGGGTTTGCAATAGGATTCGACAGGCTTGCAGAAATTATTTCTTCAAATAGTGTCGAAGTTTCATGCAAACCCGATCTTTTTATAGCTGCTCTTGGAGAAAAAGCAAAAAATATGGCTTTGAAATGGTCGTGCGATTTAAGCCTTTCCGGAATTAAAACAGAAACCGATTTTTCAGATAAAGGCTTAAAAGGACAAATGAAAAAAGCGGACAGGATAGCGGCAGCATATGTTCTTATCCTTGGCGATAACGAACTTGGCGAAGGTTCCGCCATTTTAAGAAATATGACTACAAAAGAGCAGATTTCTGTTCCTGTAGATGGTATAGTGGAAAACATCAGATTAAGATTTGCTGAAAACCAGAAGGTTTTATAATCTTTTAGCAGAAAGGATTCAAATAGTTGTCAGACATACTAGGTGACATGAGAAGAACCCATAATTGCTGCGAGCTTAACACGGCAGATATAGGCAGAGAAGTAGTTCTTATGGGATGGGTACAGCGCAGAAGAGATCATGGGGGTGTGATATTCGTTGATTTACGCGACAGGGAAGGTTTAACCCAGGTCGTTTTCAATCCTGTTTTTAACAGCGATGTCCACCTGAAAGCTCATGAAATAAGGAGTGAATATGTAATAGGAGTTCGGGGAAAGGTTGAAAAACGCCCCGAAGGTATGACAAATCCGAATTTGAAGACAGGAGAAATTGAGGTTTTTGTATCCAATCTCAAAATTTTAAATGAAGCATACACTCCTCCCTTTCTGATTGAAGATTCTATAGATGTTTCTGAAAACGTGCGCCTGAAAAACAGATATATTGATTTAAGACGCCCCAGCATTCAGAAAAACATGATCCTTCGCCATAAATCCGCGGCATTTGTAAGAAAATACTTAAACGATCTTGGATTTATAGACATTGAGACTCCGGTCTTAACTAAAAGCACCCCTGAAGGAGCCCGTGATTATCTTGTGCCAAGCCGTATAAATCCCGGTATGTTTTATGCGCTTCCACAATCTCCGCAGATTTTTAAACAGCTTCTTATGATTTCCGGCTTTGACAAGTATTATCAGATCGTTCGCTGCTTCAGAGATGAGGATTTAAGAGCCGACCGCCAGCCTGAATTTACCCAGATAGATATTGAAATGAGTTTTGTTGGTGAAGATGATGTTATGGAGCTTGCAGAAGGCTTGATAAAAAACCTTTTTAAGGATGTAATCGGCAAGAATATTGAAACCCCTTTTTTAAAAATTACATATGCTGAAGCGCTTGATCGTTTTGGACTTGATAAGCCGGATATGCGTTTCGGACTTGAGCTTAAGGATATTTCGGAGATAGTAAAATCTTCAGGATTTAAGGTTTTTTCGACTGTTGTTGAGAAAGGCGGGATAGTTAAGGCGTTGAATGCAAAAGGCTGTGTTGATTTTTCGAGAAAAGAAATAGATGATTTTACTGCTTTTGCAGCTGTTTATAAAGCTAAAGGTCTTGCATGGATAAAAGTGAAAGAAGACGGATGGCAGTCTCCGATAGCAAAATATTTTACAGAAAAAGAAAAACAAGACCTAACAAAACGCATTAATATTGAGACCGGCGATCTTGTTTTTTTTGTTGCGGATCAGCCTAAAACAGTAAACGATGCGCTTGGTCATTTAAGAAATCAAATTGCCAAAAAACTGAATTTTATCAAAGACGACACATTCAATTTCTTATGGGTTACCAAATTTCCCATGATAGAATACGATGAAACCGAAAAAAGATATCAGGCAATGCACCACCCTTTTACCGCTCCCGTTGAGGAAGACTACGGACTTTTGAAGGAAAATCCCCTTGCAGTCCGTTCAAGGGCGTACGATCTTGTGTTAAACGGTTCTGAAATCGGAGGCGGCAGCATACGTATTCACCAGAAAAAACTGCAGGAGACCATTTTCGAAAATCTTGGCATGACGCCTGAATCATACAACGAGAAATTCGGGTTTCTCCTTTCAGCCCTTGATTCAGGCGCTCCCCCGCATGGCGGAATTGCTTTTGGCTTTGATAGACTGATCATGATTCTTTGTGGCGGATCATCCATACGAGATGTAATTGCCTTTCCTAAAACACAGAAGGCGTCTTGCCTTTTGACTAATGCTCCATCTGAAACCAGCAAGGCTCAGCTTGATGAACTTTGTTTAAGAATAAAGACTGTGAAAACATAAACTGAAATAAGCCCAAGCTCCCCCTCACACTATCCCTCTCCCGCCGTTTTATTCCACTCCCTTGATGGGATGGGATGCATGGGAGGGTGAATTTGGAGACAACGCATATGCTAAGCTTTTTATTATTTTCCAGAAATATAAAGCTCACATTTAGGGTATGTATATGCTTTATGACGTTCCTTTTTTTGCCTCTTGACGCCAGATGCCAGAATTTTACTAATATAAATGAATTAATTATAGGAAATTTTTCTGCAGAAAAAAGCGGCGAAAATCTTCCTTACGGTTGGAAGCCGTTTTTATTTAAAAAAATTAAAAAGCATACTTTCTATTCATTGGTCTTGGATAATGGAATTGCTGTTGTCAAAGCGGTGGCGGATTCATCTGCTTCAGGTCTTATCCGGGAAACACGTCTAAGTCTTAAGGAATATCCAATAATAAGCTGGACATGGAAGGTGAGTAATATTCTTGAAAAAGGCAATGTCCACAATAAAAACGGCGACGATTACCCGGCGAGGGTATATATTATCTTTGAATATACCCCGGAAAAGCTTTCTTTTTTGGAAAAATCCAAATACGAGATTGCCCGTCTGATATACGGGCAATATCCACCTTATGCAGCTATAAACTATATCTGGGAAAGCCGCGCACCAAAGGGCTCTGTGATTCCCAATCCTTATACAAACCGGACCATGATGTTTGTAGTGGAAAGCGGTGAGGATAAAATAAACCAATGGGTGGAAGAAGAGCGTGATGTTTACAAAGATTACAAAAAGGCATTTGGCGATGAGCCCCCCATGATCTCCGGGGTTGCTGTCATGACGGATACGGACAATACAGGTGAAAAAGCAACAGCTTTTTACGGTGATATAAAATTCAAAAAAAACTGAAAGGAATATAATATGGCATCAAATTATTATGAACCTGAAGATCTTGCGGATTTTTCGAATATCACAGAATATGCCCAGGATCAGGGCGCTAAATTTTTTGATTACTATGGAGTTTCAACTTCAGCAGGAAGATTAAGCGAGCGTGAAAAAACTCTTATCGCGCTCACTGTTGCGATGACTCAAAACTGTCCTTACTGCATAGATGCTTATACAAATAAATGCCTTTCGCTTGGCATCAGCGAAGATGAAATGATGGAGGCTGTGCATGTCGGAGCTTCAATAATGGCCGGCATCACTCTTGTTCATTCAACTCAAATGCGAAAAATAATCAGAAAAAAGAGTATGTAAAATGGCGGTTTCCGATCAACTTGCAGCGCTTAACAGATGCCCTGTTCATTTTACTAAAAAGCTTTCAGGCCCTGTATATGCTGCCGGAATAGAAGTATTGCAGCTAAACGTGGGCAAGCGGTGCAACCTTTTTTGCAGGCATTGCCATGTGGAAGCCGGCGATAAAAGAAAAGAAATTATGTCTGCCGAAACTCTCGACATGTGTTTGGAAGTAATCAGGGCAAACGATAATATCAGTGTGATAGACATAACCGGCGGCGCCCCTGAAATGAATCCAGGAGTAAAAGAATTTATCGAAAAAGCGACGAAACTGGGCACACGTCTTATAGTAAGGTCAAATCTTGCCATACTGGCCGAACAGGAGTATTCCGAATTTATAGATATTTATGCTCAAAACAAAGTGGAAATAGTAGCTTCGCTTCCGGATTGTGATGAGAACAGAGCCAACAGGCAGCGCGGCAAGGGATTTTTTGCAAAGTTCATACAGGCTGCAAAAATATTAAATGAAAAGGGGTACGCTAAAGAGAAAAGCGATCTTGTCATTAATCTTGTGCATAACCCGCTTGGCGCATATCTTCCGGCAAACCAGAAAAGCCTTGAGCAGAATTACAAACTTATCCTGAAAAACAAGTACGATATTGATTTTAACAGTCTTTTTTGTATAAATAATATGCCTGTCGGCAGATATCTTGATTTTCTTCTGACCTCCGGGAACTACGATGAATATATGTATGAGTTATTACAGGCTTTCAATCCGACAGCTCTTGAAAACGTAATGTGCAGGACAATGGTCTCGGTAGCATGGAATGGCAGACTGTTTGACTGTGATTTTAATCAGATGTTAAATATGCCTGTCAGTTCCCGATATTCTGATCATATAAGCAGTTTTGATATGGAAAAACTTTCCGGACGTCCGATAGTTCTGCACAATCATTGTTACGGGTGTACGGCCGGAGCAGGGTCTTCATGCCAGGGCGCTCTTGAATAGCGCTATGATCTCAATAATAATTCCTGTACTCAATGAAGAAAATATCATAGCCGGTCAACTTGAATCCCTGTTTTCTGTTCTGGATGATGATACCGAAGTTATTGCTGTGGATGGCGGCAGTAAAGATTTGACTGCTGAAATAATAGCAGGTTTTAGAAATATAACGCTTCTGAAATCTTTCAAATCCGGGCGCGCTGCTCAGATGAATTATGGCGCAAAAAAAGCAAAGGGTGATATTTTACTCTTTCTTCATGCCGATGCATCTCTCCCAAGAGGATGGAAGTCTGAAGTCACCAAAGCTGTTAATTCCGGATATGTGGCAGGCGGCTTCAGAATAAGGTGCGGCAGCAAGGAGAATCTTGGCGTTCCGGATAGGTTGTTTGCTTATATTACCGGACTCAGATCCCGTTATGCAAAATATATGTATGGCGATCAGGCAATCTTTGTTAAAAAAAATATTTTTGAATCCGTATCGGGTTATCCTGAAATCCCAATTATGGAAGATCATGAGTTTTCAAAAAGAATTTCAGGTAAAGGTAAATTATACTATTCTATGTTGTCTGTTGATGTATCCTACAGACGTTTTAAACATGGCGTTATTAGAGCTGCTGCACTAATGCATTTTATTCCTTTGTTATACAGGCTTGGAGTGTCACCGCACAGTCTTGCAAAGCTTTATAAGGATATAAGATGAATAAAGAGCTTCTGGTCCTTTTTGCAAAAGAACCTGTTTGCGGGCAGGTTAAGACCAGGCTTGGTAACGATATAGGTATGAAGGCCGCATCAGTATTATATGATCTTATGGTTCGCCAAATCATCGAAAATGTGGTTTCAATTAAAGATTTTGATACTACTGTTTTTAAAACAAAGGAAAGCAGCAAAGCTTACTTTAAAGAAATAGCCAAAGGTCTTACTGTAAAAGATCAGCCGGAAGGAAATCTAGGAGAGAAGATGTGCGGTGTTTTCAAGCATGGGTTTGACCAGAAATATGAACGGATCTGCATCGCAGGAACGGATTGTCCCGACATATCGCATAAAGATATACTCAAGGCGTTTGAACTTCTTAAAACCTACAAGCTCGTTTTGGGCCCATCGGATGACGGCGGGTATTATCTTATCGGCTTATCCGGTTTTTATCCGCAATTATTTGAGAATATATCATGGAGCACCCAAAGTGTTTTTTCTGCTACTGTTGCGATTGCCGAATCTCTTGGCATCACTTGCAACCTGCTTTCTGCCAGGACTGATATCGATGAAATCAAAGACCTTAAAAAATATATATCAAAATTTCCTGAGACAAAACTCGGTTTAGCTTTCAAAAAAGTATTGATGGACTTTAATAATTAGGTGAAAACTTGAAAATAGTCATATCAAACAACCTGAGGCTTTCCAATATTCCAACCAATATATATCAATTGGTTACTGAAAAACTTACAATATCCAACCCCAAGTGGATTGAAAATGAAAAAATGGGCCGCTGGAACAGAGGCACTCCGAGAGTTTTGCGCTTTTATGACAGGATGAAAGGAGGAGGCCTTTGCATACCAAGAGGTTTTATGCGTCAGCTGGTGCTCCTTTGTAAGCGCCACGGAATTGAACATGAAATTATGGATAAAAGACGTTCGCTTCCTTCGGTCGATTTCAAATTCAATGGTTCATTGAGACCCTTCCAGAATCAGGCAGTCAGCGCTATGCTTTCAAAGGATTTTGGAACATTGGATGCTCCAACAGGAAGCGGCAAGACTATAATGGCGCTTTACATAATATATCAGCGTATGCAGCCTGCATTGATTATTGTACATACAAAAGAGCTTGCTTCCCAATGGATAGAGCGTATTGAAACATTTCTTGGCATTTCCAAAGAAGAAATCGGAATAATAGGATCAGGAAAAAAAGTAATAGGGGAAAAGATTACTGTTGCTCTTGTTCAGTCGCTTTACAAATGCATTGAAGAAATCTCATTAAAAACGGGGCAAATTGTGGTTGACGAATGCCACAGGACTCCCAGCAGAACATTTACAGAGGCAATATCCGGCTTCGATTCAAAATATATGCTTGGATTATCGGCAACACCCTGGCGCAGGGATAATCTTTCAAAACTTATATTCTGGTATCTTGGTGATGTCCGCTATGAGATTGATAAAACAGAGCTTGTTGAAAAAGGAGACCTTCTGCCTGCTGAAGTTATTGTGAGAGAAACAGATTTTAATCCCTTTTTTGATCCTGTTATTGAATACAGCAAAATGCTCTCCGAACTTACCTCAAACGATGAAAGAAATCATCTTATAGCTTCAGATATTGCAAAAGAAGCAAAAGAGGGGGATGGAAAATGCTGCCTTGTGCTTACCGACAGGAAAAAACACTGTGAAACCTTGCAGGCGATATTAAAATATAAATATAAAATACCATCCGATTTGCTTACGGGAGATGTACCGGATATTAACAGGAAGGATATTCTTCACCGTCTGAATAACGGGGAAATAAAAGTGCTTGTTGCAACGGGGCAGCTTATCGGAGAGGGCTTCGACTGCAAGAACTTATCAACTCTTTTTATAGTTACTCCTATTAGGTTCAGCGGAAGGGTGCTGCAATATCTTGGACGGATATTGAGACCGGCACCGGGCAAGAATAAAGCTTTGGTTTACGATTATGTTGATGCAAAAGTCGGAATACTTAAAACGGCTGCCAAATCAAGACAGAAAGTATATGCTTCCTGGAATATTTAAAGTTCCGTCAACTCATCAACTTACCAGCTTACGAACTTATGAGCTTATCTATTCTTATTTCGATTTTATAGCGAAACCTTCCTTTAAAGCGTTTCCGGATATTACTAAAGCCTCAGAGCTGTTATCAAAGACATTGGTTATTTTTACTTCTCCGATTTTCGGACCCGGGATCATAAACTTCTGGTTTTCCAACCCGTTAATTATACTGTTTCCGAAAACATCAAATACCATACCCGAAGCAACTCCCATATTTCTTCCGGAAGATACACTTGCATTGCTTCCTGAAACAGAGGAAATATATCCTTTCCACTTTTGTTCCACCATAATGTTGCTAATTATTTTACGTGGTGAGGAAGTAAAATATTTTATAGCCTCTTTCAAAAAGACTTCATCAATCTTACCGGATTTTGCAAGTTCAATCCCATTTTTATCAGAATCTTGTTTTAAAGTATAGCTTTCATCGAAAAGCTTTGTGCCTGTTTCGGTATCAAAAAGCTCAATTCGAACGGTCATGCTTATTTCTGGAAGTGTTTTTTTCCAGAATAATATTCCGCGGCGGGATTCATCGTATATAGTGATGTCTGTTACCGAACCTGTGAGAATCGTAGTCAGGCCAAGCTGCCTTCCGGTTTCACAAAGTTTATTCATATCGACATTTCCAGATGCAAGTCTTGGAAGTTTTATAAAACTTGAAGGGTAATTAGTGTCGCCTGTTTTTAAAAAAAATATATCCGGATATTCCTTTTTTATGTTTTCAGTAAGATTTTTTGAAAGTGTATTGTTAAAGCCCATTGCACCATAAACTGTTTTGTCCTCAAAAATTGTTACTCCCATACTCTTTTTAAGGTTTCCGGATACAACCATCCTGGATGCAGGCTTAGGTTTCGCTTTGTCATCCAGTTTTTCTTTTTCCGCTATAACCTCTTCTTTAAGGTGTAAAACCTGTTTTTCCGGTTTAGTCTCTTTTATAAACTCTTTTTCCGAGCTTGGAATTATTTCATGCTGGGCAGCCGCGTGTTCTTTTACTCCTTCTTTTGTCGGAGTGTCCTTTCCCCTCGGATAAAAAACAGCAGTTACTCTTTTGTTTTTATCACCTTCAACCCTTGTTTTGCCTTCTTTACGGTAAACGGTTATTTTAGATCCGGTTACGAAATTCTTTTGATCAAATACTTTCGAGCCCTCGCCGCTTAGCACAATAATCATAGTATCTGTGTCATAATCCGCCTGCTGTGTATCAGCAGACATCTCTTTGGATTTTATATGCACATTTCCGATAGCAACAATTTTTTCAATTGATTCGCTGGACCTTGCTGCTGTTTTATCTTTCAGATCGCCTTTGTAATATATTTTCAGACTGTCCGAGTTTATAACAAAATCGCCTTGGCTTGCTTCAATATTTCCAATAAATTCAGCAAACTTTGCATTACTATCAGAAACCAGGCTGTCAGCTGTAATATGTATTTTTTCAGAAGACTCAGCGTTAAGAGAGGCAACATCCTCAGCAAATACAGCCGACAAAAAATGAAATATTACAAAAATCGAGACAACCAAAAAATACAATACAGGCCATACATATCTGGGCAACCGCACATAAGATATCATTTATATTTCCTTAACATACAACATATATTAGATGATAAACTAATATTGATGAAATTATATCAGAATTATTAAATTTTTTTATAATAGCATATTATTTATCAGGTATCTAATAGTTTTACGAAAAAATTTTTACAACAAAATATTTAGAACAATGATTACAGGTTGTTATTGTTTCCAAGGGGTTGTAAGACCATTATAAATGCGCCAATTCTGGATATTATGTTTTTTTGGTGTTATTGACTTGAATGTTTGCTTCTGGTAGGTCTGCAAAAACAATATAAATGAAAGGATTTTATAAGTTATGGAAAGAACATTATCTATTGTAAAACCGGATGGAGTTTCACGCGGTCTGATCGGCGAAGTTATTCGGCGCTTAGAGAAAGAAAACATTAAAATTATTGCTATGAAAATGATTCACATGACCAAGTCCCAGGCTCAGGGTTTTTATGCTGTTCATAAAGAACGCCCTTTTTTTGCAAGTTTAACCGATTTCATGTCCACCGGCCCAATTGTTGCGATGGTGCTTGAAGGCGAGAATGTAATACCAAAATACAGGGAATTAATGGGAGCTACAAATTACAAGGAAGCTGCTCCGGGTACAATTCGGGCTGATTTTGCAACCGATATAGAAAAAAATATTGTCCACGGCTCCGATTCTCCTCAAACAGCAGCTTTTGAAATCGGCTATTTTTTCAACAGGTTTGAAATAACGAGCTGATGACGCAAAGAGTCAATACCGATAATATTTCAATTGTCATGGTCCGGCCTAGATACCCCGAAAACATTGGATCCGCAGCAAGGGCCATGCTGAACATGGGAATAAAAAACCTTGCCCTTGTTTCTCCGGAAAACTACGATCTTGCCAAAATCCGAAAGCTTGCAACTCATTTTGCTTCTGAACTTATTGAAGGAATTATAATATTTGAAAATCTTAAGGAAGCGCTTGCTTCATATAATTACGTAGTCGGAACTACTGCCCGCCTTGGCGGAGAGCGCACGCTAATCTCAACTCCTTCGGAAATGGCAAAAAAGCTTGCAGACCTTTCTCAAAACAACCGTATAGCCATCCTGTTCGGCCCGGAGGACAGAGGACTGTTAAATGAAGACATCCGCCTTTGCCACGAACTTGTTAATATTCCTTCTTCGGATTTTTCTTCTTTAAATATTTCTCAGGCGGTTTTGCTGGTTTGCTACGAGCTTTTTCTTGCCGGATTTGAAGAAAAAATAAAATTTAGCCCAAGGCTTGCCTCAAGGCATGAGCTTGACGGGATGTACGAACAGGTCAAGGAAATACTTATCAGAATAGATTATATAAATCATGAAAATCCAGATTACTGGATGAATAAACTACGGCATTTTTTCACAAGGCTTGAACTTAAGGCAGGAGAAGTAAGCATTATAAGAGGGATATGCCGGCAAATTGACTGGTATGGAAAAAGCTGTTATAAAAAAGGGATTGAAGAAAAAAAGAATTAATAATGAAACCGTAAAAAGTCATAATGTAGACGGCTTCGTAAAAGCTTCATATGCAAGGCGCGCGAATCTTGAGAAATGAAGCGTACTATTTCGTACGCTGCAATACGAAAGATGAAGCGCAACACAGCAGAGGGAGCTTTTACGAAGCCGCCCGCCTGCTTTGCGTATATCTCTGGGCCAGCGGATACCTCCTGCCATAGCCAAAAGCCTTTGATGTAACCTTGAGTCCGGGGGCGGCCTGATGCCGTTTGTATTCATTTCTGTCAACCCGTAAAATTACATCTTCCACTATTTTAGAGTCAAACCCTTCAGCAACAAGCTCGTTTGCCCCTTTCAAGTCTTCAATGTATCCCTTTAATATGGAATCAAGAAGATCATAGGGCGGAAGATCATCCTGGTCAATTTGGCCGGGTTTGAGTTCGGCGGAAGGAGCTTTCTTTATTATATTTGCCGGGATAATCTCTTTTTCACTATTTATAAAGGTTGAGATTTCGTAAACAATTGTTTTTGGAATATCCGATATTACTGCAAGCCCTCCGTTCATATCTCCGTAAAGAGTACAATAACCAACGGCAAGCTCGGACTTGTTTCCGGTTGAAAGAAGAATCCGGTTTTCTCTGTTCGACAATGCCATCAGTATGGTTCCTCTGATTCTAGCCTGTATGTTCTGCTCTGTTACTTCCGGCTCACTTTCTTTAAATGAAGGAGAAATATATTTTAAAAACTGGGCAAAAATACCGTCTATGGGAATTACGTCATATTTTGTTCCGATATTTTCCGCCAGTTTTTTGGTATCTTCATAATTTTCTTTAGACGTGTAAGCAGACGGCATAAATACTGTAAGAACATTTTCCGAGCCTATAGCGCGTGAAGCAATAAACGCCGTAAGAGCTGAATCTATCCCGCCGCTTAAACCCAGCACCACTTTTGAAAAACCGCATTTTTTAATATAATCGCGCGTTCCCATTATAAGAGCCTTTAACACAGACTCGGTGTCGCATCCTGAAACAGGATGTATGTTTTCCTGTAAAAATCCATCTGGTTGTTTGTCAGTATCATAAAAAATCAGATCTTCTTCAAAATCACGGGCAAGAGCGAGTATTTCGCCGTTTATGCCAAAAACAGCGCTTGTCCCATCAAAAAGAACACTGTCATTTCCGCCTACCTGGTTTGTAAAAACAAACGGCACTTTATATTTGCGGGCAATGGCTCCGAACATGTTCCATCTGAATTTTTGCTTTCCCATATGAAACGGGGATGCTGAAATATTTATAAGCAGATTCGCTCCTTCTTTAATCAAAAGACCGGCCGGATTTATACGATATTTTTTTGTCTCAGGGCTGTTGTCATCGTTCCATGCATCCTCACATATTGTAATGCCGATTCTTTTATTTTTATAGTTAAAAGGGATACATTCCGTACCTGCTTCAAAATATCTGCTTTCATCAAATACATCATATGTAGGAAGCAGTTTTTTATTTACCTTGTGAAGTATTTTTCCATTTTCAAAAAGAGCGGCGGAATTATATAAAGGATTTCCTTCATCACCAGTGTTTTTATCCACAAACCCGCAAAGTACGCCTATTCCCCTGATTTCATCCACAAGCAGGGAAAGATACGAAAGGTTTGTGTCAATGAAATCTTTTTTTTCAAGAAGATCTCGTGGAGGATAACCTGTGACGGCAAGCTCTGGAAAAACCACCAGATCACATTTTTGTCTTATGGCTTTGTCTGCAAAGCTTTTTATCAGGTTAAAATTATACTCAAAGTCGCCGATTACCGGATTAATTTGTGCTATAGCTATTTTCATTTGGTTTACTTTCTTACAGCCTCATTTTCAGCAATAAGCGTTCTTGCGATTTCAATGTCATAGGCTGCATTGGGATCAAAATTGGAGCCGCTGTACATTGCGATTGCCTGCTTTATAGCGCTGAAAGGAACCCATTCGTGTTCTTCCCATAGTTTTATATCATCATTATTCCAGAGCCTGAAACATATTTCGCCTTTTGATTTTTTCACATACATGCGAACCTTCTGGTTATCAGGAAAAGGATAATAATATAACCCTCTTTTATCTTTCATATATAAAATTCCATGATTATAATGCCTGCCTTGCAAAACAAGGCTATAGCAATTTCTTTTGTTTACATCAAATTAGGTCTGCAAAATTCCGGATACTCGGCAAAATGCCTTAAAATGCTACTCTCAGGTAAATAATATGTCAAGTTACAGGTTTTAAAATGTCAGGTTTTAAAATTGTTGAAAACGAAATTTAGTTTCACATAATTCTCTTTATCATGGGTACTCCCTTCTTAACCGCATCCGTCTTCATCTGTGAAAACGGATGCGGATTATCCAAACCCCATCTTCTTCGATAAGCAAGGCAACGTGAATTATATCGTCTGTGGCGATCCTGTCCTGCATGTCACCAAGGACAGTAGCTATGTGTATACTATGTTGTTGTGTCCCATACTATTCTGCCGAAGGGTAAGACCCTGTCCAGAGTCCCTTGGGTCTGAGAAAGGCAAAATAGGCTTGATGGCGTTTACAATATAGTTTGCTCTTGTCTGTTCGATATGGAGATCAATTGGGCGAGTTTCTCTATGGATTTCAGAAAGATTTGTATTGACGCTTTGTTTAGTAGCCACAACTTTCTTTCTCTTAAGTAGTTCATCGTTTGCTCTTTTTATTATTTCAGTGTAAGTTGCCTCCGTCTCGTTGCGTTGAACGGAGCGGTGGATCACACGACCGAGAGTATTCTCACGTGAACGAAGAAGGTCAGTGGTGCTATCCCGCAACGCGCCGAGATAGTAATGTTGAAAAATATCGAACGTATTGGAATCTGCCTTCTGCCCACGTTTAGCAGCGGTATAATAATCGAACTTCGGGTGCTGCCGCACTCGGCGTGTATATGATTGTAATTGCAGCATACTCATTTCCACAATCTATGATCATGTACTCATATAAAGCGCCCTTTTCCTTGTCCGAAAGATCTCGGAATTCATAAGAAATTTCCATCTTTCCATCGGTCTCACCTGTTACAAGGTCTGCATGAAAATCTTCGTCACCGATATATGCTTCTCTGAGGATCGCCGAGAGAATAAAGTAAACGAATAGCATCGATTATAGTAGATTTATAGTGACCATTTTCACCAATAATGATGTTGAAATTCTTGTGGAAGATTATAGATAGGCTATCTATTCCACGGAACTTTTCGATTTTCATCTTAGATAAATACTGACAATTATAATAGAATAATTAGTGAGTTAAATGAAGCAAAAAAGTTATTAAAAAATGGTGAAGAATATTGGATGGGCAGAGACGTTTAAAATATACTTAACTATTCATCTTGGGAAAATTTTCAAAATGTAATCAGTAAGGCGCGTATAGCATGTGAAAGTGAAGGGGTAGATTGTAATGATCATTTTCATGACACCATGAAAATGATCCAAGGCGGTAAGGGTGCTATGGTACCAAAAGGTGATTGTTACCTCACACGATACGCTTGTTACTTGATAGCAATGAACGGAGATTCTTCTAAAATTGAAATAGGCATTGCTCAAACTTATTTGCCATATTTTCTTTTACAGATTTTCTTCATATCTACACGAAATATAAATTTAATGCTGTATATACTTTTTTAGATTTCGGTAAAAATTTTCATGAGAACCAAATGCGTAGAGATAAAGGTTAGAATTGATCACTTCATACGCCAACAATACTTGCTGGTTATCGGATTTAAATTTATAAACCCGGATACCCTGTAAATCTCCCACTTTCATGTCACCAATGGTGGGATCATTACAAATGGATTTTACAGCACCATCTAAATCTATGATTTGCTTTTTATGCAGTTTCTTTTTTTGTTTGGCGAAAATTGGTGACTGGATTATTTTTTTAATACCGGTCATTCACCCTCACCAAATATATATGGGCTTCCTTGGCCTGCTTTTATTTGTTCCCGACCTGTAAGAACATCTTGAATAAAAGGTAACGGAAGATCCGGGTTATCTTCGATCATTTGCCCAATTTTTGCCCAATATTCAATTTGACCGGCAATTGATCTTTTAAAGATTTTTGATTTGATCTTTGCTTTCTCAAACAAATCATCAGAGAGTTTAACTGCTGTCGCCATGTTACCTCCTAAGAGTGAATTTATAGTTGCAATTTAATACTATTGGTTGTTTTATGCAACCATTTTTATATAAATTTTGAAACCGAAGCTGATTTTGATTTTGACAAATGACCGCCGAAATGTAATTATTAAAACCGGGTGGGGGCTATGACTACGGGTCCAAATACCGGCTTAGAGATATGTGACGGGGCGTCAGGACAATAATCCTGTTTTCAGGAGCGCCGATCTCAATTGTAGCATTGTCTCCACCCATTTTCTTATCGAAAATAATAAGGTCCTTTTGTAAACAAGTTAACTGACCTGTTGTATTTTTCTATTAGCTTTATGAAATATTACCTTAACACTGTTTGATATTAACTGCCATGCAACTAAGTAATCTTTATTCGGATGCCCATCTTGTTGTTGCTGCAATCAGGATTCTTGAACGCCGCAACTTGGTTCCGCCGTCTATAGACAGTATCTGCGAGTTTCTTTCATTTTCACCTGAACAGGGCAATTATATTTGTAGAAAACTTGATGAGACAGGAGTAATAGAAATCGTCGAAGGCCCCTTTGGTACAAGACTTTTTTTAATAAACCACCTTGCCTTAGAAGAAATTCCAAAAAATAATAAAACTTGCAGTATGGATGAGGAACTGAAAAAATTCAAAGACTCCCGGAAAGAACTAGAGCAAAAGGTAGCGTCCATTCAGGCGGAGCAGGCCGAAAAGAAAAAGAATCTTTTTTCCAAACTTGAGGACCAGCTGAAAAAACATCTTGAAAATAAATAGAACCGCTAAGCCAAACCGATGCCCCAGTTCCATTTGCCTTCTCTTTTTTTCATTCTGATATCAGCAGGCAATGGTTCTATAATGTTAATAAGCATGCTGTATCCGGCCTTTTGCAGTTCTTCTTTTTTATCCGTCAGGTCTATAATCCAGTTTGGATATATCCAGAAGTTTGAGCTGTATTTTGTTGCCCAGGCATACTCGCCTTTAGGGCTTATAAACGGATAATCGGTCTGAACCTGGCCGGATAGTATTCTTGATATGGATAAAGGCCAGTTTCCTGAGATAACTATTCCCAATGGAAGCGGAGAGTTTTTTATTAAATTAAGATAATCGTCGCTCCCCAGCTCAGGACTTGCGATTGCGCCTGAAAAACCAAGTGAGTGAATCGCTTTTAATGCAAGTACATTTGCTATATTGCAAAAGGGTCCTGCCCAGATATTAAGATTCTTAGTGCTGCTAAAAAGCGCAATCTGCCAGGCAATATTTAAAACAAAGTTTTTGCTGCCTTTGGCAATCAAAAAATCGATGCGGTCTTTCAGTTGTTTTTCTTCATCCGGCCAGATTACAGGCGGAAACCACCAGTAACAGGAGTAATCAATATTTTTCCCCTTCATACCCTCCGGATCAAGCCATAAACCGGTTTTAATTCCTTTATTAAATCTTGGATGATTTCTATAGACATTTACCTCGCAAAAAGATTGTTTTCCTTTAAACCTTTTGGGCAGCTTTGAAGTAAATGATAATTCCGGTTCATTTGAGAAAGACACTTTTTTTATTTTGCTATCAAGTTCGGATATCATGTCTTCAAGAGCTTTTTCACGTCTGTCTGTAAGAAATACATGAGCTCCTGATGCCGATTTGTTTCCTGCTATCGGCTTTATGTATAGCCGCCCCCTTTTGGGTACAAATTTACCCACTCGCAATATATTATGAGAAATCTCATCTTCATAACCAATTCGAAGAAGATCATTTTGTAAAAGATCTTCATTCGGTGAAAGCCAGGGATTTTGCGCAGGTCCGCAAATTTTTCCGACAGGAAGTCCTGACCCTGTCTGGCTTTCTGCGCTTACGGGATTCTGCGGCCTTTGAGGAAGAAAATTATAGTGTGTGCCAACTCTTCCAAGAGAGCGGGAAAGAAGTTCAAGAGCATTTTTTTTCTCAGCCGGGTCGCTTCCCTTGTCTCTTAATATTTTATATGCGCTCACCGTATAATAAACATAGTGAGGGCCTTTTTTTCTTCCTTCAATTTTCCATGCGGTTATTTGGGAAACAGGCAATAAGACCTTTGACAAAACGTCAAGGCTAAGATCTACACAGGAAAAAACCCTGCCTGTTTTGCCTTTTTGTGTATAAATTCTCCGGCATGGTTGAACACATCTTCCCCTAAGCCCGCTTTTGCCGCCGAAATAACTGCTCCAGTAGCATCTCCCGGAAATCCCGTAGCAAAGCGCTCCGTGTACAAACAACTCAAGAGAAAGATTTACAGGACAGGCTGCGGCAAGCGTTTTAATTTCATCAACAGAAAGCTCTCTTGGTAAAACAACCCGGTTTATATTAAGCTGACCCCTTACCAGTTTTAATGCCGCAGGGAAAGTTACATTTGAAAGCGTGGAGAGATGAAGCTCTCCTTTAAAGCCAGTTTGTTTTGCAAGATCAATAAGCGCAAGATCCTGTATTATCAGTCCGTCGGGGTTAACCCTCTTTGCAAGCTGGGATATAAGATTCCCGGCAAGAGAAAGATCTTCATGTTTCAACAATGAATTTAATGTGACATATACTTTAACTCCATTTTCATGGGCAAGGCTTGTGAGAGGAGCAAGTTCATTAACCGTAAAATTTTTTGCCTCCATGCGGGCAGAAAAGTTTTTAAGCCCGCAGTAAACGGCATTAGCGCCCGCAGCAATTGCAGCAAGAAAAGAAGCTTTATTTCCCGCAGGAGCCAGTATTTGAGGTTTGCTATCATCCATATGTATTATTATATCATAATTTAGGTAACTATAATAAAATTTTATCAATCAATGATTGAAATTTGATTTTTTTAATAGTATGAAAGCAAAATAAATTATAAATAACACATATAGATGCTGTAATTTAAAGTAATATCCTTTAGTCCAAAACCATGCCAGAGAACAGTCCTGAAATAAGTGTAATTATCCCTTCATATAACAGGGGATGGGCAATAAAAGAAGCAATTGATTCCGTATTTGCTCAGAGATTCGATAATTTTGAGCTTATTGTCGTTAATGACGGATCGACCGATAATACAGTGGAAGAACTCTCTTCTTTCCGGAACAAAATAAAATTAATTGAGCAAAATAACTGTGGAGTTAGCGCTGCGAGAAACAAAGGAATACTTTGTTCAGCCGGAAATTATATAGCTTTTCTTGATTCCGACGACTTGTGGCTTCCCGGAAAACTTGAAGCACAGTTTGAATTTTTTAATAAAAATCCCGGAGCACTTATATGCCAGACAGAGGAAATATGGGTGCGAAACGGAAAAAGGATAAATCCCGGCAAAAGGCATAAAAAAGTATCCGGATTTTTTTTTGAAAAATCACTGGAGCTTTGCATGGTAAGCCCGTCTGCGGTTATGATTAAAAAAAATCTTTTTAATATGGTTGGCCTTTTTAATGAAACATTACCGGCATGTGAAGACTATGATATGTGGCTCAGGATAAACTGCACATATCCAATATATCTTATTGACACTCCATTTGTTGTAAAAAGAGGCGGACATATTGACCAGCTTTCCCGAATACATTCGTTAGATAAATACCGTATCCGGTCAATTACTAATCTAATTAATAGCAATATGTTAACATGGGATCAGCAAAAAGCCGCGATAAAAATCCTTAAAGAAAAATGCCGTGTTTATGCAAAAGGCTGCCGGAAAAGAGGACGTATGAATGAGGCGGAGGAATATATAAGACTATCTGAAAGCGTTTGACAAAGATCTCTCCTGCTTATTTGATTCGTTGGCTTCGGGCCGGCGTATATCCAGCTTATGCATTCTTGCTCTTAACGTGCTTGGGTGCAAACCTAAGATAGCGGCAGCCCCGTCCTTTCCATTAATACGCCACCCGGTATGTGAAAGAGTGTTAAGAATTTGCGTCCGTTCAATTTCTTCAAGAGTTCTTATATTCGTTGCTGAAAAAAGAGGCTCTGCATCGGATTTTTTCGCCAGTTGTAATATTTCCCCCTGACACAAGATAACAGACCTTTCGACAACGCTTTCCAATTCACGCACATTGCCCGGCCAGGCATAATCTTGCAACGTCTTAATTGTCTCTTTAGAGATAGATGAAATCTGTTTCCCATATTTTCTTGCGTATCTTTCAACAAAGGCCGTTGCTAATAGAGGTATATCTTCTTTACGCTCCCGCAAAGGAGGGGCGGTTATGGGAAAAACATTAAGCCGATAAAAAAGATCCTGCCTGAATCGTCCCTTGCGAACTTCCTCCTCAAGGTTACGATTGGTTATTGCAATGATGCGTACATCCGCTTTTATAGTACTGGAAGAACCCAGGCGCTCAAATTTGCCGTACTGTATTGCCCGTAGCAGTTTGGCCTGCATTTCAAGCGGAAGTTCGCCTATTTCATCAAGACATAGAGTAGAACCGTCGGCAATCTCAAAACGGCCGATTTGCCTCGAATCGGCTCCGGTATAAGCTCCTTTTTCCCTGCCGAAAAGCTCACTCTCAATAAGATTGGACGGCAGGGCTGCACAATTTACAACTATTAACGGACGGCCTTTGCGGGGGCTCATGTTATGAATAGCGCTGGAAATCAGCTCTTTCCCGGTACCGGTTTCGCCTAGCACAAGAACGGTTATATTTGTCGGAGCAACCTGCTCTGCCTGATAAAGCACACGCTTAATACTGTCACTTTCACCGATTATATCTGCATACTTATTTTTTATTTCAATCTCACGGCGAAGATAAATGTTTTCGGCTTCTATCTGCTCTTTTAATTTATTTATTTCGGAAAGCGCTTTGCGAAGGGATTTATCTGCCTTACGGTGCTCCTCTATCTCATGTTCAAGCCGCTTATTCGCAATAAGAAGTTCAGCGGTACGCCCCTTAACTCTTAATTCAAGTTCGCTGTTGGCCTTTTGCAAAGCTTCGGCCATAAGTTTCCGCTCGGTAATATCCGAAAACATAATTGCAAATTGCCCTGCTCTGGGGCTTATAAGCCAAGCTTCAAAATATTTTTTCAATTCGGCAGAATAATTCTCAAAAAGAACTGGTTCACGTGTAGCAGCAACTCTGCCATACATATCAAGCCAATATTGTTCTAAATTTGGCATAACTTCTTTAACTGTTTTGCCAATAATTTTTTCGGACTTAATTCCGGTTAGCTTTGTAAATGCCGGATTTGCAGAAATGAAACGATAATCAGCCGGCTTGCCTGATTCATCAAAAACAATTTCGTGAAGTATAAATCCCTGTGTGATATTTTCAAATAGTAATCTATACTTCTCATCACTTTCTCTGAGAGCTTTATCCGCCTGTCTTCGCTCCAACTCACCCGAAGCCCGAATGGCGACCAATTTCAGAAGCGATTCGGCAAGCTTGACGTCTGATAGCGGTCTGCGCCCGACAACTGAAATCAGACCGATGGTTTTTCCTTCAGCGCTCCAGAGGGTTGCCCCAATATAGCTTTCGGCCTTTATCTCCTGAAGTATAATATCTTTCGGAAATAAAAGGCTCACATTTTTCGGAAAACAGCATATTGTCTTGCCGACCACATCGGCGCACGGCGTATCCTTAAGGACATATGATATGTTATCATTATGCTTTCCATCGGAATATACAGCCAAAGTATTTGCCGTCAAGCAGTCTTCCGTCAGGCGGCTGATAAAAATATAGTCCATTGGAAGTGTTTCTGCCAGATAGCATGCCAGTGATTTAAAGAAATCTTCGCCTGTTGCGGGCAAACCGCACTGCAACAGGAATATCTGGGCATTCTCAATTTGCTTGCGTTCGGTGACGTCCTGCACTATGCCGACCGACCTGATAGCCTGTCCGGAAAGGTCATATTCTGTTCGGCAAATCTCATATAGCCATTTGATCCGTCCGCCTTTCATTAAAAGACGGTGTTCTGTTTCATACTGAGACTTGTTATTAAGTGATTCAGTATAAGCCTTATTTACATTTTCCCGGTCATCAGGATGGATAGTATTCAGGAAGGCTTCGTAGGATGCTTCAAATTTATTTGGATCTATTTCAAATATCTCGAAAACCGTATCAGACCATTCCAGGTGATTGTTTGAAAGGTTCAACTCCCATCTTCCCATGCGGGCGATTCTTTGTGCTTCTTTTAGATTTAATGCATACTCCCGAAGCGCATCTTCCGCCTTCTTGTGTTCGGTAATATCGAGACCATATATATTTATATAATCAGCACCCTGTATAGGCGCAAATGTCAGGGAAAATACACGCCCCATGCACTCAATCACAGAATACTGAATCAATTTGGAGCAGAAAACATCAATGGTCAATTTACGCCAGTATTCAGGCAACCCACTGCCTGGTTTACATTTCCACAGATCCATCAGAGGTTTGGCAGAATTATTCGCATATAGTACTATTCCGTCATTTGTGATTCTAAGCACAGGATTTGGATTTTCATTTGGGAATTTTGAGAGGCTTTCAATCTTTTTTTCTGACCGATTGCGTTTAACAGCCTCTTTTTCTAATTCCCTGATCTTTTGCTCTAATTCTTTATAGGTAGGTTTTTCAGACATTTTTTATTCAAACAAAATAAGCTGTTATTAAACAACTTTTAACACAAGTTTTCCGGCAACTCTTCCGCTTTCACTGCGAATATGTGCTTCACGGATCTGATCCAAAGAATAAACTTTTTCAATCACCGGATGCAATTTTCCATTTTCTGCCATTTCTTTAAGTTTGTTTAAATCTGTTATATTTAGTTTTGCGAATATAATTTTTATTTTCTTTGAACCGGTTATGTTGATTATCGGCAAAAGAAGCATGATTTTAAAAGAAGGAATAGGTGTAATATAACTTCCTTTCTGCTTTAAGGCTATTTTTGCCTGTGAAAAGGAAATGTTTCCTACAGTATCAAAAAATATATCATAAACTCCTTTGTATTTAATTATATCTTCTTTTGTATAATCAATGACTTCATCGGCTCCCATTTTTTTTGCCAATTCAACATTTCTGGTGCTGCACACTCCTGTAACGCGGCAGCCAAATGCCTTCGCAATTTGTAACCCGGCAAGGCCTACTCCTCCCGAACATCCGTTTATCATTATGTGATCACCCGCCTTCAGTCCGCCTTTGTAAACCAAGGATTGATATGCCGTCAAGCCTGCAATCGGTAGGGATGCTGCTTCCGTAAAGTCAAGATTTTCCGGTTTCAGCCCAATTTCATTATTCTTTGCTTTGACAAATTCAGCATAAGCTCCGCCTTTTAATGAGTTTACAGCTCCCCACACGGCGTCGCCTTTTTTATAGCCTGTTATATTTTTTCCTGTCTCAGCAACAACTCCTGCGTAATCACCGCCCAATATTTTTGGAGGCTTTTTCCCGGTTATCCACTTCATCTCTCCTTTTCTTATCTTCCAATCAACCGGATTTACCGAACTTGCATGAACCTGCACCAGTATTTCATCCTCTTTGATTACAGGAATTTCGACTTCCTTATATTCCAATACTTCTGCCGTTCCATATCCATTTGCCACGACTGCTTTCATTAAATTTTTCATATTAATCCGGCCCTCCCGTTAAACAAGTTGTTATTAAAAGACAGATAACGTTGTTTGGAATTAATTAATATGCAATAATTACTCAAAATTTCATATCATACAAAGATTATATATTCAAGGGATAAGCAGTTTATGGTTTTAATTGTAACAACAGGTAGTCGATTGATAGATTAATACAAACTCGGAAAATAGCACGAAAAGTTCCGATGCAAAAATAATCAGAAATCGAGGGGACTTTTAGCCTCTTTCACCGTCCTGCTTGGAATACAACGTGTATAGATCATAGTGGTTCTCACGTCACTATGCCCAAGCAGCGTCTGGATAGTCCGGATATCATAATTGGCCTGCAAAAGATGAGTCGCAAAACTGTGGCGAAAGGTATGCGCGCTCGCACGCTTGCAAATCCTTGACTTGTCCACCGCCTCTTTTATTGCTTTTTGAACAAGAGTTTCATGAAGATGATATCGTCTGTATTTCGCGCTCTTTTGTTCATAGGTCAATTGTTTTGCCGGAAAAAACCATTGCCAGATAAAATTTTTTGCCGCTTTTTTATATTTTTGCTCCAGGGCATTTACTAAAAACACTCCGGCATATTTTTTGGCAATATCCCGTTTGTGAAGATCCTTTAATGTTTCAAGATGCCTTTTTAGTTCCGGAAGTATCGTTTCAGGAAGCGGAACCGTTCTGTCTTTTTGTCCTTTTCCGTCATGAACCGTTAGAATACCTGCATCAAAATTCATACAGTGAACGCGAAGATTCAGACATTCAAACAGCCGAAGCCCACATCCATAAAGCAATTTTACAACAAGATCATACGGCTTTTCCAGTAAATGCAAAATACTATCAATCTCTTCACGTGATAATACAACAGGAATATAAGGTTTTCTCTTTGCTCTGACAATACCGTCGATTGTTCCGAATTCTTTTTTTAAAATATGCCGGTAAAAGAACAATAGTGCATTAAACGCCTGATTTTGTGTGGTGGATGATACATTCCGCTTAACCGCCAAAAACGTTAAAAATTCTTTAACATCTTCAGGTGAAAGCAATTCGGGATTCTTGCTTTCAGTAAAAGCCTGAAATTTCCGAGCCCATCCTTTATAGGTTGCAAGAGTTTTTGGAGAATAATGCCGCACACGGATTTCATTTTCAAGCCCGGTATATTCCTTTTTCCATGAAGCGCCGGTTAGTTGAGCAACATGCTTATTTCCTGGCTGACTGACGGTTTTTGAGGCATTTTCAGGTTTTACGAGTCCGTTAACAGCCTCACGGACAAAAAACGCTTTATCGTCTTTAGAAAGGGTGTATTCCGGAGGACTTGCAGGTTGGGATGCAGATTCTTTGTTGGAGAGAATCTTTGCCTCAAGAATTTCGTGATAAATCTTAACCGAAATTACAGCCTTCTCCTGCTGCTCTTCAGTTTGTTTCTTTTCCTGCAACTTACATATAAATTGTGGCAGGCTGTCTTTATGTGCAGGAGGAAAATTATATTTCCCGCAAAAGTCCAGGTAGTAACGCAGCCATTTTTTATAAACCACCTGCAAATTATTAGGAATTCTTCTGTTTTGCAAATATTTCTCAAATATTTCTTGTAATAGAGAGGGGATAGGCAACATAATAGAATCATTTTTCTATATTAATTAATAAATAGAATAATATACGGAAGGATTAAATATATTGTTCCAAAAAATCTGTCAATAGATTATTTACCTTTCTAAAATAATTTGATAAAAGAACCATATGCGTTATGAAAATAGCTTTTAATTTTAGAATGCTAATTATTTTATCTTTCCGGTGTTTTTCCAAAATGGAAAGATATCCAAAACTGTAGAATTATTTGTTCGGACGCAATTCAGTATGTTGAAGCTACGCAAAGAGTGGAAAAAGCACATACAAATAAGCGGGCTAATCATTATGGCGATCGGCATATTTATAGGCTTCGGTAATCTTCATGGATGGTTTAAGAAGGCCGACCGCGTCGAATTCTTACGGTGGGTCATCGAAGAACCTGCAGGGATGCCAATTGATGCTCCAGCTGCCCGAGAGTTCATGAGCAAATTCCCTCCACCAAAAGATGCCCTTGTTAATGAAATAACCCATGTCACAAAACAAACGATCAAATCGGTTGGCGGTCCCCCAATGAGCGCGTCTATCAACTACATGCACCGCGATGGGACCAGAACGACCTACGTTGCAACACTGGAGCAAGTCCGTGAATGGGCGAGTCAGTCTTCGTATCCCTGGGTCGCCTGGATGGTTACCGTCATTGGTTTCATTCCGACTTTGTTGGCAACCTTTCTCGGTTGGAAAGAGTCGTGATGTTTTATCCATTGCCACCGAATCGGGTAAGGGGGAGTTTTTCTCTCCCCCTCCCCACACCACCTGGCATGCG
>DYJH01000037.1 GCA_020723255.1 Desulfonema limicola | reverse complement strand
ATGGTGCGACACGCTAAACAGTCCGGCGCTGGTTGAAAAAGACCGCCTGATGAAATTTGATACCGTTGTAGCGAATCCGCCTTTTTCTCTCGACAAATGGGGTGCGGAAGAGGCCAAAAGCGACCGCTTCAACCGCTTCTGGAGAGGAGTTCCCCCCAAAAGCAAGGGCGACTGGGCCTTTATCAGCCATATGGTGGAAGCAGCTCTTGAAAAAGAAGGCCGCGTGGCCGTTGTAGTTCCTCACGGAGTACTTTTCCGGGGGGCCGCCGAAGGACGCATACGGGCGAAAATGATCGAAGAAAATCTGCTTGATGCAGTAGTAGGTCTACCGGGCAATCTCTTCCCGACCACCTCGATTCCCGTAGCAATCCTGATCTTTGAACGCAGCCGTGAAAAAGACGGAGCCAATCAGAACCGCAAAGACGTGATCTTTGTGGACGCCAGTCGTGACTACCTGCCGGGAAAGAATCAGAACGCCCTTTCCGATGAACATATCAAAAAGATTGTAGAAGCAGTTAAGACCAGGCAATCCATTGAAAAATACGCATATATAGCGAGCTTTGAGGAAATTAAAGAGAATGATTTCAACCTTAACATCTCCCGTTATGTGGACACCTTCGAAGAGGAAGAAGAGATCGATATCGATGCCGTCCAGCAGGAAATCGACCAGCTCGAAAGAGAACTTGTCGAAGTCAGGGCAAAGATGGCCGTCATGCTTAAGGAGATTGATCGGAAGTTAAAACAATAACTTGGGTGAACTGTCAAGTAATACTTGATAGTTCAGGAACAGACAGTAATGAGATTCTTAATGGGGTTATAAAGAAAGGATATGTGCAGATTGTATGCACCCTTTGTTAGCTCATGCATTAACCGTGTAGAATCATATCGAGGATTGCCTCGAAATGGTCGAAAAATATGGAGGAGTATCGATGAACAAGGAATTAATGGTTCGGTTGCGTACTCAATTTGATAACATCGTCCATTTATGGCCGGATTCTCAACTGGAGTTCTGGTACGCCCGTGAGTTGCAAGGCGTTTTGGGGTATGACAGATGGGAAAATTTCAAGAAAGTCATAGATAAGGCAGTTATTGCCTGCGAAACTACGGAGGTTAAGGTTTCAGACCATTTTCGTGACGTCACGAAAATGGTCAAGATAGGCTCCGGGACAGAGCGCCCAATCGACGACATTATGCTAACTCGTTATGCCTGTTACCTCATCGCCCAAAATGGCGATCCCCGTAAAGACCAGATCGCTTTTGCCCAAAGCTATTTCGCAATTCAGACACGGAAACAGGAGATTAATGTCCAATCACCGGTGAACATGTTCAGAACAATCAGAGCGTACGCAACCTGCTGGTTGACCGTGGAATAAAACCGGAAGAGCTGCCCCCTGAAGAAGATATTAAAAAAACTGGAACGTCGGGCGAAATCGGATGAGAAAAAAATGATAAAGACGGTGGAACTGCCGAAAGGAGCCAACGACAAATGAACGTTTCCAGGCAACCGTACGGAAAAAATGTACGGTTGAAATGTCAGGCCGATCAATTTAAAGGAAAATCCATGCGTCATATGTATAGTGAAGTCGTGATATTTTGTCACGGGTTGAAATTGGAAGCGCCGGTTGTAAGCAGCAAAAATTATTTGAGTCTGCCCCAAAAACGAATTTCGGAAATGGCAGCGGCAGCGTTCATCGAAACCCAGGCAGAGTCGCTATCCTCGGATGCAAAGGATCTCCAAAAAACTCGACGAAGAGTAAGAAGTAAGGTTTGTAAAGCTTTGAACGATCTGGGTGGCGATATGCAGGAAGATCTACTTACAACAAAGCAAATAGTCAAACAACTGGAAAGAAAGCAGATAAAACTGGAGGGTGGGGAATGACAACTTGGGAAAAGGCGACTCTTAAAGATTTAGTCGATCTGCAACGTGGTTATGATTTGCCCTCTCAAAACCGTAAACCAGGTAATATTCCTGTAATGGGCGGTGGTGGGATGAACGGATGTCATGCCGAATCAAATGTCACGGGCCCAGGGGTAGTTCTTGGACGAAGCGGCGCTGGTTTTGGTACAGCTTATTATTGTGAAACTGATTATTGGGCGCATAATACTGTTCTTTATGTGAAAAACTTTAAGAGTAATCATGTAAAGTATGTGTTTCATTTTTTAGATGCTTTTGATTTTTCCAAATACAATTCAGGTGGTGCACAACCATCGTTAAATAGAAATTTTATCTATCCTATAGAAATTCAAATTCCTCCATATCCAGAACAGGAAAACATTGCAATGTTGCTGGACACTTGGGATCAGTCTGTCGAAAAGACGGAGCGGCTGATCGCAGCAAAGGAGAAGCGGTATGCTCGCTTTGTCATTAGTCTGATTGCAAATGACAGTCACCAGCGAGGACATATACGGAATTTTGCCATCGAAGTATCTAAGCGGAATAACGGAGCTGCAATTAAGCGTGTTCTCAGTGTCACAAACAATAGGGGTTTCGTACTTCCGGAAGATCAGTTTGAGCGGCGGGTTGCCAGCAGCGACCTGAGCAATTACAAGATTGTCACCAGCGGCCAGTACACATACAATCCCTCCCGTATTAATGTGGGCTCTATTGCTCGTTTAGACAATTGGGATAATGGAGTACTCAGTCCAATGTATGTGGTGTTCAAACTCAACGAGAGTAAAGTTGTATCCGACTTCTTTCTGCATTGGTTATCATCACATGAAGCCAAGCAAAGAATCCGCAAATGTGCCCAGGGTAGTGTCCGTGAAACCGTCAGCTTCACCGACCTTGGTGCAATTCCGTTTCCACTTCCACCTTTAGACCGGCAGCAGACCGTTGCAACTATTCTCAATACCGCCCGAAAAGAAATCGACCTTCTGAAAAAACAGGCGGAGGCTCTTAGCAAACAGAAACGCGGTCTGATGCAGAAATTACTGACTGGTACATGTCGGGTAAAAGTTAATAAGGAGGCAATCTCAGTATGACTCTTATGCCATTACATAGCCATCAAAGGAATTTCGGATTTGGATATGGTCTGTATAACGCCCAAATCCGAAGGGGAATGGACGAACACCGACAATGCACGGACTGATATGAGGAGGCTGGAAAATGTCTGAGCGGGAAACGCTTATTCCAAAACATGGCGGCTATCGAAAGCTGAAGAGTTTTCAGATAGCGCAACTTGTCTATGACATAACGGTGCGGTTCTGCGACCTCTATGTGGATAAATTCAGCCGCACACGTGACCAGATGGTGCAGGCAGCCCGCAGCGGGGTGCAGAACATCGCCGAAGGCAGCCAGGCTTCAGGAACGTCGAAAAAGACGGAATTGAAGCTGACCAATGTTGCTCGTGCAAGCCTGGAAGAACTGCGGCTGGATTATGAGGATTTCCTGCGGCAAAGAGGGGTGGCTCTTTGGGCGCCGGAGCATCCGGCGCTTAAGCGGTTTAAGGCAAAGCGGTGTGCTACTGTAGATGATGTGCGTGCTTGGGTGGAGGAAGAGCGGCTTGGGAACAAGGACGGACACGGACAAGCACGGACGAACACAGGTAAAACGAAAACCGGGAGAGATATGTCCGTGAATGTCAGTGATAGTCCTTGCGAGTCTGTGCAGTCGTCCGTGCTGGTTGCTAATGCAGCACTCTCTCTGCTGAACCTGTGCTGCTATTTTCTCGACCGCCAGTTAACTGCGCAGGCGGGCGCTTTCGAACAGGAGGGTGGCTTTACCGAACGGCTGTACAAGATTAGGACCTCAAGGAGAAAACAATGAACGGCTTTCGCTTTAATGAAAAATACCTCTCACAGATACCTGCGCTGCAACTCCTGATCAATTTGGGATTTGAGTACCTTTCACCATCTAAGGCGCTTGCAGCCCGCCGGAAAAAGACCGGCAATATCCTGCTGGAAGCAATTCTCAGGGAACAGCTCAAGAGTATCAACCGCATCCATTATAAGGGGCGCGAGTTTCTTTTCAGCGAGGAAAACATACAATCTGCCATCCAGAAGCTTAAAAATGTCAAATACGACGGCCTGCTCAAGACCAACGAAACCGTTTACGATCTGATTACTCTTGGCACGGCGCTGGAGCAAACAATCGAGGGCGATTCCAGGAGCTTCGATCTCAAATATATCGATTGGAGAAACCGGGAGCAAAACGTCTTCCATGTTACTGCCGAATTCAGTGTGGAGCGTTCCCGCAGCACGGAAACGGCCCGTCCGGATATTGTTCTGTTTGTAAACGGCATACCGCTTGCTGTCATAGAGTGCAAGTCTCCCAATGTGGAGATTGAGCAGGCTGTATCTCAGTGTATTCGAAACCAGAGTGATGATTACATCCCTAAACTCTTTTCTTATGTGCAGTTGGTGATGGGTGTTAATAAAAATTCGGCGCTGTATGCGACAGTGGGAACTTCTGCCAGATTCTGGAGTGTCTGGAAAGAATTGCGGGATCAGGAAAATGAGGTGGCCGTCTGCGTCGAAAAAAATCTTAATAAAGAAGAAAAGGATGAACTTATTAAGGGCGACTTTGCTCCTGCCCGCTCTTTTTTTGATGGTTTTGAGACGGAACAAAATCGCCTTGTAACTGAGCAGGATAAGGCGATTTACAGCTTATGCCGTCCCGAACGTCTGCTGGAGATAGCTTTCAAATTCACAGTTTTTGACGGTGGCATAAAGAAGATCGCCCATTACCAGCAGTATTTTGTAGTCAGGTCCACCATAGAGCGCATCAGGCAATTTGACGGTGAAGGCCGCCGCAAAGGAGGAATCATCTGGCATACGCAGGGCTCCGGCAAATCGCTTAGCATGGTTATGCTGGCCAGATGCCTGGCTCTGGATACGGAAATTTCCAATCCACGAATAGTTCTTGTGACCGACCGTGATGATCTGGACAAGCAGTTGGGAAATACTTTTGCCGCCTGCGGACTTGATCCGAACCGTGCCACTTCGGGGCGGAATCTGCTTGAACTGGTGGCGGAACAAAAAGCCGGAATTGTTACGACACTGATCCACAAGTTTGACAAGGCATTGAATCAGAGAAAGTTTCAGGATGATTCCGCAGATATTTTCATGCTGATCGATGAAAGCCATCGGACAAATTACAATACATTCGCTGCAAGGATGCGCCAGATGTTTCCCAAAGCCTGCTATCTCGGTTTTACCGGCACCCCGTTGCTAAAAGAGGAGAAAAACAGCTTTATCAAGTTCGGCGGATTGATCGAACCGCACTACTCCATAGATCAGGCAGTAAAAGACGGAGTAGTCGTTCCTCTGCTTTATGAAGGCCGTCGTGTGGAAATGGAGCAGAACAAAGCAACTATAGATCTATGGTTCGAACGCCACACCCAGGGTTTGACAAAAAAACAACAGGCCGATCTGAAGAAGAAATATGCCAGGGCTGAGATGCTCAACAAGGCGGATCAGGTCATTTATATGCGTGCATTCGATATCAGCGAGCACTACCGAAGCGCCTGGCAGGGAACCGGATTCAAGGCTCAACTCGTTGCGCCGGGAAAGGCCGCAGCTCTGAAATATCATGAGCATCTGAAGGAAATCGGTTTTGCAACCTCTGAAGTGCTTATATCACCGCCTGATACCCGTGAAGGATATGAGGAGACAGACGAAGATCCAAAGATTGAGGTAGTTAAATTCTGGCAGAAGATGATGAAACGCTATGGCAATGAGGAAGGTTATAACAAGCAGATCATAAATCAGTTCAAATTCGGACCGGAACCGGAAATACTGATAGTGGTCAGCAAGTTGCTTACAGGTTTTGATGCGCCGCGCAATATTGTCATTTATATCTGCAAGGAACTCAAGGAGCATTCTCTCCTGCAGGCAATCGC
The DNA here is from genome assembly GCA_020723255.1 of Desulfonema limicola. Taxonomy (GTDB): domain Bacteria; phylum Desulfobacterota; class Desulfobacteria; order Desulfobacterales; family RPRI01; genus RPRI01. Next base: position 19,663 of record DYJH01000037.1, on the reverse strand, counting down.
CCGCGTGAACCGGCTATATGAAGATAAGGAATACGGTTTTGTTGTGGACTATGTGGGCCTGCTGGGAGAACTGGATAAAGCATTGACAATGTACAGCGCCTTTGAGGGTTTTGACGAAAAAGATCTTGCGGGCACGCTGACTTCGGTTGATGCGGAAGTTAAAAAACTGCCTCAGCATTATTCGGATCTATGGGATCTTTTTAAGACTGTGAAGAACAGCCGCGATGAAGAAGCTTATGAAGTACTGCTGGCTGATGATGCAGTAAGAGAAGAATTTTACCGGAGATTGACCGAATACGGCAAAACCCTGGGTATTGCATTGTCAACAGAATCGTTCATCATGGGCATCGACGAGACAAAGCTTCTGCGTTACAAAGCCGATCTGAAGCGTTTCTTGAACCTTAAAGCCTCTGTAAAACTTCGGTATGCCGAGGCCATCGATTATCGCGATTATGAGCCCAAGATAAGAAAACTGCTCGATACCCATATTCAGGCTAATGAAGTCATACGCTTGAATGAACCTGTAAATATCTTTGACAGCGACAATTTTTCAATTGTTAAGGAAGAACAGAGTGCTTACGGGAAGACCACAGCAGCAAAGGCCGATGCCATAGCTTATGCAACCAGAAAGGTAATTACGGAAAAGATGGATGAAGATCCGGCCTTTTATGAGAAGTTCTCCAAACTAATCCAGCAGGCTATCGAAGACTTCCGGGCAAAGCGCCTCTCTGATCTGGATTATCTGAATAAGGTTATGGAGATAAGAAACAGGATAGCTACCAGACACCATGAAGACATTCCCGAAAAACTATCCGGAAACGAGGATGCAATGGCCTACTTCGGCGTTTTGAAACCTTTCTTTGCAGAGAATCCTCTTTCAAAGGAGAAGTGCGATTCGATTTCCGCAGATGCCGCCCTGGCTGTTGACTCCATTCTGAACCGGCATTGGAAAGTTCAATTCTGGGACGATGATGATGCCAAGAACCAGGCTATTAATGATATTGACGATTATCTCTTTGACGAGGTAAAAGGCAAGATGGGAGTTGAACTCAGCCTTGAGCAGATGGATGCGCTAATCGAGCGGACAATGCAGGTTGCCAGAAGCAGGAGCGGCAAATGAGCCCATCATGCGGTATGGTTTCCTATGGCAAAGAAAAGATTGAATTCAGCTTCTTTTATGTTGATCGGAAAACAATGGAAATATCCGTTCATCCCGACCAGACCGTAGTCATAAAAGCGCCTTTAGGAATCAGCCTTGAAGAGATACATAAAAGGGTTGTCAGGCGCGCCGGATGGATAATAAAGCAACGGAACTTTTTTCGGCAATTTGAACCCAGAACTACGCCAAGAAGATACGTCGGAGGAGAAACGCACCTTTACCTCGGAAGACATTATCGCCTCAAGGTCTGTGCCGGAGAAAAGGATGAATTAAAGTTGGTGCGGGGATTTTTCCTTGTAACTGTAAAAGGAAATGTTTCTTCAGAAAAGGTCAGGGAACTTTTAAAAGAATGGTACATTCAAAAAGCACGGGTTAAGTTTAATGAGGCATTTGAACGGCAGTGGTCATACTTCAAGAAGCTTGTATTGGCTAAACCACGATTGCAGATGAGACATATGAAAAAACGCTGGGGAAGTTTATCTGAAAATGGCCTCTTGACATTAAATAGGGATTTGATTCGTGCACCAATTGATTGCCTTGATTATGTGGTGACACACGAACTTTGCCATTTAAAGTTTTCCGACCACAGTCCGGGATTTTATCAAATGCTGGAAAAAATGATGCCAGATTGGGAAAAACGGAAACACAAACTTGAGCTGACGTTAGTCTGAAAAAGACTTTGATGATGAGGAAGATAGTTTCAGAGAAAGATGGGAAGAAGAAGTAGTAAACAAAATCAGCTTATTCAAGCCTTTTTTTTCGACAACCGAGGTGGAAAAGCATTTTATCGAAGCCGAAAAATAACTGAATCAGATCGAGACATCTGCAAAAAAAAGCAAGCATAACAAAGCATAGCATAAAATTATAAAAAAGCACATCTTCCGCTGAACAAAGAAACCGGATCATGATTGAACTGGCGGATGAGGCAGTAGTTGGCTATGCCGGTAAAGGCGGGATGCTGGAGAGGCTGATTAAGAAGTTAAAGATAAAAAAGTAACCAGGAACCTATGACCGGCAAAATATATTACCGCCCTCTTATCCCGCTTTTGCTGTCTATGATAACAGGCATATTATGCGGTCTTTACTTTCCAGGCTACAGCCTGTGGGCATATCTCTTCACAGCCTGTAGCTTTGTGATTCTGTTCATAAAGATCATTAAAAAAAAGTCAGATGTATTTTTTCCAATAGTTCTTTTTGTCTCACTTGGATACCTTTCAATACAGCCCTGGCTTTATGAGAAAGTTTCTGCTTCTCACATTTCTTATTATGCTGACAGTGATCCTTTAAGCATATCCGGCCAGGTAATTGAAAGCCCTGAAATTAAAAATAACAGGCTGTCATTTGTGCTTCTTGCACAACAAGCAGAAAATAATGGAGAATTTATTCCCGTTACTGGAAAAATCGATGTCAGGGTATTAAACAGCATTCCTGATGTATCGGCAGGCGATAGAGTTGTTTTCGAAAGCAGAATAAAGTCCATAAGAAATTTTAATAATCCTGGAGGATTTGATTATAAAAGATACATGAGTTTTAAAGGTATAAGCTGCATAGCTTATATTGCCGGAGATAAAATCAGGATACAAAAACAAGAGAAACATATGAAAGGTAAATGGCTGATTGAAAATGTGCGTAAAAAGTTTTCAATTTTTATTGATGAATATGTGCCTGCCAGGGAGGCCGGTGTTCTCAAAGCGCTGATTATAGGAGATCAGAATTCCATTTCACAGCAAATACGCGATGATTTTAACCGTACAGGAACAAGCCATGTTCTGTCGATCTCAGGTCTTCATGTGGGAATTGTTGCAACGGTATCTTTCTTGTTGTTCAAAACTATCCTTTCTCATTTTAATTTGTTTCTCTGGAATGCATGGACAAAGAAAGGAGCGGCAATATTGTCTCTTTTTCCCGTCATAATTTACGGCCTGCTTGCAGGTATGTCTCCTTCAACACAGAGATCTGTTGTTATGGTTTCTGTTTTTCTTTTAAGCTTTTTTGTGGAAAAGGACCAGGATACGATTAATACTCTTGTGGTTGCAGCATTGCTGATTCTTGCCATCCATCCGCCGTCTCTTTATATGATATCTTTCCAGTTATCCTTTATATCGGTTTTTTTTATCATATATGGAATGAATTACACACTTTACAAAAAAAGTAAAAAAATTGAGGCGGATAAAGGGTGGCCGCACGGAGTGCAAAAAAAAATTTTAGCCTTTTTTCTGGTTTCTTTTTTTGCAATTATTGGCACATATCCTGTTGTAATGTATTATTTCAACCAGATTTCATTTATCGGGCTTCCTGCAAACTGCATTGCCGTGCCCCTGATAGGATTTGGGGCTGTATGTGCCGGTCTTCTTTCTTTTTCTGTATATCCTATAAGCACCTTTATTTCCGTGTGGCTCATAAAGGCAGCCTCTGTAATTTTAGGAATTTCGCTTGAACTTATAAGGTATTTTGCAAATATGTCCTTTGCAGCGGTTAAAACTGTGACCCCGTCTGTATTTGAAATAGTATGGTACTATTTACTGCTGTTTACAGTTTTTGAAATTATTAAAAGAATTATAATAAAAAAAGAAGCAAAAAAAAACAGAAGTTTTTTTGAGTTTATCAGACGAAGAGCGCCTTTTATTGCATTAATACTTTTGATAATTGCCGGGTATGCTGATTTAAAGTTATGGCTTGATAAAAGATTTTTTCACAAAGATTTAAGAGTTACGGTTATAGATGTAGGACAGGGAACATCCTCTCTTCTTGAGCTTCCCGGCGGTTTAAATGTTCTTGTTGACGGAGGCGGATTTTCGGATAATTCGATATTTGATGTCGGGCAGAATATTATAGCACCTTTTTTATGGGCAAAGAAAATAAATACCGTGGATGTTCTTGTGCTTTCACACACTCACAGCGATCATTTGAACGGTCTTTTATATATTGCCGAAAATTTTCATGTGAAAGAAATATGGTCAAATGGTGAAACGGAAGATAGTCTTGGATATAAAAACTTTCTTGAGGTTATAAAAAAGAAAAATATACGGATGCAAAAGTATAAAGATTTAATAAAAGACAAAACCATAAGCGGCATATTTTTTAAAATTCCTTATCCTGAAGCAGGGTTTATGGAAAAAGAAGATAAATGGAGAAAAGGCGATAACAGTTCGCTTATTTTAAAAACAGTGTTTGGAACAAAATCATTTCTTTTTACAGGAGATATAAAAGAAAGAGGAGAGGCCGATCTCATAAAAGTTGCCGGCGGTTTATTGAAAAGCACTGTTATTGTTGCGCCTCACCACGGAAGTAAAACTTCAAGTTCAAAAGAGTTTATCGATGCAGTTGATCCTGAAATAGCTGTTATATCGGTTGGCTGGAAGAACAGATATAAATTTCCAAGCACTATGGTGCTTGACAGGTATAAACAAAGGATGTGCGATATTTACCGCACTGATGAAGACGGAGCTATAACAATGTCAACAGATGGGAAAGAATTGACTGTAACGCCAACTGTTTTATCCAAAAAGGAAAAATAATTTGAGCGATATAAAAAACATTCTCGAGAACCTTTATTGTATATACAACAAAAGAGAATATGTTCATCCCGATCCTCTTGAGTTTCTCTATAATTATGACGATATAAGAGATCGGGAGATTGTGGGATTTATCGCATCATCCCTTGCGTACGGCAGGGTTGCACAGATTTTAAAAAGTGTTTCGTCTGTTCTTGATAAAATGGGGGCTTCTCCTTTTCTGTTTTTGATGGATACAAAACCATCTGTTATTAAAAATATTTTTAAAAGCTTCAAACACAGATTTGCCGATGGGAATAATCTATATGCTGCGCTTACAGGATTAAGGTGTATCCTTATGGAATACGAGTCGTTATACGACTGTTTTCTGAAAGGGTTAGATAAAAGTGATGAGACATTACTTGGCTGTATGGAATTTTTTACAAAAATAATCACTTCCGGCTGTGACGGCAGTCCGGGTCATATTGTTCCGGCAGTAGAAAAGGGAAGCGCCTGCAAGAGGCTTAATCTTTTTTTGCGCTGGATGGTTAGAAAAGACGATGTTGATCCGGGAGGATGGGAGAGTATCCCATCTTCCATGCTTATTATTCCCCTTGATGTTCACATGCACAAAATCGGGCGCTTGCTTGGGTTTACAAACAGAAAGCAGTCGGATATTGTAACGGCTCTTGAAATTACATCCGGTTTCAGAAAGCTTATGCCGGATGATCCCGTAAAATACGATTTTACACTAACCCGTTTTGGGATAAGAGATGATATGGATATTAATAATTTATCACAACTATGCAAGTTTTAATCAGTTTTTTGACAATGTCACTATGTTGCCGACTTTTATGCTTTCTTTGCCGGACGCTATTTTGCCGTAGGAAAATTCCTCAAGTACTTTATCTATTGTGATTTCCCCTACTTTAGCCTTTTCCTGCCCTAATTTTTTCTTTGTGACAGGATGTATCAATTCTTCTCCCATCTGAAAAACCTCAAAACGGGAGCCTTCGGAAACCATGCCTTTTCCGATGTCAATTATTACAGTATCCCCATCTTTTTTAATTATATATCCTTCCAGGGGGAAAAGGGCTTTTAAATTATTGTTCAACTGGGCTACAGCCTGGGATGCGGCTTCAATCAGTATTCCTGCTCTTTCTGCTTTGGTTGTGCCGCTGCCAATAGGATTCACATTATTTATACCTACAATGCTTGGATCAAAAGATGTTGAACTCCTATCAGAGCTGCCTTTGCCTTCCGATCCGCCTATAGCTATTCCTGTTTCAAGATCAATTATTCTGACCTTAAGTTCGACATTTGATTTTTGCTTGCCATAGTTGATGATAAAACTGCTTTTTGATTCTTCGGAAGCGCATAAGGTTATATTGCCTGAAATTAAGTATTTTGCGCCGGTCAGTTTGCCGAATTTTATTGCATTAGACGGATCGGTTAACCCGGACATCTGAAGTTTGGTTTCTTTAAGAATTTCATTGAGCCTCTGGCGTTCTACAATGTGAAAATTTTTGTTTTTTGCCAGCTCGGTCATAAGCATTTCAGTAACGGCATCTTCGATATTGCAGCCGGAATTTCCGGTAATATTTTTAAACGGCAGCACTGCAATGTCTTTTACAGCAGAAGCCGATAAATTTTGAGGCAAAACAAATAAGCATGCCAATAATGTTAAGACAATTAAAAGCAATATGTCTTTTTGTTTTGAGACTATAAACATTCTTTTAAAAAGTTTCATTTTACTTCTCCTGCTTACATATTATTTGTTATTGCAGAATTATTTTAAAAAAGTAAAACCTGATTATCATGAAAAGGCATATCAGGTCAATTTAAAATCAAGAGCCTCTCTCACTGCTTTAGCAATTTCTTTTATGCGGTACGGTTTTTTAACATATGAATAAGCGCCTAAATTTAAAGCCTGCTTTACCCGTTCTGTTTCAGAAAATCCGCTGCATATTATGATTTTTTGTTTTGTATTTTGTTCAAGAATTTTTGTGCAGGTTTCCAAACCGTCAATTCCAGGATCCATTATCATATCAAGTATTATAATATCAGGTGTATTGTTATGAAGATATTCAATAGCTTTTTCACCGCTTGGAACTGTCTCTACTTTATAGCCAAGGTATCCCAAAAGATTAGAGGCAATATCACGTTGTTCTTTCACATCATCAACAACAAGTATAGATTCTGAGCCACGGTAGGATTCCAATAAAAACTCTTTAGCTTCGACTTTTGCAGACTCTCTGGTTACAGGGAAATAAACATAAAATCTTGTTCCTCCGTTTTGCCTGTCTGTTATATCTATATACCCTTTGTGATCTTCAACAGTGCCTCTGACTACCGTCATGCCAAGGCCTGTTCCGCTTCTTCCCATTTTCTTTTTTGTGTAAAAAGGTTCAAAGATTTTTGATCTGTCTTCAACAAAAATTCCTGTTCCGGAATCCGATATGCCGAGAACCGCATAATCGCCTTCCGGTATGTTCTGGAAACCTTCATAAGGCCGGTCCAGATTCCTGTTTTCTGTGGCAATAATCAATTCTCCTTTCCCTTTTATTGACTCACAGCCATTTGATATAAGATTCATGAGAGCTTTTGTAATATGAAAAAAAGAACCCCGGATATTTAAAAGATCCGGGTCCAGGTTCAGTTTAAATTGAATATCGGGATGATGCTGTATTATTTTCTCGTGTTCCGGAGCCGTCAAATATTCGTTTACTATATCATTTAAATTAACTACTTCTTCTACGGCAACTCCTCGTCTTGCAAGCGTAAGAAGATCCTGCACGATTGCGGCTGCCTTTTCGCCGGATTTCAATATTTGCTCAAGCGGTTTAACCATGGGGCTTTCCGGAGGCATATCTATAAGAAGCAATTCAGGATATCCGACAAGCCCTCCAAGAATATTATTCAGATCATGCGCCACTCCTCCAACAAGAGTGCCGATAGCCTCCATTTTTTGGGCCTGCTGAAGCTGAGACTCAATGCGTTTTCTGGCGGTGATGTCTCTTGCAATAGTAAGATTGTAATCCCGGCCCTTAAATTGAACATAATTAACATTTATTTCAACAGGAAAAACATGCCCTGCTTTATTTAGGAGCGTAGATTCCTTGGTAATATTTTTTTTATTTTTAAAATTAGCCCAGTATGTCTTCCAGATGTCTATAGAATAATTAGGATCAAGGAAATATATATCCTTTGATTCAAGTTCATCACATGTATATCCCAAAGATATGCATGCAGAATTGTTAGCATAGATAATCATTCCTTCGGAATCAATCCAGAAGGCCATATCTCCCATATGGTCAACAGCGTATTGTGTAAAAAGAAGCGCATCATCTCTTTGTTGTATTTGAGCAAGCATGTTATTAAACCCATCATAAAGTATGCCCATTTCATCGGAATGTCTGGATTCAACACGGATGGAGTAGTCTTTTCCTGAGGACACTTTTTCCATTATTTTCGAAAGTTCCAAAATAGGATCTGATATGGTTTTTTGAAGATTAATGGAAAGAAAATAGGCTAATACAGCACAACCGCATAGTATCAATGTGCAAAAAGTAATATTCCAGAGTATGCTCGAATAAAGGCTTTTAAGATTTGAGCACAGAAAGACCCTCCCAAGAAACTCATCTTCATTAAAAATCGGGACAAACATATCAAGATGTTTTTTGTGAAACAGGTATAAAGCTTGCGTATAGTCGGCCAGCTTTTGATTAACTAAGAAGAATTCATCGGATTTCAAAGACTGTTCGGGGCCGCTTTTATCATGTTTTGTATTTTCAGGAACATATTCTGCAAAAATATTTCCGTTTATGTCTGTTATACATGCATAGGTAATTTCTGGCTCTGCATTAAGCGCAGATAATGTTTCTCTAGCAGTCTCCTGGTCTTTAAATATGATTGCCGCTCTGCAGTTTATGCCGATTGTTCTTGCCAGAGTTGATAGTTTACCTGTTGCGGAGCGCCTGGTTGAGATAATATTTACGGATATAAATCCTGCTGAAGCCACGGCAAGAGAAATTATGCTCGTAAGCATAATAATGCTGATGAGCTTTTTTCTGATAGACTGGTTTTTAAGTAATTGCATATATGCTAATTGCCTTTAAGCTTATTGAGTGAACTAGTTGCAAGACCTTCAATTTATAATTATTCTTGCTAAAGTCAAAAGATCCGATCTGATTTTCAGACTGGATTCCTCTGCTATTTTTAAATTAATATCAAAACGTATTTTATTCTCCACTCTGACAAACCCTATAATTCCGCCTTTTTCTACAAAATTGCCTATATCGCTGACAGTAAGCATTCCCTTGTTTTTTGCAGCAGCTAATATGCTGTTAATATTGTCTTTTTCTGAAGCGCTTATAAAAACGACCTGACAATTGTTTATTTCTTTGATGCCGGACAATTGTCTGACAATCAGCTTTCTGCCTTTTATGGCTTTTCCTTCGATAGCCATAAGGTCTTCAACCAGGGGATCATAACCGAGTACACCAATAACAAACGGCTGGCCGGCAGTGTCATTACTGACTGATGCCGGCCAATCGACAAATTTGGCAAAGTTATAAATAAATGCCGCCTTCAGTTTGGATTCCATTTGTAATGATTCTGATGCATAACTCAATGGCAGTGGAATTGATGCGGATATCATTGCAACTATGATAAGCAAAACCATATGGTTTATTATCCTGTTTATCATAGCATGAATCTTATCCGCCTTATAATGCATTCTTTGTTACTAAAAATCATTAAACTTGTTTTGTATCCAGCTAAAAATACCATGTTGCCTTGATGTAAAACGTACGTTCCGCCTCTGCTCTATTTATACTTAAAACTTCTTCCTTAAACTCAGGGTGTTGGTTGTCAAAAAGATTCTGCCCTACGATAGACAGTTCAAGATTTTGAGTGGGCTTCCATCCAAGACGGGCATCGAGAGTGCAGTACTGATCAATATTTGCTACCGGAAGATCGGCAACATAACGAAGCCACAGGTCAAACTCCATATTCATCGGGAGGTCCATGTCGGATCTTAAAGTTAGCTGGTGTCTTGGAGCCGCTGTGTCAAGAGGTTCAATAATAGAATTTCCTGGAGATTCCGTCAGATTCATATGCAAAAAGGTGTAAGCCGGTTTAATCTTCCACCATAAAACAGGCTTCCATTCCGCAGATACTTCTGCGCCATAGGTATGTCCATGAATATCGTTAGTCATTGTGACGGGCGCCACCAGGTGCGGCGGAAGAGGAGAACGTTCCAGAAATATAGAGGACATTGGAGTTGACCTGAGCTCATTATATTTATTATAGAAAGCGGTAATATCAATTGAAATTGATTTATATATCTGATTTCGATAACCAATTTCATAGGCATAGAGGATCTCTGATTTATAATCATCATTGGGGATATTGGATATAACCACAGGAAAACCCGATGGGTTTGGTGTAAAGCCGGGAGGAAGCACAAAAACATTAAAACGCAAATCATGTTCAGCTCTTGAAGGTGTTCTCACCGCTCTTGAAAATGATGCCCATATTGAGTTTTGTTTATCAGGAGTCCAGATAGCCCGAATATTGGGCTGAAATTCAAAACCTGTATAGTCGTTGTATTCAAACTTTGCGCCAAGGGTCAACCGCAGATAATCTTCTAATATAGTTATATCATCCTGCATAAATGCGCTTAAAAGGTCATCTGTGCGGCTTTTTGGATAAGCGGATATCATGTATGAAGATTTTGTGTTATCGCTTGTAATCCGGTAACCCATGCCCCATATAAGTTCGTGTTTATCCCAGGGAGAAAACCGGTGCTGAAAATCAAAATCGTGGGTATCTCTTGTTTCGCTGAGCACAGCCTGCAGTTGTCTCGCCCTGTCATAATATATTTGCAGCGACATATCCGATGTGTCTGAAAAAAAACGGTTCCATCTGAAAAGAAAATTTACTCCATCAGCCTTGGCGTCTTCATCAAAAGTGTTCGAATACGGCGGGGATAAAGACGCAATGCTGATTGTCTGACCATCATCTGAACGGTAGTGATTTCCCTGAAACATCACGTAATCCATTGCCGTGGGGTTCCAATCCGTTCGAAATCCTAATATATAAACATCCCAGTCATCTGCAGCATCATGCCCCGATACTAATTTGGATTCATCCCTGTCAGAATATTTGCCGAAAAACCGGTAGGAAGCATTTTCGCCAAGCGAACCGCCGTAGCGAAAGGTTCCGAAGCCTCTTTCTTCCTTCCCCGCTCCGGCGCTTGCAAGCCCGCCTTTTGTATCATGTGCGCTCTTTGTGATGATGTTAATAACTCCGTTTACTGCGTTTGCTCCCCATAAGGCTGCGCCAGGCCCTCGAATTACTTCTATTCTGTCTATATCTTCCAGGGGAGTATCCTGAATATCCCAAAAAACACCTGAAAAAAGAGGTGTATAAACCGTTCGGCCATCCATCAATACAAGAAGTTTATTGGCATAACGCCCGTTGAAGCCGCGTGAGGTTATGGCCCACTTGTTTGCATCGATTCGGGCGACCTGTAAACCCGGAACCATTCGCAGAGCTTCGGCAATACTGGTTACACCTGAGCGCTTGATATCTTCCTGTGTGATCACAAAAGCGGCAGCGGCCGTATTTGCCAGTTTCTGGCTTTTTTTTGCGCCTGTGGTGATTTCAATTTCCATTAGATCCTGGAGACTTAAATTAGTCAGATCGGTGGAGGATATCTCTCCCGCATGACATATACCGACTAATGCCTTGCTTGGCAATGAAGTTATAGAAATAAACAGCGCAACCCCTATGAATTTTACAATCAAGGAGATTTTTGAATATTTTGCTGTTTTTTTTATAAAAAAACTATTTTTTTGCATAACACATACAACTCCACGTAAAGAACATTAAGATAGAACTTATCAATTCATAATTTTTCTTGCCAGCAACAAAAGATCCGATCTGATCTTCAGGCCGGACTCTTCTGCTGCCTTTATGTTAATATCAAAACGTATTTTGTTCTCCACTCTGACAAAACCTATGATTCCGCCTTTTTCCACAAAAGTCTCAATATCGCTGACAGTAAGTATTCCCTTGTTTTTTGCTGCAGTTAATATGCTGTTTATGTTGTCTTTTTCTGAAGCGCTTATAAAAACAACCTGACAACTATTCATTTCTTTGATGCCGGACAATTGTCTGACAATCAGCTTTCTGCCTTTTATGGTTTTTCCTTCGATAGCCGCAAGATCATCAATCAGGAGATCATAACCTAGCGCGCCAATTACAAACGGCTGGCCGGCAGTGTCATTGCTGACTGATGCCGGCCAATCGACAAATTTGGCAAAGTTATAAATAAATGCCGCCTTTAGTTTGGATTCCATTTTTGATAATTCTGACGCATAACTCCATGGCAGAGGAACAGATGCGGATGTAACTACAAATAAGATAAACCAAACTATATACCTTATTATCCGATGAGTCATATTATGAATTGTATCTGTCTTATAATGCATAACTTGTAATTGAAAAAATCATTAAAATATTATATGGTTCCTGCTAAAAATACCAGGTTGCCTCAAGGTAGAATGCACGTTCTGTCTCGGTTTTATTAAGGTTTAGAAATTCTTCAGAAAATTCCAGATGCTTTTTGTCAGAAAGGTTCTGCCCTACAAGAGATATCTCAAGATTTTTAGTGGCCTTCCATCCCAGACGGGCATCCAGCATACAGTATCTACTAATATCAATAGATGAAAGTTCGTCCACATAACGAAGCCATAGATCCAGCTCCAGATCCATGGGAAGATCCATGAAAGATCTACAAGAGATTTGATGCCTTGGAGCCGCGGTGTCAATATCATTTAGTAAAGAAATGTCCAGAGGTTTCGACTTCAGGTTCATATGCAAAAAGGAGTAAGCCGGTTTAATTGCCCACCATAAAAATGGTTTCCATTCAGCAGATACTTCTAAGCCATATGTATGTCCGTATGCGTTGTTATTAATAAAAACGGGCACCACCATGTGAGGAGGGAGAGGAGAAAGTTCAAGAGATGTAGCATTATAATCAATATTGGCTGATCTAAGATCATTATATTTATTATAGAAAGCGGTGATATCCGTTGAAATTGATTTACTTATCTGATTACGATAACCGATTTCATAGGCATAAAGGATTTCGGAATTGAAATTATCGCCGGTAAAATCTGATATGAGCAGGGGAAGGCTTGATGGATTTTGAGGAATACCGGGGGGAAGTACAGATAAATTAGTGCGCACACCACGTTCGGATATTGAGGGTGTTCTCACCGCCCTTGACCATGACGCCCATATCGAATTGTTTTTGTCCGGAGTCCATAGAGTGCGGATATTTGACTGGAATTCATATCCTGTATATTCATTATGTTCTATCTTGGCGCCAAGAGTCACTCGGAAATAATCTTCAACAATTGTGATATCATCCTGAACAAATGCGCTATAAAGATTATTAGTGCAACTTTTGGGATCAAAAGATATCATGAATGAAGATTTTGTGTCACTGTTTGTAACCCTGTACCCAAGTCCCCATATGATTTCATGTTTTTCACAGGGGGAAAACCGGTGTTGAAAATCGAAGTCGTATGTTTTTGTTGTACTACCGACGACGGTCTGCTGAAATTTTACTCTGTCATGATATACCTGCAGTTCCATATCCGATGTGTTCGACAAAATCCTTTTCCACCGGAAAAGAAAATTTTCGCCATCGGATTTGGTGCTTTCATCAAAAGTACTTGAATAGGGCGCAGATAAAGATAACATACTGATTCTCTGTCCTTCATCTGAGCCGAAGTGATTTCCTTCAAACATCAAGGAATCCATTGCCGTTGGATTCCAATCAGACCGAAATCCTAATATATAGATATTCCAGTCATCTGCAGCATCACCTCCCGATGATAGTTTCTCACCGTCCCTGTCAGTGTATTTGCCAAAGAACCGGTAGGATGCCTTTTCACCGATTGAATCACCGTAACGAAAGGTCCCGAAACCTCTTTCTTCCTTCCCGGCTCCAGCGCTGACAAGCCCTCCCTTTGTATCATAAGCGCTCTTTGTGATGATATTTATAACTCCGTTTACCGCATTTGCCCCCCACAAAGCTGCGCCGGGCCCTCGGATTATTTCTATTCTGTCTATATCTTCCAGAGGGGTGTCCTGAATATCCCAGAAAACACCGGAAAAAAGAGGCGAGTAAACTGTGCGGCCATCCATCAAAACAAGAAGCTTGTTGGAATAACGGCTATTAAAACCGCGTGATGATATGGCCCACTTGTTTGCATCAATTCGGGCGACCTGTAAACCCGGAACCATTCGCAGAGCCTCGGCAATACTAGTTACACCCGAGCGCCTGATATCTTCCTGTGTGATCACAAAAGCGGCAGCGGACGTATTTGCCAGTATCTGGCTTTTTTTTGCGCCTGTGGTAATTTCAATTTCCATCAGATCCTGGATGCTTAAGTCGGTAAGGTCGGAGGAGGATATTTCTTCCGCATTGCATGTGCTGACGAGCACCGGGTTTGGCATTGAAGGCGAAAAAATGAATAGCAGAATCATGATAAGTTTTAGAACCAAGGGATATTTTAAATACTTAAATAATTTTTTGGAAAGAAGATAATTTTGTATCATAATTCATTCCTTTTGTTTCCAAAAAAATAAATAGAATCATTTTTAACCATAAATTTACAATATTGTAAATAAATATATATTTATATGAATTAAAAGAAGATATGCAAAGCTTATGCCTGCCAATACCATAGCTAATATTTCTCTGTAATATATTAAAACAATTGCTTAATATCAAAAAAACATAGATTAAGTGTATGCATGGAATAAACATTGTTTAAAAAAAGTGTCATTTGTATGACATTTAAATGATAAGATTTGGTGTTTTAAAACTATAGATAGTAAATTATTTTTTGATGGAAATGTAATTATTTGTTGATATTTGTGTTATTTTTGAGTATCAAACAAACAATATATATTACGTTAAAATAAAAATTATATTTGAAAATATGTTTTGACGGTAAGGTTAGTTGGCAGTTCAATGCCAATTATCTTCGATCATTCCTCTATAAAGATTTACTGATAATTTGCCGATAATATTTTTGACTGCGCAGAGAATTTTTACTGTTCATTTTACTGTTTCATAGAGAGTAAAGTTATGTATTTTATTCTGCTAAAAAGATTGCCAAGCATAAGTTTGTCCGGCCATCCAGCATCAGAATGGTATTAAAAATGAATATTTATCTAATTTATTAATTATAAATAGTCAATGCTATTTTTAGATTTCTGTTGATGCAAATAAATTCTCAAGGAGGGGAAGTCATGAAAATTAGTAAAATGAATTTTGGTGGAAAAAATCACTTTATTAATGATATTTTGAATAGTATAAATAGAGATGTATTGTATTCTTTATCTTTTGAACAATTGGCAGAAATTAAAAAGGCAATTGAAGAAAATTTGCCGAAAAGAAAAAAACATTCCATTGATGTTCATTTCACTCTTCCTTTTTTATTTAAACGTTATTATTTTGTTTTTTCTTCAGGGACAGATACTCGTGGAAATAAAAAAGCGACTCAAAAACAAATTGAGCAGCGTGTCAGGACTAGAACATCTGATATAGTAATAGTGTTTGCCAGTTTTTTTTGTCTTTCCGCTTTTATAGGAACAATAATCTATAGAATTATTAAGTTAATAGCAGCCCGTTTATAGAATAGGAGGAAGTCATGAAAACTAGTACAATGAATTTTGGTGGAAAAGAACTGATTGTTGAAGATATTATGAATGGTATGAACCGGGATGTGTTGAATTCTTTATCTTTAGAACAACTGGTAGTGATTAGAGGGGCTATTGAGCAAATATCTCCGATGAAAAAACATTCAATTGATGTGCATTTTACACTTCCTCTTTTATTTAAGCGTTTGTATTTTGTTTTTTCTTCAGGAACAGATCGTCGTGAAAATAAAAAAGTAGTTGAAAAGATAATTGACCAGCGTGTCAGAACCCAAACAGCTGATGCGTTAATTCTATTTACAGGGGTTTTTTGCTTTTCCGCTTTTATGGGCACGATAATATATAAAGTAATTCAGGCATTATACTCTCGTATATAGCTTATCGGAATGTGCGATCTATAAAATACTTTTTATAATTAGGTCTCGGCAAAACTCATACTGTGCCTTATTAAATTAAAAAGCCGGAGAGGTTAACCCCCCCCCGGATTTCATCGTAAAAATAATTAAGCTGCCGACATTTCTCTTCTTGTTGCCATATCGACCAGTACGCGCTCCTTTCCTTTATCAAGGCCAAGGGCTTTTCTTTTCTTATCGATATGAGCGATCATCATTTTTGCCATTTCATATGGATCAGCGGTAAATCCCCATTTTCCGAAACCCTGTTGCTCAAGCCCTTCAAAAAGAAGCTTGTGGAATTTGGTGTCTTCTATTATCGGGAATGTTACGCCAAAAACCGTATATACCCCGGACGCTACAAAATACTGCCCGATACAGATGGCTTTTTCACTCATCCATTCAGGAGCGGCGCCTGCTACAGGAAGATCGGCAATGCTGTTTCCAAGGCCGCCTTCCTTAACCATCTGTGATGTTGCAATTAGAATACGGCTGTTGTCAACACATGATCCCATTCCAAGAACCGGCGGCATACCTACCGTTTCACAAACTTCTCTTAGTCCCGGGCCGGCAAGGCAGGCTGCTTCAGGGGTATAGAGTCCGGCTTTGGCAAGAGCTATCTGTGAACATCCTGTCTGAACCACAAGCACGTCATTTTTAATAAGTTCTTTTACAAGCTCAACATGCACCCAGTCCTGTTTTACCCTTGGGTTTGTGCAGCCGACAACACCTGCTACACCACGTATTCTTCCGTTAATTATATTGTCATTTAAAGGCGTATAGCTTCCTCTGAATGTTCCGCCCAACATGTAGTTGATATACTCATGTGAAAAACCGTGGATTCCGATATTTTTGATTTTTGGAATTTCAACAGGCAGCATGCGGTTTTTAAATCTGGTGATAGCTTTTATTACGATTTCATCGGTGCAAGTTCTTGGATCATGTTCAGTGAATTCAATATGCTGAGCGCCTTCTATATGGCAGCGCGGGTTTGTAGTAAAAAGATGTGTATTATAGCATTCGGCAACCTTGACCAGTCCCTGTTTTATGCATTGAATATCAACTGCCATTGCATCTACAGCTCCTGTTACGAGGATGGCTTCGGTTGACATAAAATTGCCGGCGTGTGGCATACCGTGGCGGGAAAGCATTTCAGCGCCTGAACAGCACATTCCTACGAGATTTATCCCTTTAGCTCCGGCATCTTTTGCAGCTTGAATAAGTGACGGCTCGTTTACCGAAACAAGCATTGATTCAAAAAGATTAGGTTCGTGGCCGTGAACAATTATGTTAACCTCGTTTTCCTTGAGTACCCCCATGTTTACTTCGGCGCTTACAGGCGTGGGTGTGCCAAACAGAATATCGCCTATTTCAGTAGCAACCATAGATCCGCCCCAGCCGTCCGCCAGAGCAGTTCTGCTGCATTGCTTTGTAATGTTTTCATAATGCTGGTCAACCCCCATGTGAGTTCTGTTCATGAGTTCCATTACTTCCCGCATTGCTCCTCTTGGCACTATTCCTTGTTTGCGCCACAATTCGAGCGTTTTTTCGGGAACTCTTTTTGCAAAAGGGATTTCTCCTTCAACCTGTGTGTATGTTTTTTCCAGTTCATGATAAAGATCTAATGCAATTTCTTGTGTGCTCCGGCCTTCAGTTTCTATGCCGATTGAACTTGCAACTTCTTCAAGTTTATGCTTATCTTTAATTCTGTATTCTTCGTTATTTCCGGTTACTACTTCTCTGAAAAGATCTAGCATAGCCATGCCATGATCGTTATGACATGCTGAACCTGCTGCAACCATGCGGGCAAAATTTCTAGACATAATAGTGTCAATCGTTGCTCCGCATACACCCACTTTCCCATATGGATCCTTTGAATTAAGCCTGCATGGCCCCATTGCACAGTGTTTGCAGCATGCTGAATCTGCTCCTATCGGACATGCCTTCATGTTTATAGCTCTGTCAAACGCTGTCTCAACGCCGTCTCTTTTTGCTTTTATCAGCATCTGGGTTGTGGCATCACATATTGTAAGATCTTTAGGGCTAACAGATTTTTTTGAAACTGTTTCATCCTTTTCCATTTGTTCCTCCCTTCTTGGAAAGATTATTCGTTGAATTATATTTAAATAATATTGGACAATTTTATAATGGGAATTATTATTATTAAAAATAAGATTATTAATAATATTGTCAAGTAATAAACAATATCGGCAAAATAATGGAGGATGTGGTGGTAGATAATAAAAAAATAACAAATAAGCCCAATATGTTAATAAATGAGAAAAGCCCGTATCTTTTGCAGCATGCCTATAATCCTGTTAATTGGCATCCATGGGGTGATGAGGCTATCGGCATGGCCGAAAAAGAGAATAAAATAATTATATTATCAATAGGATATTCTACATGCCACTGGTGCCATGTTATGGAAAATGAATCATTTACTGATCATAAAATTGCAAATATTATGAATGAAAATTTCATATGTATCAAGGTTGACAGAGAAGAAAGGCCGGATATTGATCGCATTTATATCAGCGCTGTTTCAGCGCTTACAGGTTCTGCCGGCTGGCCTTTAAATGTTTTTCTGACACCTGAGCTAAAACCTTTTTTCGGAGGTACGTATTTTCCTGCCCAATCAAATTTCGGCATTACATCATGGCCGGATTTATTAGAAAGAATTGCTACTATATGGAAAGATCCGGCTGTACATAAGGATATTATTGCTTCAGCAAATAAGCTTGCTGACATTATAAAAAACAATCTTTCTTATAGAAAGACCGCTTCAGTTTCCGGAAAGAATAATCAGAGTCATATAAACGATGCTTTTAAATATTATTCATCTTCTTTTGATGAAACACTCGGAGGATTCGGAAAAGCTCCCAAGTTTCCTTCACCATCAATATTAAAATTCATTCTCGCCTATTTCAAATATGCAAATGAAATTAAAGAGCCTGCTTTGGCCAAGAGATCTCTTGATATGGCTGATCTCACACTTAGAAAAATGGCCGGGGGCGGTATTTATGATCAGATGGGAGGAGGGTTTCACAGGTATTCAACCGATGAAAAATGGCATATCCCTCATTTTGAAAAAATGCTCTACGATAATGCTCAGCTTGCTGAAGTTTATCTTGAGGCATATCAAATAACTTCCGATAAGCTTTTTATAGATATCGCCAAAGAAACGTGCGATTATATCCTTTCTGATATGACTAGTCCTGTGGGAGGGTTTTATTCTGCAGAAGATGCAGACAGTTTTCCCGGGCAAATCTTAAAAGAAGAATTGAAAGATGCACATAATAAAGTTGAAGGAGCTTTTTATGTATGGAGCAAAAAAGAAATAGATGAAATACTAGGAGAAGATACGGCAGCATTGTTTTCATATCATTATGGAATAATGGAAAAAGGAAATGCAGTGAACGATCCTCATGGGTATTTTGAGAAGAAAAATATTCTTTATATTCAACATTCAAGTGAAGAGACTGCAAAAAAATATAATTTATCGTGTGACAAGGCAGAGCAAATAATAAATGATGCAAGAAACAAAATACTTAAGGTACGAGCAAACAGAGAAAGACCGCACCTTGATGACAAGATACTATCATCTTGGAATGGTCTCATGATATCGGCTTTTGCCAAAGCGTATAAAGTTCTTGGAAAAGAAAACTATTTAAAAGCTGCTCAAAACGCTGCGGAGTTTATAATGTCAAATCTTTATGATGAGAAAACGAAAAAACTCTTCAGAAGATGGCGGGAAGGAGAAAGAGCAGTATTAGGAATGGGAAGTGATTATGCGTTTTATATCTGTGGTCTTATCGATCTTTATGAATCGGATTCCGATATAAAATGGCTCGATTTGGCTATATTGCTTTCTG